>JBKPSU010000040.1:0-55223 GCA_046735135.1 Actinomycetota bacterium
CGCAGACAGCGACGACCCGATGGTGCTCGCGGTGCCCGGCGATGTCGCTCAACCGGGAGTGGGACAACGGATCGTCGACGCGGCGTTGCGACGATTCGGCCGGATCGACACCGTGGTGAACAACGCGGGCATCTTCATCCCTAATGCGTTCACCGACTACACCGACGGCGACTTCGACGCCATCACGGGCGTGAACCTGCGCGGCTTCTTCGAGGTTTCCCGCGCGGCGATCGCAGCGATGCTGGCCCGGGGCGAGGGCGGTCACGTGGTCAACATCTCCACCAGCCTTGTCGACCACGCGAATTCGGCGGTGCCGTCGGCGCTGGCATCGCTCACCAAGGGCGGCCTCAACGCGGTGACCAAGGCGCTGGCAGTGGAATACGCCGACCGTGGCATCCGCGCCAACACCGTCGCCCTCGGCATCATCCGCACCCCGATGCACGGCGATTCGACCCATGAGGCGCTCGCCAAGATGCATCCGATCGGCCGGATCGGCGAGGTCGACGACGTCGTCGACGCGGTCCTCTACCTCGAGGACGCCCGCTTCGTCACCGGCGAGGTATTGCACGTGGACGGTGGCCAGAGTGCAGGGCACTGACGCAGTGCACGACGTACTGACCCGATGGAAGGCGGCGATCGACGATCAACAACCCGATCGCGTCGCCGAGGTCGAAACACGACGGGTGGAAGATCCCCCACTATCAGGCGTCGAAGCTCGACGCGGTTAGCTCAGCGCAGGAATGACCTTCTGCTCGAACAACTCGATGCCCGAGCGATCATAAGCGGCCTCGGGGAAGTACATGATCGCGTACTCGCAGCCGAGATCGCGCATCCGCTGCAGCTTTTCGACGACCTGTTCGGGAGTGCCGGTCGCGGAGTCGGGCGCCTTCAGGGTGTTGAGCATCGAATCGACGGCCTTCTCGTTGACCCTCGACACCTGCATCTCCCGGATCCGGTCGATGCGCTTGGCGACATCGTCTTCGGAATCCCCGATGACGGCGTTGAAGTTGGCTGAGCGGACGATCGCGTCGTAGTCGGTGCCGACGTCGCGGCAGTGGTCGGCCAGCACCTGCGACTTGTGGCGGAACCCTTCGGGTTCGGAGGTGAAGTTTGTGTACTGCGCGTACTTGGCGGCGATCTTCAGCGTCACCTTCTCGCCGCCGCCTGCGATCCACATCGGAGGTCCGCCGTCCTGCAACGGTTTTGGCGCGACGATGGCGCCGTCCACCTGATAGTGCTTGCCCGCAAACGTGACCCTGCCGTCGCGCCACGCGTCGCGCATGATCTGCACGCCCTCGTCGAGCCGGGCCAATCGCACACCGGCGGACGGGAACCCGTAGCCGTAGGCCTTCCACTCATGCTCGTACCAGCCGCCGCCAATACCCATCTGAACGCGCCCGCCGGAGATGATGTCGGCGGTGGCTGCCACCTTGGCCAGGTAGACCGGGTTGCGATAACTCATCGCGGTACACATCTGGCCGAGCTTGATGCGCGAGGTGGTGGCGGCGTACGCCGACATCAGCGACCACGCCTCGTGGGTTGCCTCGTCGGACGGCATCGGCACGGTGTGGAAGTGGTCGTACACCCACAGCGAATCCCACGCGGTGCCGTCGGCGTACGCGGCGAGTTCACGCATCACCGGCCAATGCTTTTCGGTGGGGATGTCTATCAAATCGAGTCGCCAACCCTGAGGAATGAACAGTCCGAAGTCCATGGCCTCGACTGTATGCGGCGCGACTAGCCTGGCGATCATGGCCCTTTCCAAGGACGAACGTGAACAGTTTCTGGCCGAACCACACGTCGCGGCTCTGTCGGTGAGCGCGGGCGACAAGCGGGGACCGCTGACGGTGCCGATCTGGTACCAGTACAGCCCGGGCGGCGAGCCGTGGATTCATACCGGAGCCGGCTCCCGCAAGCACCGGCTCATCGAGTCCCAGGGCGAATTCACGCTGATGGTGCAGCGGGTCGAGCCGTCGGTGCGCTATGTCGCGGTCGACGGCGTTGTCAGCCGCATCGAGCCAGCCACCGACGAACAGCTGGTCGAGATGGTCAAGCGTTATCTGCCGCCGGACAAGGTCGACCCGTATCTCGAGTTCGCCCGCCGCGAGCACGGCGAGGGCGTGACCATTTACATGAAGCCCGTCAACTGGCTGTCGGCGGATCTCGGGTCGCTCTGACATGGCGTCGCGGCAATGGCTGTTCAAGTCCCTGTACCGGTTCGGATTCGTTCCGTGGGATGGTCACCCACTGCCGAAGAGCCTCAAGAACCTCGTCGAGGGCGACGGCGCCAACGCGGCGCTGACCGCAGGTAAGGCGCTCGATATCGGCTGCGGAACCGGCGACAACTCCATCTACCTGGCCAAGCACGGGTGGCGGGTCACCGGCATCGACTTCGTCGCCAGAGCGGTGGACAAGGCGCGGGCGAAGGCGGCAGCCGACAACGTCGACATCCGGGTCGAGCAGGCCGACGTCACCCGCCTCTGCGAAGAGGGCATCGGCTCGGATTTCTCGCTGATCATCGACAACGGCTGTCTGCACGGTATGAGCGACGAGGACCGCTACGACTATGTGCGGGAGGTGACGGCGGTCGCGTCCCCCGATGCCCGGCTGCTGCTTGTCGAGTTAATTCCAGGCGGGTCGTATGGCGTGCCCGGCATCGAGCCGTCAGAGGTTGCACGACGGTTCGAAGGCGGTTGGACTCTGCTGACGTCGGGCAGTGAGCCCGCGATGCAGCGCAACGGCAAGGACGTTGGCCGGTACTACTTGTTTCAACGCGCCTCGTAGAGCGCGGGTCAGGAGAGCCGGGCTCGCCAGACGGACCAGGCCCACGAACCCAGATAGGCCCAGCGGTCCCCGTTCGCGTTCACGACGAGCGTCATCTGGCGCGTGCGCGCCTCCGCGGGCAGGCCGGTGGCGTTGGTGATCACAGCGCGCTCCCGCACCACGTACACATCGCTGTCGGTGCCGACGTGCACGGCAGGCGGATGTTCGGCCCTGTCGACGCCGATCGCAATCGCCCTACCGGGCAGCCCGGCCACGTGCGTCCAGGACAGCAGGCCATCCGACCAGATCAGGTCACCGCTGACTCGATGGGCGGTTCGGCGGTCTGCTTGCCGGGCGCGCCGCCGCACGGGGTGGTCTCGGGAGGCAGTCGTCAGGGGACTGCTGAGCGGCACGGAGCTGCACGACCGAGCCCCCTTTCGGGATGCGGGCGCACCGGCCCCTGATGCAGGGCGTACCACGACGACGGCCTCGCCGGGTCGGGTTCGGCAGGGATTCACGGCATTTCGTGACGCCCGGACCGACCTAGTCGGGTCAGTGCGCCTCATAGAGCGCGGCGACGGCGGGCAGGCTGACCTTCAGCGCGGGATTGCGCGGAAGCTCGTCGACGATGACGAACGCGACCGGCACGTTGTAGACCGGAAGCGTCCGGCGAACCAGGTCACTTAATTCGTCATCGGACGGCACCGGCTCGCCCGGCGCGGCCTCGATCGCGGCGAACGGCACCTGGCCCAGGCGCGCGTCGGGCACACCCACCACGCAGGCGTCGCGCACGGACGGATGCGAAACCAGCACGCGGCGAACCGTTTCCGGCAGCACCTTGAAGCCGCCGCGATTGATCGCGCCGTCGGCCCTGCCGTGCAGCGTGACGAACCCGTCGTCGTCGATCGACGCGATGTCGGTGGTGCGGATCCAGTCGCCGCTGATGGAGGTGATCCTTGCCTCCAGCAGTCCCTGCTGCCCCGTCGGCACTTCGGCGCCGGTGTCCGGGTCGACGATGCGCAGCTGCGTGTCGGGCAGCGCCCTGCCGACGCTGTTGCGTTTGGCAGCCGATGCTCCGAACTCACGGTCCATCTCCGGTGTCCATGCGCACAACGAGCCGGCGAATTCCGTTGCGCCGTAAGCTAATTTGACCGGGACGCCGAAGTGCGCCTCGAACTCGTCACGGGTCTCCGGATCGAGCGGACCCGAGGCGCTGATCAGGAAGTCCAGTGACGCGAGGTCTTCCTTGGGCACGTCGGCGTCGAGCAGCATGCGGATTACGGCGGGCTGCACACCCGATCGCCGGATGCCGTGCGTCTTCACCGCATTCACCCAGCTGTCGACGGTGAAGCGCTCGAGGATGACGATGCGCCTGCCGTTGTACGCACCTGCGATGAGCTGACAGACTCCGATGCCGCCGAACTGCCAGTAGGAGAACTCGGGCGGCGCGCCGTGCGGCGCGGCTTCTCCACTTGTGACGCTGAACACGGTGCGTTCCAGCACCGGCGTCTTGATCGACTGTCTCTTCGGTGGGCCGGTGGTTCCGCTCGTCAGAATATGCAGTGCCACACCGGGTTCCGCATCGGCGTGCCTGCGGGTGTCGTCGCGGCGCTCGAGCCCGGGAACGGCGGCGACGGTGGGCGCCCGCATCGAGATCGCGATGCCCGCGCTGCCTGCACGCTTGGCGGCCGTGACGACTTCGCCGGTCCAGTCCTGCTCGTCGGCGACGATCGCCGACAGGTTCAGCGTCTCGATGTCGCGGCCGATCGATTCCGGCGACTGGAACGAGTAGATCATCGAGACCGTACGCCCCGCCGCGATGAAGCCGATGATCGCCGCGGCGTGCGGTAGCCGGTTGCGGACGACAAGCCCGACCGGCGCATCGTCAGCGACCCCGGCGTCGCGCAGGATCGTGGCGATGGCGTCGGCGTATGCCGTGATGTCGGCGCCCGAGTACCAGCGGCCCTCGAACTCGATGCACGGCCCTTCGCCGTAGCCGGCCAGTGCGGCCGCGAACCTTTCGGTGAAGGCTTCGGTCACGCCTCGACCATACGCAAACGCGTCAGGCCATCGCCTCGGCCTTGGCGATGTGCCCCTCGTAGCCAAGCTCCATCGCCCTGGCCCGGTACTGCTCGACGAGCTGCCGGTAGCTCTCTTCACCGCACGCGCGCGCGACGAGGGCACGCATTCTCAGCAGCGGCAGCTCGTGGGTGATTGCACCCTGCTCTTCCGGCACCGATGAGTATTGCTCAATGACGTTCTGTGCGTCGTCGATGTCGGCAGGTCCCCCGCGAAGCAGCAGCACCTCGACCAAGGCTTCGGCCGCGCGCCCGCAGATGAGCACTTCGCCCGCCGCGAGTTCCCGGTCCAATGCCGACCGCAAAGCGGTCATGGCGGCGTCGAGATTCCCGCGCCGAGCTTGATCCTCCGCGACCTCTATTTCGACCAACAAGAGAGCCATGGCTACCGAACGCGGCTCGATGGTGGTCTCACGCGCCGCGACGAGCAGACGAACTCCCCGGCTTCGATCCGGTTCGGGCTGCTGAGCCAACACGTAGCCGTACAGGAACCGGGCCGCGCCCACAGATAGGTCGTCACCGCGTTCCTCGGCCGACGCCAAGATGTCGGCGGTCTCCAGCACAGCCGCGGTGCCAGGTCGAATCGCGCCGACCGCCACGGCCAGGCCGTACATCCAAAACATCACGACGGCTCGTCCCAGTGGGATGCAATCGCGGACCATACCTGTGGCGTGAGGAAGTTCGTCCCTCCAATCGGCCTGCCCCAGACACATTCGCGCAACAAGGCGGTACATCAGTCCGAGAGCCAGCGGCGACTCGATGACCGATCCGCCTTTGCTGGCATCGCCGTCGGCGAGTTCTATGAATCGGTCAGCAAGTCGGAGCGCTTCGGCGAAGTCACCCCCCATCAATATCGCGGTCGTCGGCCCTGGCAGCAACGTGAGTTCCAACATCGGATCCCCAACGCCTTCGACAAGAGCGACAAGCTCAGACGCAAGGCCGAGCGCCTCTCGATAGCGGCCTGCGAACGCGTAGGTGACGACCCGACCGGACAGCGCCAACGCCAGCGAAATCTTGTCGTCCGCGGCCGAGGCGAGCAGGCACAGTTCTTCGTAGAGCTTCTCGTCGAACACACCACCGGCTCGGAACGCGGTAGCACACAGAAGGGCCCGCGGTGCGATTCGCATCGCGTCGCGACCGGGTTGGTCGGTCGGCACCCGGTCAGCGACTTGGCACGCTCGCTCCCAACTCAACCGACCCGCCGCGATATCTCGGAACGTCAGCCATTCCCCTGCGCGCATGTGCCAGCCGAACGCATCAGCCAAATCGCCTGCGGTCTCGAGGTGTTCGGCGATCAAAGCCGCACTCTCCGAGGAGGATTCGGGATCACATGCCTCGATGGCGTGGGCAAGACGGCGATGCAGGCCTGCACGCGTCGCCGCGAGCTGCGATCGGTAGGCAACCGAGAGAATCAAGGGATGGCGGAAGGCGTACTCTGCGCGAGGAGCGAACGCCACTTGATCGACGAGTTCCGCCGTTATCAAGGGCTCCAGTACGACCACGTCGTCGAGGCTGCGGAGCAGCTGTTCGTCGAACCGCAGACCGATGACGGAGGCAGCATTGAGCGTTTGCTTCGCTTCAGGCGCCAGGCGGTCGATCCGTGCGGCTATCGCGGCCTGCACGGTGGGAGGCACATCGACGTCGGTGGCGTCGTCCTCGCATCTGTAGCCGCCTCGCTTGCCTTGCAGGACACCACGGTCGACCAGATCGCGGACGATCTCCTCGGCGAAGAAGGGATTGCCCGACGCCCGATCGGCAATCCGGCTCGCCAGCCCGGCAACCGAGGAATGCGGGCCGAGCAATTCGGCGATCAGGCTGCCGATGTGGGAATCATCCAGTGGGGCAAGCGCGATGGTCTGTGCACCCGTACTGCGGGAAAGCGGGCCTGTGTATTCGGGGCGAAACGTGACGATGGCCACCGAACGCGTGCGGGGAACGATTGCCAGGAATTCGGACAGCAACGCCTCGCTCGTCGGATCGACCCAGTGGGCATCCTCGATGACGAACACGGCGGGTTCATCACGCGCCAGCACGGTCGCGTTCACCAGTGCCGACAGCCGGCGACGGCGCGCATCGGGCGCGATGTCCGGCAGC
Source organism: Actinomycetota bacterium (assembly GCA_046735135.1). Lineage (GTDB taxonomy): Bacteria > Actinomycetota > Actinomycetes > Mycobacteriales > Mycobacteriaceae > Mycobacterium. The sequence continues at coordinate 6,936 of JBKPSU010000040.1, forward strand.
TCGTCGGCCGGGTCACGGATGCCGAGTTCGTCCTGGAGCAGAATCACATCTGCCGGATCAGCGCCTGGAGTCTGGCTGCGCACCCGGGCACGCGCTTGTTCGTCGGCCAACCCGTCGACGCCGAACCCCGACCGCAGCAGGCGGATCGCCACCTGGAACGCGACATCGCTGGTGTGGGATTCGCAGTACGTCGAAAAGACACGCATTCCAAGCGCTTCCGCGTGCGCGACCGCCTCGGCGACGGTGCGGCTCTTCCCGATGCCGGGTGGCCCGACGACGCCGACCACCGATCCGTGGCCGGCCACGGACCGTTTGAGTATCGCCTTCAGCGCGGCCAGTTCCCACTCACGGCCGACATATGTCGACACGCTCGCCGACATGTCGAAGTGGCGGCCGGTAACGGACCGAAGCGAATACGCGGCGACCGGATTGTCGGCGCCCTTGATCTGCACGAGTTGACGTGCACCGAGCACGGCCTCCCCGCCGACGAGGCGAGCGGTCGACTCGCTCAGCATGACACCGCCCGGCTCCCCGACGGACTCCATCCGCTGCGCCATGCCGACCTGATCGCCGATCGTGGTGTAACTCCTTGCGCGAGAGCCCACTTCGCCCGCGATCACCTCGCCGGAGTTCAGCCCGATCCGAAGCGCCAGGTCGATGCCGTCGAGTCGCCGGACGTCGACGGCGAGGCCACCGACGCCCTTTTGAATGTCCAGAGCGGCCACGCAGGCTCGAATTGCGTGGTCCTCCAAGGCCATCGGCGCACCGAACACGGCCATGACGCCGTCACCGGTGAACTTGTCGACCGTGCCCCCGTACCGCTGCACCACCTCACAGCAGCGGTCGAACACCTCCGACATCAGCTCACGTAGTCGCTCCGGACCCACCGTTGCGGCGATGTCCATCGAATGCACGACGTCGGCGAAGAGCACCGTCACCTGCTTGTACTCGGCCGTGCTCGCGGCCTTCGACACCGAAGCTCCGCACTCGTCACAGAACTTCGCGTCCGCGCGCTGTTGCGTGCCGCAGGCCGGGCAGGTCACCACGCAATCATGGCTGCCGACGCACACGAAGACCCCCGAAACGCCGTTGTTTCGGGGGTCTTGCGTCGTGCGGTCAGCTCGTCAGCGAGGCGGGCGGATTGAAGCGGTCGCCGTATTTGGCCGCCAATTCCTTGGCGCGTGCGACGAAGGCTTCCTTGCCCCTGCCACCCGGTCCCTCGTACCCGACGATGTACTGCGCCGAGCCGCCGGTGTAGGGGGGGTAGCCGATACCCATGATCGAGCCGATGTTGGCGTCCGCGGTCGACGTCAGCACACCCTCGTCGAGGCACTTCTGGGTTTCCAGCGCCTCGGCGAACAGCATCCGGTCGATCATGTCCTGCAGCGGTATCTCCGTCGAACCCGACTTGAACGTGTCGGCCAGGCCCGGCCACAGCCGCGTGCGCTTGCCGTCGACGTACTCGTAGAAGCCGGCGCCCTTCAAGCGGCTGGGCCGACCGATCTCGATCATCTTCTCGACGACCGCCTCGGCCGGATGCGGCTCGTAGGTGGCGCCCGCGTCCTCGACACCCTTGCGGGTGGCGACGGCGATCTTGTGCATCAGCTCGAGGTTCAGCTCGTCCGACAACTGCAGCGGCGGGGCCGGGTAGCCGGCCTGCGAGCCTGCGTGCTCCACCGACGCGGGGGCGACGCCCTCGCCGAGCATCGCCAGCGCCTCGTTGACGAACGTGCCGATCACCCGCGACGTGAAGAATCCGCGGCTGTCGTTGACGACGATCGGGGTCTTGCCGATCGCCAGCGTGTAGTCGAACACCCGGGCCAAGGCCTCGTCAGACGTCTTCTCGCCCTTGATGATCTCGACGAGCGGCATCTTGTCGACCGGTGAGAAGAAGTGGATCCCGATGAAGTCCTCCTGCCGCTTCACGCCGGTCGCCAGACCGGTGATCGGCAGCGTCGAGGTGTTCGAGCCGAGGATGGCGTTCGGCTCGACGACGTCCTCGATCTCCTGGAACACCTTGTGCTTGAGCTCCTGGCTCTCGAACACCGCCTCGATGACGAAGTCGACGCCCTTGAGGTCGGCCGCGTCAGCCGTCGGCGTGATGCGGGCCAGCAGCGCCTTGGACTTCTCCTCTGTGGTCCTGCCGCGCTCGAGCGCCTTGGCTTCGAGCTTCTCGGAGTAGCCCTTGCCCTTGTTGGCGGCGTCGATGTCGACATCCTTGAGCACCACGTCGAAGCCGGCCTTCGCCGACACGTACGCGATGCCGGCGCCCATCATGCCCGCACCGAGCACACCGATCTTGGTGATCGGGGTCTTGCCGATGCCCTCGGGCCGTGATCCGCCGCCGTTGATGTGCTGCAGGTCGAAGAAAAAGGCCTGGATCATGTTCTTCGCGACCTGGCCCGTGACGAGATGCGTGAAGTAACGGCTCTCGATGCGCGACGCGGTGTCGAAGTCCACCTGCGCACCCTCGACGGCCGCGTCCAGGATGGCCCGCGGCGCAGGCATCGGCGCACCCTTGAGTTGCTTCTTCAGCAGGGCGGGGAACGACGGCAGGATGCCTGCCAGTCCCGGCGACGACGGCGTGCCGCCGGGCATCTTGTAGCCCTTCGCATCCCACGGCTGGGTGTGGCTATCGGGGTTGGCCTTGATCCACGCCTTGGCGGCGGGCACCAGTTCCTCGACCGTCGGCAGCACCTCGTCGACCAGGCCGGCCTCCTTGGCCTTGCCCGGCTTGAACCGGGTGCCCTGGCTCAGCACGTTCATGAACGCGTTCTGGATGCCGAACATCCGCACGGTGCGCGTCACGCCGCCACCGCCGGGCAGCAGGCCAAGGGTCACCTCGGGGAAGCCGACGACCGCTCCCGGCACGTCGGCGATGATCCGGTGATGGCACGCGAGGGTGATCTCCAAACCGCCGCCGAGCGCGGCGCCGTTGATGGCGGCCACGACCGGCTTACCGAGCGTCTCCAGCTTGCGGAGGTCGGCCTTGATCCCTTCGACGGTGCTGAAGAATTCGCCTGCGTCCTCGGGCTGCGCCTTGACCATCGCCGTCAGGTCACCGCCCGCGAAGAAGGTCTTCTTCGCGCTGGTTATGACGACGCCGGTGATCGAATCCTTCTCGGCGACAAGGCGTTCGACGGCGTTGTGCATCGACTCGCTGTAGTGCTCGTTCATCACGTTCGCCGAGCCGGTGGGGTCGTCGAGCGTCAGGGTGACGATGCCGTCGGCATCCTTGTCCCAAACAATTGTGTTCTCTGCCATGGCCTCAAACCCTCTCGATGATGGTCGCGACACCCATGCCGCCGCCGATGCACAGGGTGACCAGCGCGCGGCGCGCGTTGCGGCGCTCGAGCTCGTCGACCATGGTGCCGGTGATCATGGCGCCGGTGGCGCCGAGCGGGTGGCCCATCGCGATGGCGCCACCGTTGACGTTGAGCTTCTCGTCGGGGATGTTCAGGTCCTTCTGGAACTTCAGCACGACGGAGGCGAACGCCTCGTTCAGCTCGAAGAGGTCGATGTCGTCGACGGTCAGGCCCGCGCGGTCGAGCACCTTCTTGGTGGCAGGCGTCGGGCCGGTCAGCATGATCACCGGATCCGCACCGCTGGTGGCGGTCGCGACGATGCGCGCCCGCGGCGTCAGGCCCTGCGAGGTGCCCGCCTTCTCTGACCCGACGAGCACCAGCGCGGCGCCGTCGACGATGCCGGAGCTGTTGCCGCCGGTGTGGACGTGATCGATCTTCTCGATCCAGTGGTACTTCTGCAGCGCGACATCGTCGAAGCCGCCCATCTCGCCGATGCCGTCGAACGCGGTCTTCAGCTTGGCCAGGCCCTCCATCGTGGTGTCGGGGCGCATGTGCTCGTCGTGGTCGAGGATGACGAGACCGTTCTGGTCCTTGACCGGAATGACGGACTTGGCGAAGTAGCCGCCCGACCACGCCTCCGCGGCCTTTTCCTGCGAGCGCAGCGCGAAGCGGTCGACGTCCTCGCGCGAGAAGCCTTCGATCGTGGCGATCAGATCGGCGCCGATGCCCTGCGGCACGAAGCCGATGGTGTAGTTGGTCTCGGGGTCGGTGGCCCATGCGCCGCCGTCGGAGCCCATCGGGACGCGGCTCATGGACTCGACGCCGCCGGCCAGCACCAGGTCGTCCCAGCCGGAGCGCACCTTCTGCGCGGCGGTGTTGACGGCCTCGAGGCCGGACGCGCAGAAGCGGTTCAGCTGCACACCGCCGGTGGTCTCGGGCAGACCGGCCGCCAGCACGGCGGTGCGGGCGATGTCGCCGCCCTGGTCGCCGACCGGGGACACGACGCCGAGGATGACGTCGCTGATCAGGGTCTCGTCCAGGTCGGGGTTGCGCGACCGGAGTTCGTCGATCAGGCCGGTGACCAGGCTGATCGGCTTGACCTCGTTGAGGGCGCCGCCCTTGTTCTTGCCGCGAGGCGTGCGAATGGCCTCATAGATGAAGGCTTCTTCAGACATGAAGATGTTCCTGTTCAGGTGGGTGGTTATTTGGGAGACCTGCCCACATGGGCGGTTGTCCTCTGCGCGCCAGCCTAACAGGATCGGCCAACCGGGTGGTTGGGAGGTTGCTCACTCGCCCAAACGCACAAACGGGCGCAAAAGTGCGAGACGTGGCGACCATTACGTCGATCTCGGCGCCAAATATGCTCCACCCATGACGGTTCGCCGCCTCGAGCCCTATGCGGTCACGATCTTCGCCGAAATGTCGGCGCTCGCGGCGCGGATCGGCGCGGTGAACCTCGGCCAGGGATTTCCCGACGAGGACGGACCGCCCGCGATGCTCAAGACCGCGGAGAACGCCATCGCCGAGGGCGTCAACCAGTACCCGCCCGGCCTTGGCATCGCACCGCTCCGCGAGGCGATCGCCGCGCAACGCAAGCGGCACTTCGGCACCGATTACGACCCGGACAACGAAGTGCTCGTCACCGTCGGCGCCACCGAGGCCATCGCGGCGTCGGTGATCGGGCTCGTCGAGCCAGGTTCCGAAGTGCTGCTGATCGAGCCGTTCTACGACTCGTACTCGCCCGTCATCGCCATGGCGGGTTGCGAGCGCGTGGCCGTGCCGATGGTGCCCGACGGCGCCGGCTTCGCCATCGACGTCGACGGATTGCGCCGCGCCGTCACACCGAAGACCAAGGCGTTGATCCTCAACTCCCCGCACAACCCGACGGGGATGGTGGCTACCGACGCAGAGCTCGCGGCGATCGCCGACCTCGCGGTGAGCGCCGATCTGCTGGTGATCACCGACGAGGTGTACGAGCATCTGGTATTCGATGGCCGCCGCCACATGCCGCTGGCCAACTATCCCGGCATGGCAGGCAGGACGATCACCATCTCCAGCGCGGCCAAGATGTTCAACTGCACCGGCTGGAAGATCGGATGGGCTTGCGGCCCTGCGGATCTCATCGCCGGCGTGCGCGCAGCCAAGCAATACATGAGCTACGTGGGCGGGGCACCGTTTCAGCCCGCGGTGGCCCAAGCGCTCAACACCGAAGAGACGTGGGTCGCGGCGCTGCGAGAGTCGTTGCAGGCCAAGCGCGACCGGCTGGGGACGGCGCTGGACGAACTCGGCTTCGACGTGCACGACAGCTTCGGCACCTACTTCCTGTGCGCCGACCCGAGGCCGCTGGGCTTCGACGACAGCACGTCGTTCTGCGCGGAACTGCCCGAGAAAGCCGGGGTGGCTGCGATCCCGATGTCGGCGTTCTGCGACCCCGGCGCCTCGCACGCCGACGCCTGGAATCATCTGGTGCGCTTCGCCTTCTGCAAGCGCGACGACACCCTCGACGAGGCAATCAATCGGCTGGGCGTGCTGCGTCGCTAGCTCGCTCGCCGAACGTGAAGTTGTTGTACCCAACCATCGAGTAGACCGTGCAGCAACGTCACGTTCGGCACCACACCGAGTGCCCTCGCTACGCGATTCACGACTGTTTTCGGTTGATCACGTAGCTGCATCCAGCTGACTCGAATGATCGTCCACCCCCGCGCTGCGAGGAACCCCAGCCGTTCGATATCGCGGGCCCGCTGAGCCGGATCAGTCCGATGCTGCGCGCCGTCGTACTCGACAGCCACCTTGTATTGCGGCCAGCCCATATCGAGGCGGTACACCGGATGCCCGTCGTCGTCACGGATAAGAATCTGGGTGACGGGTCGCGGGAATCCCGCTGCGATCAACAAGATTCGAGTGAGGGATTCCGGCGGTGACTCAGCGCTGCCGTCAGCGACATCCAGAGCCTTCGCTGCTCTGCGCACACCGCGCAAACCTGGATGTTGGCCCATCGCTGCTCTTGCGTCGAGCACTGTGCAGCCGCTCACCCGAAGCAAGGCGTCAATTCGAGGAACTGCGATGAGCAACGGTAACCGGCGGGCCATGTCGAACGCAGTGCGTGCCGGCGTCGTCACGCGCATGTCTCCGACGCGACAGGTATCGCTACCGCTCAGCGTATCGCTGTACACGCAGATACCTTTCGGTGCTCTTCGATTGGCCCGGATGAGCTCGGCCGGTTCGGACGCGTCGAGCCAGCGCATACCCAGTACCGCTGCAGCGCTGCAGCCGGCCAGGGTTGCCGATCGGCCGGACCATAGCCATGCCGCGACCGCCTTGTCCCTCGCGGTGAGCTCGAAGCCGCTTCTGGCGTACACATTGCGAAAGAGTTTGGTGTAAGAGCGATCGAGTTCGCGACGGGTCAACCTGCCGGTGGCGAGCGCCTCGCTGGCCACCACGATCTTGTCTCGCATTGCCGCATGGTCGAGGCACGGACCGACATATCCGGCCACCGTGGGTGAAGTTATACACAAAGCCGCGGTGCGGCGATCAACAACAACACGTTCGGCGGTCGCTACAGCGCGGCGGCGACCGCCCACAGCGACTCGCGGTCGGCCCCGTCCGAACGGTCCATCGGGCTGAGCGCCACGTCGGTCGCGCCGGCGTCGAGATAGCTCTTCAGCTTGCTGATGACCGCGTCGGCCGGCCCGATCGCGGCGAGCTCGGCGGCACTGCTCACCTGCTCGCGCGCGATCACGCGTCGGTACGACGGGATGGTCTCGTAGAAGCTCAACACCTCGGCGACGTGTTCGCGCCCGGCGTCGACATCCTCGGTCACCAACACCGGTACCGCGGCGATGATGCGTGGGCTCGGCCGTCCGGCATCCGCTGCGGCCTTGGCGATGGTCGGTTCTATGAACTCCGAAATCGTTCTCGGCCCTGCGAGATAAGGGAGTGTGCCGTCGGCGAGTTCGCCGGTGACGCGCAACGCCTTTGGACCCATCGCCGCCACGTATACGGGCACCGGCCTACCCCCGGCGACGGCGACGGGCCATCCGGGTTGGGCCGTCAGCTCCTCGCCGTGGAAATCAACGGACCCCTCGTGGAAGACGGACCGCAGCACGGTCAGATGCTCGCGCAGCCGCCCGACGGTGTTGGGCCACGCCGTTCCGAACGCCAGGCGCTCTGGCTCGTGCGCACCGAGCCCGAGGCCGAGGCTGAAGTTGCCGTGCGACGCCGCCTGCGCCGTCTGCGCCAGCGAGGCGACGATCAGCGGATGCCGCGGGTTGATCGGCACCACCGAGGTCCCCACTCCCAGCCCCGGCACCGCCGCGCCGATGAGACCGGCCAGCGCGATCGCGTCGTGGTCGAACTGCTGAGCCACCCAGACCTGACGAACACCGAGTTCATATGCGCGTCGCGCCTGCGCGACGATGTCGTCGACCACGTTGGCGGCATCCGAGCGTGGAGCGAGCATGATTCCGGTCGCCATACAGCGACCAACCCGCGTCCGCGCGAGGCCTATTCCAGCCGCGGCCATCTACTCCGGGTGATCGCAATGCTTGCGACGCAGCAGGGTCAATGGCCGCAGCGCATGACCCGCTCGCGGAGTCGCTCCGTCGCCACGTCGAGCACCATCTTCTTGGCCCGCTTGATGAGGAAGGCGGGCACCGGCGCGGCCAGTTCCAAGATGATGTCGAACCGCACCCGCGTCCTGTCCTCGCCTTCGGGCGTCAGGTTGTACTCGCCGTGCAATCCGCGCTGAGCAGAGGTCTCCGAGGAGTCCCACACCATCCACCGGTCGCCCCAGTGGTACTCGAGGATCTCTTTGTCGGTGACGCCCATGATCTTCAAGGTGGCCCGCACGCGGTGCGGCCTGCCGTCGGGATGACGGTCGAGCACCTCGGCGCTCTTGTGCAGCGCAGACCACGACGGCACGGCATCGATGTCGGCAAGCACGTCGAGGATCGCCTCCGGAGGGGCGTCGACGACGACCTCGCGCGATGCTCGAACTGCCACGTTGGCAAATCTAATCCTTCCGTCGGACACGCGCCGGGCCAACGCGAGTTACCAACCGATTTCGTCGAGCGCGGTGGTGGCCTTCGGCGGAGCGCCGACCGGTCCCGCGGGTGTGCGGGAGAACCGCGGTGCCGGCGCCGCCTGCTCGACGCCGTCGCGCTCCATCACGGTGGAACGCGCCCTGAGGTGCTCGTTTTGGGACGCCTCGGTCCACGTCAGCACCGGCGTCGCGCATGCGTCGGTGCCCGCGAAGATGTCGGTCCACTCGTCGCGCGTCTTGCTCGCGAAGCGCTCTGTGAAGATCTTGTGCATCTGCGGGTAGGCACCTATCTCGAGCTGACCGGGCACCTCGTCGGTGGACAACCCCAGGCCTTTCAGCAATTCCGCGAAGAACTGCGGCTCGATCGCGCCAACAGCCATGTACCCGCCGTCGGAGGTCTCGTAGGTGCGGTAGAAGGGTGCGCCGCCGTCGAGCAGAAACGACTCTCGCTGATCCTTGAGCGAACCGGTCGCCTTCATCGTCCACATCATCTGCGAAAGAATGCTGACGCCGTCGACCATCGCGGCGTCGATCACCTGACCCTTACCCGAGCGCTCCCGCTCGTAGAGCGCGGCGACGATACCTAGCAGCACGAACATCGAGCCGCCGCCGAAGTCGGCGACCAGGTTCAGCGGAGCGACGGGTGGGCGGTCCCGGAAGCCGATCGCCGACAACGCGCCGGTCTGTGACAGGTAGTTGATGTCGTGGCCCGCGATCATGGCCAGCGGACCGTCCTGACCCCATCCCGTGATGCGGGCGAAGATCAGCCGGGGGTTGACCGCCGCGCAGTCGTCGGGTCCGACGCCGAGCCGTTCGCAGGTGCCGGGCCGGAAGCAGTCGAGCAGCACATCGGCCTTCGCGGCGAGGTCCAGCAGGACATCCGGCTGCTTCTTCACGTCGAGATCGACGATGCGCTTCCCGCGGTGCAGCAGGTCGACGTCCTCGGAAGGCATGGTCAGTCCGCCCGGCCGGCGCACCCGCACCACGTCCGCGCCGAGGTCGGCCAGGATCATCGCGGCGTGCGGCCCAGGGCCGATGCCGCCGAGTTCGATCACCTTCACCCCCGCGAGGGGTCCCGTGTTGGTCATGCGACGCAGACTAGTGGGATGGCCGAGAAGGAAAGCACCTTGACGGTGCTCGTCGCGTTCGCCGCCAACCTGGCCGTCGCGGTCGCCAAGACGGTCGCGGCGGTGTTGTCCGGTTCGGCGTCGATGGCGGCCGAGGCTGCGCACTCGTGGGCGGACACGGGTAATCAGGGCTTCCTGGTCGTCGCCAACCGGCGAAGCAGCAGGCCGCCCGACGCCGAGCGGCCGCTTGGCTACGGCGGCGAGGCCTACGTGTGGTCGCTGTTGGCCGCCGTCGGTCTTTTCGTCGTCGGCGGGTTCGTATCGGTGTGGCGCGGAGTCACCGAACTGCTCCATGGCGAGTCCACCGCCGAGGACTATCTCATCGCCTACATCGTGCTCGGCATCGCGTTCGTTCTCGAGTCGACGTCGCTCTTTCAGGCAATACGCCAATTACGCGGTGAGGCACGCGAATACGACAGAGATCTGCTGGGCCATGTGTTGCAGACATCCGATCCAACAACACGAGCGGTCTTCGCCGAAGACACGGCGGCATTGGTCGGCATCGTGATCGCCGTCCTGGGCATTGGACTGCATCAGCTCACCGGCGACGCGGTCTGGGACGCGGTCGGATCCATCCTGGTCGGCATTCTGTTGGGCCTGGTCGCCGCGCTACTCATCGACCGCAACCGGCGCTTTCTGGTCGGGCAGCCGGCCAGCCCTCAGCTGCGAGAAGCCGTCGTCAACCGCCTCCGAGAGCTTCCGGAAGTGGACGGGGTCCGGTTCATTCGATTGGTGTTCGTCGGCCCCAAACAACTGTTCCTGGTCGCAAGCGTCGATTTGGTGGGCGACGAGGTCGAATCGAACGTGGCGACGACGCTGCGGAAGCTCGAAACCCAGCTGCAGGACGAGCCGTACATCGTCGACGCGGTCCTGACCATCGCAGAACCCGACGATCTCGACCGGCAGCTATAGCCAGCGACGATCGTCACGGCTTAACGCCTTGGTCAATTTCAGCCTTTTCCCCCTGGTGATAGCCCTACGGTGTTCGCATGACGGCGGTCGTGGCGTGCGAGTCCTGCGGCACCGACCTGCGAGAAAATGCGAAGTTCTGCGATGAGTGCGGCACGCCGACCGCAGGTTCAGCCGACGCTCCGCAGTACAAGCAGGTGACGGTGCTATTCGCCGACGTGGTCCGCTCGACGGCCATCGCGGCCGCGGTGGACATCGAGCGGCTGCGAGAAATCATGACCGAACTGCTGGAACGGTCTGCAGGCGTGATACGGCGCTACGGGGGCACCGTGGAGTACAACGGCGACGGGGTGATGGCGCTGTTCGGTGCTCCAGTTGCGTTGGAGGACCATGCTTTTCGAGCATGCCTTGCAGCCCGGGCGATTCAGGAGGATGCCAGTCGCTTGGCCGCGGAGGTGCAGCGCCGCGACGACGTGGCTCTCCAGTTGCGGGTCGGACTGAACTCAGGTCAAGTCATCGCAGGCGAAATCGGTTCGGGCTCGCTGGGATATGCCGCGACCGGTGAGGCAGTCGGGTTCGCCCAACGGATGGAATCGGCGGCGCCGCCTGGCGGAGTGATGCTGTCGGAGTCAACCGCCCGCCTAGTCGAACACACCGCGGCACTTGCCGAGCTGGAATGGGTGCAGGTCAAGGGCGCTGACGAACCGGTGCGCGCGCGCCGGCTGGTGGCGATCGGTTCACGGGATGCACTTGTTGGCCGCGCCGAAGCAACCCTGGTTGGTCGACGCTGGGAGATGGCGGCGCTCGACGCCATCGTCGAGCGTGCGATCAGCGGCCGCGGCGGAGTGGTGAACGTGGTGGGGCCGCCGGGCATCGGCAAGAGCCGGGTCGCCCGCGAGGCTGCGGAACGGGCGGCCAACCGCGGCGTGGAGGTTGTGTGGGCCTTCTGCGAGTCACATGCGGGCGACATTCCCTTTCACGCCGCAACCCAGCTGCTGCGAGAGACTCGCGAGCGGATGCGGGCCGGTGCGCCGGATGCCGACCCGCAGGATCTGTTGCTGCTCGACGACCTGCTGGGGATCGCCAACCCGGAAGTGCCACTGCCCCAAATAGATCCGGATGCCCGACGTCGCCGGCTGGCCGCTCTGATCAACACCGCAGCGCTGGCGAGCACCGAACCGGCGCTCTTCATCATCGAGGATGCGCACTGGATCGATGCGGTCAGCGAATCCATGCTGGCCGACTTCCTGTCCGTCATTCCGCGTACGCCATCGATGGTGCTGATCACCTCCCGCCCCGAGTACGAAGGAGCACTGACGCGAGTGCGCGGCGCGCAGGCGATAGCGCTTGCCCCGTTGGGCGATTCGGACACCGCCGCGCTGATCGGCGAGTTGCTGGGGTCCGATCCCTCGGTCGACGAGCTGAAAGCAATCATCGTCGCCCGGGCGGGCGGGAACCCGTTCTTCACCGAGGAGATGGTGCGCGAGTTGGTGCAGCGCGGCGTGCTAAGCGGCGAGCGCGGAAACCATTTGTGTCACACCAGCGCCGCCGACGTCGCCGTTCCTGCCACCGTGCAGGCCGCCATCGCCGCACGGATCGACCGCCTGAGTACGTCGGCCCGGCAGACGTTGAACGGGGCGGCGGTGATCGGCGCCCGCTTCGAGCCGGAGCTACTCACTGCGGTGGGCGTCGATGGGGTGTTCGGCGAGCTGCAGAGCTCGGAGCTGATCGATCAGGTGCGCTTCACTCCGCACGCCGAGTACGCCTTCCGCCACCCGCTGATCCGCGCGGTGGCCTACGAATCGCAGCTGAAATCCGATCGCGTTCAGTGGCACCGGCGTTTGGCCACCGCGATCCAAGAGCGTGACCCGGAATCGGCCGACCAAAATGCGGCGCTGATCGCCGAGCACCTCGAGGCGGCGGCCGAGCTACCCGCTGCCTACGGCTGGCACATGCGCGCCGCCGCGTGGTCAACCAACCGTGACGTCGCCGGGGCTCGGGTCAGTTGGGAGCGGGCCCGTCGGGTCGCCGACGCGCTACCTGACAACGACCCGGCCCGATTGTCGATGCGCATCGCCCCGCGCACCATGCTGTGTGCCACCGACTACCACGGGCGAGCGCTCAAGGAAAGCCGGCGTCGTTTTGAGGAGCTGCGTGAGCTGTGCACCACCGCCGGAGACAAAGTTTCACTGGCCATCGGCATGAGCGGGCTGGTGACTGAGCTCGCGTACACCGGGCATTCGTGTGAGGCGTCGCGACTGGCATCCGAACAGATGGCGTTGCTCGAGTCGATCGGCGATCCCACCTTGACCATGGGGTTGGCGTTCATCGGGTTCAACATTTGGGGCGATGCCGGTGAATTCGGCGAGGTCTTGCGATGGTCGCAAACCGTGATCGACCTGGCCGCCGGTGACCCGGCCAAGGGCGCCGGCTTCGGTTTTGGATCACCGCTGGCGATCGCGCTCGCGTTTCGCAGCAATGCCCGGTGGTACCTGGGCCGTCCCGGATGGCGGCAGGACCTCCACGACGCCGTCGCCATGGCCCGAAGTTGCGACCCGGGAACCTTCGCCGTTGTCGTCGCCTGGACCTTCAATCTCGTGATGGACTACGGGGTGCTTCGGGCCGATGACGCTGCGGTGCGCACGTGCGAAGAGGCGGTGCAGGCCGCGGGATCCAGCCACGATATTGCACTGAGCTTGGCCGAGTACGCGTTGGCCGTAACGCTGCTGAGTCGGGACGCCGCGGCCGACCGTCGTCGCGGGCTGGAGCTGATGGTGCAGTTTCGGGAGTTTGTGCGTGAGCGTGCTCCGTTCCTGGTCCCAGTCGCCGAATTGTGGGTTGCCGGGGACAGGGCCGGACGCGGTGACCGCGATGCTGCCATCACGGTGATGCGTCAAGCCGTCGACGAGCTGCACCAGGCAGGACGGCTTGGGTATGGCGTGTGGGGCACCGGCGTTCTGGTGGAGTCGCTGCTGGAGCGTGGCACCGAGAGCGATCTGTCCGAAGCCCACGAGTGGATCGACCGGTTGGCCAACCTGCGAGCCGATCAAGGTTTGGCCGTGCGCGAGATCACGCTGTTGCGGCTACGCGCGCTACTGGCCTGCGCCCGAGGCGAGGACATCGCCTACAAGGAGTTGGCGAGTCGCTATCACACGATGGCAGAATCGCTTGGCTTCGAAGGACATATCGCCTGGGCTGAGGGGATGCCCGAATGATGACCGGCGTGGCATGCGGGTCATGCGGCACCGATCTGCGGGCGAACGCCAAGTTCTGCGACGAGTGCGGTGCGCCGACCTCGGTCTCGGCTGACGCAGCGACGTACAAGCAGGTGACGGTGTTGTTCGCCGACGTGGTTCGGTCGACGGCCATCGCGGCCGAAGTGGACATCGAGCGGTTCCGCGACATCATGACGGAGCTCTTGGAGCGCGTATCGGTGGTGATACGCCGCTACGGCGGCACCGTGGAATACAACGGCGACGGGGTCATGGCGCTGTTCGGTGCCCCAGTTGCGCTGGAGGATCACGCTTTTCGAGGATGCCTTGCCGGTCTGGCGATCCAACACGAAGCGACCATGTTGGCCGCGGAGGTCAAGCGCCGCGACGGCGTGGCCCTTCAATTGCGGGTTGGGCTGAACTCGGGCCGAGTCATCGCAGGCGAAATCGGTTCGGGGTCACTGGGATACGCCGCGACCGGCGAGACAGTCGGGTTCGCGCAGCGGATGGAATCGGCGGCGACCCCGGGCGGAGTGATGCTGTCGGAATCGACCGCGCGGCTGGTCGAGCACACCGCAACAGTTGCCGAACCGGACTGGGTACGCGTCAAGGGATCCGACGAGCCAGTGCCCGCATACCGGTTGGTGGCGACCGGCCCACGGGAAGCACTGGTCGGGCACGCCGAAGGAAGCCTGGTCGGTCGACGCTGGGAGATGGCGGCCCTCGATGCCATCGTCGACCGCGCGATCGTCGGCCGCGGCGAAGTGGTGAACGTGGCCGGACCACCGGGCATCGGCAAGAGCCGGGTGGCCCGCGAAACCGCGGCAATGGCAGCAGCCCGCGGCGTCGAGGTGTTCTGGACCTTCTGCGAATCTCACGCCAGCGACATCCCGTTCCACGCTGTGACGCGCCTGCTGCGGGCGGGCAGCGGCGTGGCCGACCTCGACGGCGCAGCTGCCCGCGCGCAATTACGCACCGTCGTACCTGCCGATGTCGACCCGCAGGATCTGCAGTTGCTCGCTGACCTGCTCGGCATCGCCGATCCGGAATTACCTGTGCCGCAGATCGATCCAGATGCACGACGGCGCCGATTGACGGCACTGATCAACTCCACGTCGCTGGTCCGCACCGAGCCGGCGCTGTTCATCATCGAGGACACACACTGGATTGATGCGGTCAGCGAATCCATGCTGGCCGATTTTCTCACTGTGGTTCCGCGTACCCCGACGATGGTGCTCATCACAGCCCGTCCCGAATACGAAGGAGCATTGACGCGGGTCCGCGGCGCCCAGGCGATAGCGCTTGCGCCGCTGAGCGATTCGGACACCGAGGCACTACTGAACGACCTGCTGGGCACCGATCCATCGGTCATCGAACTGGCCACGATCATTGCAGACCGTGCTGCAGGCAACGCATTCTTCGCCGAGGAGATGGTGCGCGAGTTGGTGCAGCGCGGCGTGCTGTGCGGTGAGCGCGGCCGATACGTTTGTCGCACCGACGTAGCCGATGTGAATGTGCCTGCGACAGTGCAGGCCGCCATCGAGGCACGCATCGACCGCCTGACCACTCCGGCCAAACACACCTTGAACGCGGCCTCGGTGATCGGCGGCCGTTTCGAGGAAGAGCTACTCGTCATGCTGAACATCGATCCGGTGTTCGGCGAACTTCTGGACGCCGAACTGATCGATCAGGTGCGCTTCACCCCGAGCGCCGAGTACGCCTTTCGCCACCCGCTGATCCGTGCGGTGGCTTACGAGTCGCAGCTCAAATCCGACCGCGCCGAGTGGCATCGACGGCTGGCTGGCGCGATCCAAGAACGTGAGCCGGAATCGGTGGAAGAGAATGCGGCGTTGATTGCCGAACATTTGGAGGCCGCGGGCGAGCAGCACGTGGCGTATGGCTGGCACATGCGAGCCGCCGCATCGTCAGCCAAGCGCGACTTCCGCGCGGCCCGGCTCAGTTGGGAGCGGGCACTGCGCATCGCCGACGCCCTGCCTGCCGACGACCCCGGCCTACTGGCGATGCGTATCGCCCCCCGCACCATGCTGTGTGCCACGATCTGGCAAGGCCGGGGAGTGGAGAGAGGCGAAAGCCGCTTCGAGGAGCTGCGCGAGTTGTGCGCCGCGACCGGGGACAATGTTTCACTCGCGATCGGCATGACCGGGCTCGCAACCCAGCTCATCTATTCCGGACGCGTGCACGAGGGCTCGCGGCTCGTATCCGAACAGATGGAGCTGCTCGAGTCGATCGGCGATCCAGACACGACCATGGGGCTGGCGTTCGTCGCGTTCGTCAGCTGGTTCGCCAGCGGCGAAGTTGGCAAGGTCTTGCGGTCAACTCAAACCGTCATCGGTCTGGCCGACGGCAACCCCACCAAAGGCGGCGGCTTCGGTATGGGATCGCCACTGGCGGTGGCTTTGGCATGGCGCGGCGTGGCGCGGTGGTGGCTGGGCCTTGCCGGATGGCGCCAGGACCATGACGATGCCGTCCCGATGGCCCGACTCAGCGACGACCCGGCAACCCTCGCCGGTGTGATCGCCTGGACCTACGGTCTGGAGATTCAGTACGGCGTGTTTCAGGCCGATGACTCCGCGCTGGGCGTGATCGAAGAGACGGTGCAGGCCGCCGCCGGATCGAGCAACGATCCCATTTTCAGCCTGGCCGAGTACACCCTGGGCGTTGCGCTGCTGAACCGGAACGGCGAGGCCGACCGTCAACGCGGGCTCGAGCTGATGGTGCGTGCCCGCGATGTGTGGCGGCGCGAGGGTGTTGCGTTCCTCGTGCCGGTCGCCGATTTGTGGATTGCCCGGCACATGGCTGGGCGTGGCGAGCGCGATGCCGCCATTGCCGTGATGCGTGAAGCCGTGGACGACATATATCAGACAGAAACGGGCGCGTATGCCGTATGGGCCAGCTGCGTATTCGTGGAAACACTGCTGGATGGTGGTGAGGAGGCCGCCTTGACCGAAGCCGAAGACGCGATCGACCGGTTGGCGAACCTCCCCACCGAGCAGACTCCGGCGGTCATCGACATCACACTGCTGCGGTTGCGCGCACTCATGGCGCGGGCCCGCGGCGACGATGTTGACTTCAAGGACTTGGCAAGTCGCTATCACGCGATGGCGAAGTCGCTTGACTACGAAGGACATATCGCCTGGGCGGAGGCGATGATCGAATGACGGCAGGCGCGGCGTGCGCAACGTGCGACACATGCAGCACGGAGCTTCGAGAGAACGCCAAGTTCTGTCACGAATGCGGTGCCCCGACCGTGGTTTCGGCTGAAACACCGGAATACAAACAAGTGACGGTGCTGTTCGCCGACGTGGTGCGCTCGATGGACATCGCGGCGGCCGTGGACATGGAGCGGTTGCGCGAGATCATGACGGGCCTTGTAGAGCGCGCGGCTGCGGTCGTGCAGCACTACGGCGGAACCGCGGAGTACAACGGTGACGGCGTGATGGCGTTGTTCGGTGCGCCGGTTGCTTTGGAGGATCACGCTTTTCGGGGGTGTCTTGCGGCGCTGGCCATCCAGGACGAGTCGAAGAGCTTTGCGGCAGATGTGCGGCGCCGCGACGGCCTGGTTCTTCAGTTGCGGGTCGGCATGAATTCGGGTCAAGTGATCGCCGGCGAGATCGGCATCGGGTATGCCGCGACCGGCGAGACGGTCGGGTTGGCGCAGCGAATGGAATCAGTAGCACCACCTGGCGCAGTGGTGTTGTCGGAGTCGACCGCGCGGCTGGTCGAGCACAGCGTGGAGCTGGCTGAACCAGAATGGCTGCGGATCAAAGGGTCCGACGAACCGGTGTTCACCCGCCGGCTCTTGGCGATCAGGCCGCGGGACGGGATGGCCGGGCGCGCCGAGGCGAGCCTGGTCGGTCGGCGCTGGGAGATGGCGGTCCTCGAGGAAATGGTGAACCGCGCGATCACCGGTCGCGGTGGTGTCGTCAACGTGGTGGGGCCCCCAGGTATCGGCAAGAGCCGAGTAGCAAGGGAGGCCGCGGCACTGGCGGCCGATCGCGGCGTCGAGGTGTTCTGGACCTTTTGCGAGTCGCATGCCCGCGACGTCCCTTTCCACATCGTGACGCGGATTCTGCGGGCGGGCATAGGCGTGGCCGACCTCGACGCGAATGCCGCCCGCGCGCGAGTGCGGCAGCAGATTCCCGATGCCGACCCACAGGATGTGCTGCTGCTGGACGATCTGCTGGGTATCGCCGACCCCCAGGTTCCGCTGCCCCAGATCGACCCGGATGCACGGCGGCGCCGGTTGACCGCATTGATCAACACCACGGCGCTGGCCCGCACCCAACCGGCCCTCCACATCGTCGAGGATGTGCACTGGATCGATGCTGTCAGCGACTCGATGCTGGCCGACTTCCTGTCCGTCATTCCGCGGGCGCCATCGATGGTGCTGATCACCCACCGTCCCGAATATGAGGGAGCGCTCGAACGGGCACGCGGCGCACATGCGATAGCCCTTGCCCCACTGGCCGATTCGGAGACCACGATGCTGATCGGCGAGCTGCTGGGGTCGGATCCCTCTGTTTTGGAGTTGGCGGAGATCATCGCCGATCGGGCAGCGGGGAACCCGTTCTTCGCCGAGGAAATGGTGCGCGAGTTGGTGCAGCGCGGTGTACTGACCGGTGTGCACGGACGGTATCTTTGCCACACGAACGCCGCAGGCGTCGCGGTGCCTGCAACGGTGCAGGCCGCCATCGAGGCGCGCATCGATCGGCTGACCATCCCGGCCAAGCAGACGCTCAACGCGGCGTCGGTGATCGGCGCCCGGTTCGGGGCGGAGGTCCTCGCAGAGCTAGGCATCGACGCGGTGGTCGACGAATTGCTGCGCGCGGAGCTGATCGATCAGGTGCGGTTCACCCCGAACGCCGAATACGCGTTCCGCCACCCGCTGATCCGCGCCGTGGCCTACGAATCACAGCTCAAATCGGATCGGGCTGAGTGGCACCGGCGCGTCGCGGCCGCAATCGAAGCCCGTGACCCGGCGGCGGCCGATGAAAACGCCGCCTTGATTGCCGAACATCTCGAGGCCGCCGGTGATGTGCATGCCGCGTATCGGTGGCATATGCGCGCCGCAGCGTGGGCGACCTTCCGCGACATCACCGCAACGCGACAAAGTTGGGAGCGAGCGCGAGCGATCGCTGACGCACTGCCTTCCGATGACCCCGACCGGACAGCGATGCGTATCGCGCCACGGACGATGTTGTGCGGGATCGCCTGGCGAGTACAGGTGAACGTGGCGGGCGATCGCTTTGATGAATTGCGGGAGTTGTGCACGGTCGCCGGAGACAAGACGTCGCTGGCCATCGCGATGGCGGGACTGGTGATCGATCACGGGTTCAGCGGCCGGATCCGCGAGGCGTCGCGGCTCGCATCGGAGGCCTGGGCCCTCATCGAGTCGATCGGCGATGCGACGTTGACGGTGGGGCTGTCCTTCCCGGTGATCTACGCCAAGGCTCACAGCGGCGAGTGGTGTGACGTGCTGCGGTGGTCGCAGCGGGCCATCGACCTGGCCGACGGTGACCCGTCGAAAGGGAACTTCATGATGGGGTCTCCGTTAGCGCTCGCATTGACGACGCGGGCGCTGGGCCGGTATTGCCTGGGTCGTCCGGGATGGTCAGACGACCTGCACCACGGCCTCGCCATGGCCCGCAGCGCCGACCCGTTGTCGTACGCCCTGGTCGTCGGGTACGTCTACTTACCGGGAATACCGTTGGGCGCCTTGGCTTCCGCTGATCGGGCGATGCGCGAGATCGACGATGCGCTGCGGATAGCCGAACGATCCAGTGATGATATGGCGGTGGTTTTCGCTGGGGCGATACCGGGGCTTGCGCTGGTGCACCGCCACACGGGTGCGGAGCGTGACCGCGGGCGGAAGCTGCTGGAGGAGGTCAGCGACGTGATTCTGCGGCGCGGACACAGCCTGAGCGAGTTACGGCTTATCAACGTGTATTTGGCACGCGAGAGGGCTCGGCGCGGTGAGCGGGATGACGCGATACCGCTCATGTTCGACGCCGTCGACGAACTTGTTCGTGAGGGACAACTGCTGTCGTGGGGCATTCCCGCCACAGGTGTTCTGGTGGAGACGCTGCTGGACCGTGGCGCCGAGGGTGATGTGGCTCATGCCGAAGCGGCGATCGAGCGGTTGGCCGCTGCGTCCGGCGGCGATGGGCTTGTGATACGCGACATCTGGCTATTGCGGTTGCGCGGGCTGGTGGCCCGCGCCCGCGGCGACGATATCGCCCACAAGGAATTTGCGGGCCGCTATCTCGCGATGGCGAAATCCCTTGGCCTTGAAGGACATATTGCCTGGGCGGAGGCGATGATCGAATGACGGCGGGGGCGTGTGCAACATGCAGCACGCAGCTTCGGGAGAAAGCCAAGTTCTGTCACGAGTGCGGCGCCCCGACAGGGGTTATGACCGACACACCGGAGTACAAGCAGGTGACCGTGCTGTTCGCCGATGTGGTGCGCTCGATGGACATCGCCGCGTCGGTGGACATCGAGCGGTTGCGCGAGATCATGACGGGTCTCCTAGAGCAGACGGCGGCGGTCGTGAACCGCTACGGGGGAACCGTGGAGTACAACGGTGACGGGGTAATGGCGTTGTTCGGCGCTCCAATTACCCTAGAAGACCATGCTTTCCGGGGATGCCTCGCAGCACTGGCGATCCAGGAGGAAGCTACCCGGTTGGCCGACGAGGTGCAGCGGCGTGACGGCGTGGCTCTGCAGTTGCGGGTCGGCCTGAACTCGGGCCGGGTGATCGCCGGTGAAATCGGTCTGGGTTATGCCGCGACCGGCGAGACCGTCGGGTTTGCGCAGCGAATGGAATCGGTGGCGCCACCTGGCGGAGTGGTGTTGTCGGAGTCGACAGCGCGGTTGGTCGAGCACAGCGTGGAGCTTGCCGAGCCGGAGTGGTTGCGTATCAAGGGCTCCCACGAACCGGTGTGTACTCGCCGACTCTTGGCGATCAGCCCCCGCGGTGGCATGGTCGGACGCGCCGAGGCGAGCATGGTCGGCCGGCGGTGGGAGATGGCGGCCCTCGACGCGATGGTGGACCGTGCGATCGGCGGCCGCGGCGGCGTCGTCAATGTGGTGGGACCGCCGGGCATCGGCAAGAGCCGGGTAGCGCGCGAGGTCGCCGCGGTCGCGGATGGGCGCGGTTTCGAAACGTTTTGGGCCTTTTGCGAATCCCACGCCAGCGATGTTTCGTTCGATGTCGTGGCTCAGCTGTTGCGAGCGAGCAGTGGCGTTGCCGACCTCGACGGTGAAGCCGCTCGAATGCGGTTACGAGCAACTGCGCCCGATGCCGACCCAGAGGATCTGTTGCTGCTCGACGACTTGCTGGGCTTCGCCGATCCCGACGTGCCACTGCCGCAGATCGATCCGGATGCGCGGCGGCGCCGGTTGACAGCGCTCATTAATACCGCGTCGTTGGCGCGCACCACCCCAGCGCTGTTCGTCATCGAGGACGCGCACTGGATCGATGCCGTCAGCGAGTCGATGCTGGCCGACTTTCTTGCCGTTATCCCGCGGACTTCGTCGATGGTATTGATCACCTCCCGCCCCGAATATGACGGTGCGCTGACGCGGGCACGTGGCGCACAGGTCATTGCGCTTGCCCCACTGGGTGATTCGGACACTGCCGCTCTGCTGGGCGAGCTGCTGGGTCCTGACCCCTCCATCGACCAGCTGACGACGATCATCTGCGATCGGGCCGCCGGGAACCCGTTCTTCGCCGAGGAGATGGTACGCGAGTTGGTGCAGCGTAATGTGCTCAGCGGTGAGCGCGGCGGCTACATCTGTCAGGTGGATGCCGCCGACGTCGCAGTGCCCGCGACGGTACAAGCGGCAATCAAGGCACGCATCGATCGGCTGAGCAACCCCGCAAGGCGGACGTTGACTGCGGCGTCGGTGATCGGCGCCCGTTTCGGATCGGAGCTGCTCAGCGCGCTTGGCATCGATGCGGAGGTCGATGAGTTGCTCGCCACGGAGCTGATCGATCAAGTGCGGTTCACGCCAAGCGCCGAGTACGCCTTTCGGCATCCGCTGATCCGCGCAGTGGCATACGAATCACAACTGAAATCCGATCGCGCCGAATGGCACCGTCGCGTGGCCGCCGCGATCCAGGATCGTGATCCGGCGTCGGTGGAGGAGAATGCAGCGCTGATCGCCGAACATCTCGAGTCAGCGGGCGAACTGCACGCGGCGTACGGCTGGGGCATGCGTGCCGGAGGATGGTCGGCCAACCGCAATGTCGCCGCCGCGCGGGTCAGCTGGGAGCGGGCACGCCGCATCGCCGACGCGCTGCCTGCCGATGATTCCGGTCGACTGACGATGCGCATCGCACCCCGCACCATGTTGTGTGCCACCGACTTCCAGGCGCGTTCAGTCGAGGAAAGCCGGGGCCGCTTCGAGGAGCTGCGGGAGTTGTGCAACACGGCCGGGGACAAGGTTTCGCTTGCCATCGGCATGACCGGGTTGGCCAGCGAGCTCCTGTTCACCGGGCGCGCGCCCGAAGCCTCGCGGCTCGCATCGGAACAGATGGCGCTACTCGAGTCGATCGGCGATCCCAGCTTGACCATGGGGTTGTCGTTCGTCGGCTTCCTCAGCTGGTTCGATGTCGGTGAATTCGGCGAGTTGTTGCGGTGGTCGCAGACTGTCGTCGACCTCGCGGACGGCGACCCCACCAAGGGGGCAGGCTTCGGCATCGGTTCACCGCTGGCGATCGGGCTGGCATTTCGCGGCGTCGCCCGGTGGTGGCTGGGTCACGCCGGGTGGCGTGAGGATCTCAGAGGCGCCGTAGCGATGGCGCGACACAGCGACCCCACAACCTTCGCCCTCGCCTGCACCTGGGCCTACGGCGTGGAATTCGTCTACGGGGTTCTCCGACCAGATGACGCCGCGCTGCTCGAAATCGAGGATGCGGTGCAGACCGCGCATACGGCCAGTAGCGATTTGGCGTTGTTGTTCGCCGAGAACACATTGGCCATCGCACTGCTGTATCGGGACACCGCTGCCGAGCGCCAACGCGGGCGAGAGGCGACCGTGCAGACCCTCGACATATTGCGCGAGCGTATCCCCTCCTTGGTGCCCGTCGTCGAAATGATGACGGTCCCGGAGAGGGCAACGCACGGCGACCGCGATGCTGCCATTTCAATGATGCGCCAAGACGTCGACGTGTTGCGGCGGGCAGGACGCCGCGAATACGCCGCCTTTGGCGCAGGCATGTTGGCGGAGGCGCTGTTGGAGCGTGGAGCCGAAGGCGACCTCGTCGAAGCCCAAGAGGCGATCGACCGGATCACGCAACTGCGCGCCGAGGGTGGAGCGATACGCGACATCTTACTGCTCCGGCTGCGCGCATTGCTGGTACAGGCACGAGGTGACGATGTCGCCTTCAAGGACTTCGCGAGACGCTATCGCGCGATGGCGGAATCCCTTGGCTTCGAAGGGCATATCACCTGGGCAGAGGCGATGATCGAATGACGGCATGCACAAATTGCGGGACTGAGCTCCGGGAGAATGCCAAGTTCTGCGACGAGTGCGGTACCGCGACCGGTGTTGCAAGCGAGACCGCAGAGTACAAACAGGTGACGGTTCTGTTCGCCGACGTGGTGCGTTCGATGGACATCGCGGCGGCGGTGGGTGCCGAGCGGTTGCGCGAGATCATGGCCGAGTTGGTCGGCCGCGGGGCCGCGGTGGTGCAGCGCTACGGCGGCACGATGGAGAAGTTCACCGGCGACGGCTTGATGGCGTTATTCGGCGCGCCGGTAACGTTGGAGGACCACGCTATCCGAGCGTGCCTGGCGGCGCTCGACATACAAGCCGAGGCTGATCGCCTCGCCGCCGACGTGCAACGCCGAGACAACATCGCGCTCCGGTTGCGGGTGGGCTTGAATTCAGGCCGAATCGTTGCCGGTGAGATCGGCTCGGGCGTAATGGGTTACGCCGCGATCGGCGAGACCGTCGGGTTTGCTCAACGAATGGAATCTGTCGCTCCGCCCGGCGGCGTGACGCTCAGTGAGGCAACCGCTGTCCTGGTCGAAGACGTCGCGGTCCTCGAGGACACCGAGTTGGTGCGCATCAAGGGGGCCGACGATCCGGTGCCGGTGCGCCGGCTGCTGGGCGTCGGCCCGCGGAACGTCCGGGTCGGGCGTGCGGAGACGGGCATGGTCGGCCGCAACTGGGAGATGGCGCTCCTCGACGCCATGCTGGACCGCACAATCAACGGCCGCGGCGGCGTCGTCACTGTGGTCGGCCCCCCGGGCATCGGCAAGAGCCGCGTGGCCCGGGAGATCGTTGCAGTGGCGGCTGGTCGCGGGGCCGAGGTGTTTTGGACCTTCTGTGAATCCCACGCCAGCGACGTTTCTTTTCACGCTGTAGCGCGCCTGCTGCGCGCGGGCACCGGAGTGGCTGACCTCGACAGCCACGCTGCCCGAGCTCGTTTGCGTATCCAGCTCCCCGACGCCGACGCGCAGGATCTGCTGCTGCTCGATGATCTGCTGGGAATCGCCGATCCCAATGTGGCGATGCCCCTGATCGACCCGGAGGCGCGGCGGCGCCGCTTGACTGCACTCGTCAACACGGCGTCGCTGGCCCGCGCTACACCGGCACTGTTCATCATCGAGGACGCGCATTGGATCGACGAGGTCAGCGAATCGATGTTGGTCGATTTCCTCGCCGTGGTTCCGCAGATACCATCGATGGTGCTGATCACCTCCCGCCCCGAATACGAGGGAGCGCTGACGCGCGTGCGTGGCGCACAGTCGATAGCTCTTGCCCCGCTAGGCGATTCGGACACTGCGGCGTTGTTGGATCAGTTGCTGGGATCCGATCCCTCCGTCGGCGAGCTGGCCGCGGTCATCTCCGAGCGCGCCGCCGGTAACCCGTTTTTCGCCGAGGAAATGGTGCGCGAGTTGGTGCAGCGCGGCGCCCTGACGGGTGAACGCGGCGGCTACGTGTGTCGAGCGGATATCGCCGAGCTCACCGTGCCGGCGACGGTGGAGACGGCTATCAAGGCGCGCATCGATCGGCTCAGCCCGCAGGCCAAGCGCACGTTGACCGCGGCATCGGTGATCGGTGGACACTTCGAGGCGGAGCTACTCACCGCCCTGGGGATCGATGCGGTCTTCGACGAGTTACTGGATGCCGAGCTTATCGATCAGGTGCGGTTCATCGGAAGCGCGCAGTACGCATTCCACCACCCGCTGATCCGCACGGTCGCTTACGAATCGCAGCTGAAATCCGATCGTGCCGAGTGGCACCGACGCCTTGCCGCAGTGATCCAAGAGCGCGAGCCCGGCACAGTCGCGGAGAACGCGGCGCTGATCGCGGAACATTTGGAGGCCGCAGGTGACCTGCCCGCGGCCTACGGCTGGCACATGCGCGCCGCCGCGTGGTCAGGCAACCGCGATCTCGGCGCTGCCCGGGTCAATTGGGAGCGGGCGCGCCGGATCGCCGACGCGCTGCCCGCCGACCACCCCAACCAACTGTCGATGCGCATTGCGCCCCGCACCATGCAGTGCGCCACCGGCTGGCGAGTCGATGCGAACATCGCCGACCATTTCGACGAGCTGGCGCAGCTGTGCGCGCTCACCGGGGACAAAGTCTCGCTGGCGATCAGCATGGCCGGCCTGGTGGGAAGTCATGTGCTCCATGGGCGCGCGCGCGAAGCGTCGCGGCTGGCGTCCGAACAGATGGCGCTGCTGGAGTCGTTGGGCGACCCAACCCCGACACTGGGGTTGGTATTCATAGCGTTCGCCAATTGGTTCGAGTCCGGTGACTTCGGCGAGATCCTGCGGTGGTCGCAGACCGTCATCGATCTGACCGGGGGCGACCCCGCCAAAGGCGCCGGCTTCGGTTTGGATTCACCGCTGGCGATCGCATTGACATGGCGGTGCGTTGCTGGGTGGTGGCTGGGCCGTCCCGGGTGGCAGAAAGACCTCCACGATGCGGCCGCGATGGCCCGAGGCACCAACGCAGGAACCATCGTCGGTGTTCGCGCCTGGACCTACGGTCTCGCGATCAACTACGGGGTGATTCGGGCCGATGACTCCGCAGTGTGCGCGATCGAGGAGGCGGTGCAGACCGCCGAAAAAGAGGGCGACGATTACATGCTTGGTGTGGCGAAGTACGCGCTGGGTTCCGTGCTGCTGAGTCGGGACGCCACGGCCGAACGCGACCGAGGGCTGGAGATGATGGCGCAGGGCCGCGAAGTGTTTCTGCGCATGCGTAGTCTCTTCTTGGTCCCGCTCGCTGACTTATGGGCCGCCCGGGAGAGGGCAAGGCGCGGCGACCGCGATGCTGCGATTGCCGTGATGCGCAACGCGGTAAGCGAGCTGCAGCAGGCGCGCCGGATCGGCTACGGCGTTTGGGGCACAGGCGTTTTGGTGGAAACGCTACTGCAGCGAGGCGCCACGGGCGACCTGTCCGAGGCTGAAGAGCAGATCGAGTGGTTGGCGGACGTGTCGGCAGGCGACGGTTCCACGGCCCTCGAGATCACGTTGCTGCGGCTGCGTGGGCTGTCAGCCCGGGCCCGCGGCGGGGGAGATGCTTTCCGGGAGTTGGCGAACCGCTATCACTCGATGGCGAAATCGCTGGGCTTCGAAGGACATACGGCATGGGCCGAGGCGATGATCGACGGTGAGGCGTAGCAGTCAATCGTGGCCTCGCAGTAACGATGAATTGATACTTTTGGATTCATTATCGTCGGCTGCTCAACGCCGCTGTCAATAACGCCGTCCCTGGCTGACGCACTCCCTATTCTTAGGACGATCGGGGTGGGCACGGCCTCGAGATCGGCGGTACTGGGATGACGGCTCGCGTAGCGTGCGCGTCCTGCGGTACTGGTCTGCGCGAAAACGCCAAGTTCTGCGGTGAATGCGGCGCCTCTACTGCAGCCCGGGCCGACGCCCCGGAGTACAAGCAGGTGACAGTGTTGTTCGCCGATGTGGTGCGCTCGATGGGCATTGCCGCCGTTCTGGATATCGAGCGGTTGCGAGAGGTCATGACCGAGCTGATGGAGCGCTCGGCGGCGGTGGTGCGACGCTACGGCGGGACCGTCGAGTCCACCGGCGACGGGGTGATGGCTATCTTCGGGGCCCCGGTGGCGTTGGAGGATCACGCTTTTCGGGCGTGCCTTGCGGCGCTGGCGATCCAGGAGGAAGCCAAACAGTTGGCGGCCGCAGTCAAGCTTCGAGACGGCGTGGCGCTCCGGGTGCGGGTGGGACTGAATTCAGGTCAGGTCATCGCCGGAGATATCGGCTCAGGGTCACTGGGGTACACGGCGATAGGAATGCACGTCGGGATGGCGCAGCGGATGGAAGCCGCAGCCCCGCCGGGTGGCGTGCTGCTGTCGGAGTCGACCGCACAGCTCGTCGAGCATGTCACCGTCGTGACCGAATCGGACTGGGTGCACATCAAAGGAGCCGACGATCCGGTGCGGGCGCGCCAGCTGCTGGGGATCACGTCGCGTCGACGCTCGACCGGACGCGCCGAGACGGCCCTGGTCGGTCGACGCTGGGAGACGGCAGCCATCAACGCGGTGATCGATCGCGCGATCCGTGGCCACGGCGGCTTCGTCAACATCGTCGGTCCGCCGGGCATCGGCAAAAGCCGTATGGCGAGGGAGACCGCGGCGCTGGCGGCCACCCGTGGCGCGGATGTGTTCTGGACCTACAGCGAGTCGCATGCCAGCGCTGTCCCCTTTCATACGGCGAGGCGGTTGCTTCGCGAAGTATTCGGCATAGAGGACCTTGTCGAACCTTCAGCCCGCGCCCGTGTCCGAGAACAGCTTCCGAACGCCGATCCGCAAGATGTGCTTCTACTCGATGACCTGTTGGAAATAGCCGACCCCGACGTCGCGCTGCCGAAGATCGATCCGAGCGCCGGTCGGCGCCGGTTGACCGCACTGATCAACACTGTGACGCTGGCCCGCACCACACCGGCGCTCTTCGTGATCGAGGATGTGCACTGGATCGATGCGGCCAGCGAGTCGATGCTGGCTGACTTCCTCGCCGTCGTCCCGCAGGCTTTGGCGATGGTCCTGATCACCGCGCGGCCTGAATACCACGGAGCGCTGGCACGAATGCGCGGTGCGCATACGATAGCTCTTGTCCCCCTGGGTGATTCGGATGCCACAGCACTGCTCGGTGAGCTACTGGGGTCGAATCTCTCCGTCGGCGACATAACTGCGGTCATCGCCGACCGGGCCGCAGGCAACCCGTTCTTCGCTCACGAAATGGTGCGCGAGTTGGAGCAGCGGGGCGTACTGCGTGGCAGCCGAGGCGACTACGTCTGTGACACTGACGTCGCCGACGTCACGGTGCCCGCGACCGTGCAAGCGGCGATTGAAGCGCGCATCGACCGACTGGACAGCGCCGCCAAACGGACATTGAATGCCGCATCGGTGATCGGGTCCCGCTTCGGGCCGGAGCTGTTGACCGCGCTGGGCATCGATCCCATGCTTGATGAACTGGTCGCGACCGAGCTCATCGACCAGATCGACTTCACCCCGCACCCGCGGTACGCGTTCCACCATCCGCTGATCCGAGCGGTGGCCTACGAATCACAGCTGAAGTCCGATCGCGCCGATGTGCATCGCCGGCTGGCCGCCGCGATCGAATCACGTAGCCCGCAATCAGCGGATCACAATGCCGCGCTGATCGCCGAACACCTCGAAGCCGCAGGCGAGCTACGGGCTGCCTATGCCTGGCACATGCGCGCCGGCGGGTGGTCAGTCCACCGTGACATCGCCGCTGCCAGGGTGAGCTGGGAGCGTGCCCGCCAGATCGCCGACGCACTGCCCGACGACGACCCCAACACCCTCGCAATGCGCATCGCCCCCCGCACCATGCTGTGCGTCAGCGCCTGGCGGGCGGAGGCCAAGACCTCAGGATTCGACGAATTGCGCGCACTGTGCGCACTCGCGGGCGACAAGGCGTCACTTGCGATAGCTATGACCGGCCGTGCATCCGAGCTGCTGTGGTCCGGACGCACACGTGAGGCGTCGCGGCTGGCATCCGAACAGATGGCACTCCTCGAGTCGATCGGGGACTCGACGCTGACCATCGCGGCAGCGTACGTGGCCATAATCATCAAGTCGATTTCCGGAGAGATCGCAGATGTACTGCGGTGGTCCCAGATCGTGATCGACCTGGCCAACGGCGACCCCACCATAGGCGCCAACTTCAGCCTGGGATCGCCGCTTGCAGCGGCGCTGGTACACCGCGGTATTGCCCGATGCTGGCTGGGACGTGACGGATGGCGCCAAGACCTCGATGACGCCGTTGCGATGGCCCGAAACACAGACCCTGCAACTCATGCCGTCGTCGTGGGATCGAAGTACGCCTTCACGATCGCGAGCGGGGTGTTCCAAACGAACGCCTCGGCAATGCGCGAAATCGAAGAAGCGCTCATCAACGCCGAAGGATTGAGCGACGAAACGATGCTAGCCGTTGTGAGGTGTACGTTGGGCGGCCTCCTACTGACACGAGACGCCCCGGCAGATCGTCATCGCGGGCTGGAAATGGTCGAACAGGTCCGCGACCGGTGGATGCACGAGCAGTCTCGTTTGTATCTAGTGCCGATGGCCCAGGTATTTGCCGCTCACGGGCGGGCCATGCGCGGTGAACGCGAGAGTGCGATACCAACTCTGCGGAGAGCTGTGACGGACATGCTGGAAGCGCAACAGTTCACATATGGCCTAATCGCCACGGCTGTCCTGGTGGAGGTGCTGCTGGACCGGGGAACCGAAGATGACGTGGTCGAAGCGGATAGTGCGGTCGATCGCGCGGCAAGGCTCCTGGCGGACGAGGGTTTGGTGTTGCGCGACATAGTGCTGCTGCGGCTGCGCACCCTAATTTTGCTTGCCCGCGGCGACGACGTCGCCTACCGCGCGTCGGCCATGCGCTACTTGACGATGGCGAAATCGCTTGGCTTCGAGGGTCATATCGCCACGGCGGAGGCGATGCAAATGTCACAGGGGGTGCGGTGACGGCAGCGTCGACCGTGTGCCGGTCGTGTGGCTCGGCGCCCCAAGAGGGCTCCCGATTCTGTGACGCATGCGGCTCACGACTGGTGGCATCGGTCGAAGCTCCGGAGTACAAGCAAGTGACAGTGTTATTCGCCGACGTGGTGCACTCGATGGACATCGCCGCTGCCATCGATATCGAACGGTTGCGCGAGATCATGACCGAGCTGCTGGAGCGATCGGCGGCGGTGGTGCACCGCTACGGCGGGACGGTGGAACACACCGGCGACGGGGTGATGGCGCTGTTCGGTGCCCCAGTAGCGTTAGAAGATCACGCTTTTCGCGCGTGCGTGGCCGCCTTGAACATCCAGGAGGAGGCGATCCGATTGGCCGCCGAGGTGACTCGCACTGACGGCGTGGCTCTGCAGCTACGGGTGGGCTTGAACTCGGGTCGCGTGATCGCCGGCGAGATTGGTTCTGGCTCATTGGGATACGCGGCGACGGGCGAGCACGTCGGCATGGCTCAGCGGATGGAAGCGGCTGCGCCCGCGGGCGGGGTGCTGCTGTCCGAATCGACCGCCCAACACGTCGAAGACCTCGCCGAAGTGACTGAACCGGTGTGGGTGCGCATCAAGGGGACCGAAACTCCGGTACGGGCACGGCGGCTGGTGGGGATCCGCGCACGCGATGGTCTACCCGCGCGTCCCGAATCCAGCCTCGTCGGTCGGCGCTGGGAGATGGCCGCCCTCGACGCCCTTGTCGACCGCACCATCGGTGGCTGCGGCGGTGTGGTGAATGTGGTGGGACCGCCGGGAATAGGCAAGTCCCGGGTGGCTCGAGAGGCCGCCGCATTGGCAGCCAGTCGCGGGGTCGAGGTGTTCTGGACCTTCTGCGAGTCACACGCCAACGACATTCCCTTCCAGGCGGTGGCGCGGTTGCTGCGGGCGGGCACAGGCGTCATTCACCTCGACGGGGAAGCCGCGCGCGTGAAAGTGCGGCAGCAGATACCGGATGCCGATCCGCAGGACCTGTTGCTGCTCGACGATCTGCTGGGCATCGCCGACCCCGACGTGACGCTCCCCCAGATCGACCCGGACGCCCGGCGGCGACGGTTGACCGCACGGATCAAAACAGCGATGCTCGCCCGCACCGAACCTGCCGTGTACATCATCGAGGACGCACACTGGATAGATGCGGCCAGTGAGTCAATGATCGCCGACTTACTCACCGTCGTTCCGCGCACTCCCCTGATGGTGTTGGTCACCACCCGTTTCCAATACGAGGGAGCACTGACGCGGGTGCCGGGCGCACAAACGATAGCGCTTGCCCCACTGGCTGATTCGGACACCACGACACTGCTGAATGAGCTGCTGGGTACGGATCCCTCACTCGGTGAGCTGGCGGCGACAATCGCCGAGCGGGCCGCGGGGAACCCGTTCTTCGCCGAGGAGATGGTGCGTGAGTTAGTTCAACGCGGTGTGCTGACCGGCGAGCGCAGTGGCTACTTTTGTCGCACCGATGTTGCCGAGGTCAGCGTGCCCGCCACCGTGCAGGCGGCCATCGAAGCGCGCATCGACCGACTGAACAGCGGTGCCAAGCGGACATTGCATGCCGCGTCGGTGATCGGGGGGCGCTTCGGCGCCGAGCTATTGACGGCGCTGGGGATCGATCCCATGATCGACGAACTGGTCGCAACCGAGCTCGTCGACCAAATCACGTTCACCCCGCACGCCGAGTACATTTTCCACCATCCGTTGATTCGTGCCGTCGCCTATGAATCGCAGTTGAAAGCCGATCGCACCGAGGTGCATCGCCGGCTGGCCGCTGCCATCGAGGCGCAGGCGCCGCAGTCAGCCGACTTCAATGCCGTACTGATCGCCGAACACCTCGAAGCCGCAGGCGAGCTACGGGCCGCTTACGCCTGGCACATGCGTGCCGGCGGCTGGTCGACCAACCGTGACATCGCCGCGGCGAGGGTGAGTTGGGAGCGGGCTCGCCAAATCGCCGACGCACTGCCCGACAACGACGCGGACCGTTCCGCTATGCGAATCGCGCCCCGCACGATGCTGTGCGTAAGTGCTCCACGTGTCCGCGCGAACGTTTCCGATAGTTTCGCCGAGTTGCGGGAGTTGTGCACCGCGTCAGGGGACAAGGCCTCGCTGGCCGCCGGAATGACGGCGCCGCTAGTGGAACTCCTCGCAGCTGGATGCGCGCAGGAGGCTTCACGGCTGGCATCGGAACAGCTGGCGCTGCTCGAGTCGATCGGAGATCCGACTTTGACCGTTGGACTTGCGGCCTGGGCAATCTCCGCGTGGTTCGACACCGGTGAAATCGCCAACGTTTTGCGTTGGTCGCAGACCATCATCGATCTGGCCGGGGGCGACCCCGCTAGGGGGGCCAGCTTCGGATTCGGGTCGCCGCTGGCGGTGGCGCTGGCATCTCGCGGCACTGCTCGATGGTGGCTGGGACGTGATGGATGGCATGACGATTACGACGACGCCCTAGTGATGGCCAGGAACAGCGACCCGTTAACCTACGGTGCGGTCATCGCATTCATTTTCGGTTGGACCATCTTCTATGGTGTGCGCCGGGCGGACGACTCCGTGGTGCATGCGAACGAGGAGGCACTGAAGATTGCCGAGGATTCCAGCGACGACACCGCTCTTGGCATTCTCACGCTCACGCTAGGTGTCGCGCTGGTGTCTCGCGACGCCCCGGCGGACCGTAGGCGAGGGCTCGAATTGCTGATGCAGGCCCGTGATATGTGGCTGCGCGAGCGGGATTACTTCTATGGAATACCGCTCATGGAGCTATACGTCGCGCGTGAGAGCGCCAGGAACGGCAACCGTGACAGTGCCGTACGGGTGATGCGTGAAGTCGTGGATGGTCTGCTCGAGGCTGGACGGATGAGTTATCTCGTGATCGGCGCGGGCATGCTCGTGGAGACGCTGCTGGCAGGAGGCGCCGAGGACGACCTGGCCGACGCCCAAGAGGCAATCGACCGGCTGGCCCACCTTCCGGCAACAGAAGATTGGGCGGTCCTGAAGATCATGCTTCTACGACTACGCGCGCGGTTGTCGCACGCCCGCGGCGACAACGCCGCATATCTAGACCTGGTGAGCCGCTATCGCGAGATGGCGGAATCGCTTGGCTTCGAGGGACATATCGAATACGCCGAGGCGATGATCGACGGTGGGATCGCCCAGGCATACCGCAATGACTGAGACGATGTGCGTGGCGGCCGCAGTAAGTCAAGATTGCGCGGCGTACGCGCCTTTCTCCGTCTGCTCACGCTGCACGGTGAAGCGGTAGTCGGCGAGCGGAAACCGGCGGCTGCGCCAGTACGCCTCGATAGTGCTTGCCGGCCACAGAGGCACATCGCCGTTCTCATCGAAGTAGTAACTGTTGGCCAGCTTGCAGCTGTCCTGCCAGAAGATCTGACGGTGCCGCTTTCGCATCATCTCCGCGAAGAAGCGATCATTGGCTTCTTGGCTCATCTCGATCCGGCTGGCGCGCGTGCGGCGGGCGTGGTCGAGACACCGGACGATATGTTGTGTTTGCGACTCGATCAGCGCGAAGTAGGACGACCCGACAAAGCCGTACGGTCCGAATACGGTGAAGAAGTTCGGGAATCCGGGGATGCTCACTCCCTCGGAGGCTTGCCTGCGGTGGTCATGCCAGAACCCGCTCAAGGATCGGGGCCGATGAC
Source organism: Actinomycetota bacterium (assembly GCA_046735135.1). GTDB lineage: Bacteria > Actinomycetota > Actinomycetes > Mycobacteriales > Mycobacteriaceae > Mycobacterium. The sequence continues at coordinate 40,224 of JBKPSU010000040.1, forward strand.
CGCGTATGTCAACACGTCGCGCCATCCCTGAAATCCCGTTGCCAGGATCGGCACATCGACCTCGTGGCTGTCACCGTCGACAGTCGCTACACCTGCATTCCAACGGCGCGCTGATCGAGATGCCCGCGTTGTTCCCAACGGCCCACAACCCGGTGTCGCTACACCGACGTTCTACGAGTTTGCCGGCCTGCATGATGGACGCCGCCGGCCCCCATCCAGTAGCGCTTTCGTTGGAAGGCGTAGGTGGGCAGATCGACGCGACATGCGCCGGTGTCGTCGAACATGCTCGCCCAGTTCGACGATTTACCTCCTACGTGCGCTTCAGCGGCCGACAGCAAGAACCGCCGCATGCCGCCTTCGTTGCGTCGAAGGGTCCCGATCACGCAATGGTTGTCGTCGTAGTCCTCCAAACATTCCTCGATGCCGGCAATCAGCACCGGATGCGGACTGGATTCGACGAACGTGCGATAACCGTGTTCGCAAGACCACCGGACAGCCTGTTCGAATAACACCGGTTGCCGGAGATTGGCAAACCAGTAGTCGCCGTCGAGGATCTTCGTGTCCAGCCCGGCGCCGGTGACAGTGGAGATGAATTCGATATCGCAGGATCGCGGCTGCAGGCCCGACAGCGACTCGACCAATGTCTCCCGCAGGGGCTCTACATCGGCAGAATGCAAGGCATAATCGACGGGAATCCGATTGGCGGGCACCTCGTCTCGCTCGCATACGACCATCAACTCGTCGAGCGCCGCTGCATTCCCGGTGACGACGGTCGCAGTCGGACCGTTCTGCGAGGCAACGGAAACCAACCTGACCCATGGTTGGATCAGAGCGTGAACGCGTTCAGCCGGCCACGCGATCGAGACCATGCCACCTGTGCCGGCGATCGCCCGGATCGCCTTGCTACGCAACGTGACTACCTTCGCGGCATCTCGCAACGACAGGGCGCCAGCGACGTAGGCCGCCGCGATCTCGCCCTGCGAATGACCGAGGACAGCATCGGGATGGACTCCCACCGCTCGCCATTGCGCGGCCAACGAGACCATCACCGCGAACAGTACGGGCTGCACCACATCGACGCGGTCGAGACTCGAAGCAGCGACACCGCCGCGCACGGCCTCGAGCAACGACCAGTCGACGAACTCCGCGAAAGCGACATCGCAGAGCCGCATCTGGTCGGCGAACGCCGGCGCAGAATCCAGCATTTCGACTGCCATACCCGTCCATTGCGATCCCTGGCCGGGAAACACGAATACGGTTCCGCCTGTGTCAGCCGCCCTTCCAATCGCCACGATCGGTGCAGGCGCGCCGGAGGAGATCGCTTCCAACCCACTCAACAACTCGTCACGATCGGCTCCCACCGCAACCGCTCGATGGTCGAACAACGCCCGTGTGGTGACCAGCGAGTACGCCACATCGTCGGGAGCCAACCCCGGGTGCTGCTCGATGAATCGTCGTAACCCCGCCGCTTGTTCGGCCAGTGCCGACGCCGACTTTGCCGACAACACCCACGGCATCACCGGTGGCCGTGTGGAACTGTGCGGCACGGTCGTACCCGCCGCTGGCGCCTGCTCCAATATCACGTGGGCATTCGTTCCGCTGATGCCGTACGACGACACGCCGGTACGCCGCGGCCGGCCCGGCTCGTCAGGCCACGGATATGCGCTGTCGACCACCTTGATCGTTCCGGACGACCAATCTACTTGGGGTGTAGGCGAATCCAGCCGTAGCGTCGCGGGCACCAAGCCGTGCCGAATCGACTGGATGGCCTTGATCATTCCGGCGACACCGGCCGCATGCTGCGTATGACCGATGTTCGACTTGATCGAGCCGACCAGCAGAGGCCGCGTCACCGAGTGGCCCTCGCCGTATGTTGCCTGCAAAGCCTTCGCTTCGACTGGATCGCCGATCCTCGTACCAGTGCCATGGGCCTCGACCACGTCGACATCTCCCGCGGTCAAGCCGGCATCCATCAGAGCTTGACGAATTACCCGCTGCTGCGCTGGACCGCTTGGGGCGGATAGCACATCGGAGGCTCCGTTCTGTCCGACTGCGGTGCCACGGATTAGCGCAAGCACTGGGTAACCGAGGCTGCGCGCGCGCGACAGTCGAGCCAGCACCAGCACGCCGGCGCCTTCGGCGACGCCGAACCCGTCCGCCGATGCAGCAAAAGGCTTGCATCGGCCGTCTTCGGACAGGGCGCCCTGGCGGTCGAAGCCGACGTAGATACTGGGTGAGCACACCACGGTTGCACCGCCCGCCACCGCCAGCTCACATTCACCGGACCGCAATGACCGCGCGGCAAGATGAACTGCAACCAGAGATGATGAGCAGCCCGTGTCGACCGTGAGCGCGGGACCCTGCAGCCCCAGTGTGTATGCCAGTCGGCCGGACGCGACGCAAGTGGTGGTGCCGGTCGCCAGATAACCGGCAAATCCCTCCGTGTCTTCGTAGATCCGTGGGCCGTACTCCTGGCGGCCAACGCCGACGAACACGCCCGTATCGCTGCCGTGTAGGGAGGTCGGGTCGATCATTGCGCGCTCAAGCGCCTCCCAGGTCACCTCCAGCAAGAGTCGCTGCTGGGGATCCATGGCCTCGGCTTCGCGTGGGGCAATCCCGAAGAACGCCGGGTCGAAATCTCCGACATTGTCTACAAATGAGCCTGCTCGGACGTGCGTGGCGCCTGGTGCCTCGGGGTCGGGCCCGAACAGCGCGTCAAGATTCCAGCCCCGGTCGGTGGGAAACTTTGAGATCGCGTCGCGTTCCTCTGAAACCATTCGCCAGAGGTCATCCGGTGAGTTGACGCCACCAGGAAATCGGCAACCCATACCGACAACGGCGATCGGTTCCGAGCCGCGCGCCGGCCCCTCGACAGCGCGCAGCTGGCCTTCAGTGCCCATCTCGCACCCACCCGTCCGCGAAACCGACCTTGAATTCTTCGCGGGCATCGACAGCGTCCAGCGTCATGGCTTCACCTGGCCCGTGACCAACGGGCCGCTACCCGGTGTACTTCCGAATCCGTACCCCTGACCTCTTCGATAACGCGCAGGTCCAGGTCGTAGCGGGTCGCGACCCAGCTGGTGCCGCATTCGCGGTCGACGCGCACCAAGGCGCCATCCCCGGCCCACGCGTGCCCGGTCGCGTGTGGACTGATCAGCGTTAAAGTTCCGCAGCGTTCGGCGGATTCCGCGGTACTCATCGTCGTTCCTCGTCTCTGTCATGGCGGAAAAGATGAGGGCATTGGGTTCGATCCGGTTTGGGCATCGTCACCCGCCTGGGGCTTGGTGAGCGCAGTAGCGCACCACTGCAATCTCGCCCATTCACCGGTCGCCAATACGGCGGCCGCGACCTGCGGCTGCCGCATTCTGCGTGCCCGGTGAACCCCGATTCGTGGACGATCGGGTGCGCGCAACCCCTAGATCGCTACGACTACTTGGGTGCTTTGTGACGAGGTATCAGCGCGGCGAGCTCGTCGCGGCTGGCCGTGTCGGTTTTCAGCATGGCGCGATAGACGTAGCTCTCGACCGTGCGGACGGACAGCGTCAGCCTCTCGGCAATGGCGCGGTTGGACAGTCCCTCGCCGATCAGCATCACGATTTCTGTTTCGCGATCAGTCAAAGGCAACGCCTCAGTCGCCTGACGAAGCGCGGGCGTCGTCGCACCGCATTGAGCCGCGAGGGCATCTGCTCGCGTCGAGCATCCCATCGCCGATCCCCGTTTGTCGTGGCGACGATACGCCAAGGCGGCATGGGCAGCCGCATCGACGGCGGCAACAAGATCACCCATCTGCTCGAATTCTGTTGACACCGCGGATAATTCAGCGCCGTCATCGGCAACCAGGGCAGCGGCGAACCGCGCAGCCACGCCCGCGCGTGGCCCTTCGACAATCCCTTCGAGCTCACGTAGCCTGGCCGCTCCTGTGCGGTCCCCGAACTGGGCAGCGGTCTGCAGGCACATCACTTCTTCCGCAAACCGCGCTGTAGCCCTGGACTTTTCGGCTGCAGACAACACGATCGAGATCGCTTCGCTGACTGAGCCCTGACTCGCGGCGACCCACGCCCTGGCCAAGCCGCGCTCGAAGTCCAGCGACCGAAATTGCCGTCGCACCCCGCCGACCGCGGCGATCGCGTTCGCGGCTTCGTCGCGTGCGCCGCTCATGGCAAGGGCGGTCGCGTGGGCGGGCTGGTAACGGTATCCCCAACCGCCTGCATACGATGCGGACAACCCATGCACTGCCTGCTCCAGTAGCTGGCATGCGTTCCTCACGTCGCCTGCACCAAGTGCGGCCCGGCCCGCCACGGCAGGACCAAGCAATTGGGCCGCTCCCGGGAGATCCGCCGCCTGTTGGCGCATGCGTCCGGCCACGTCCTGCGCTTCTGAAACTCGACCGGCCAACAGCAGCGCGCCGACGTGTGCGTCGGCGATGTTGAACCTCATGTGCGGGGCGTCGAGCGTGCGAGTCGCGACGTCATAACCCGCCTCCGCGGCGGCGACGGCTTCGGTCGTGCGCCCCGCCTCGGCGGCAATTTGGGCCAGCGCCCACGCGATCTCGGCGCCGACGACGGGGATGTCCTCCAAAGCAAGGGTCTTCGAAGCCTGCACCGCGGCCTCCGGCTGGTCCATCGCGAACCAGTAGACGGTGAGGAATGCATCGATATAGGTGCGGGCGTGCGCGGGGGTCGTCTCCGACGCCTCATCGATGAGTTCTTTCGCAGCCGAGGGGTTGCCAAGCGCCCACAGCATGTTGCTCGACCGCAGGAACGCGTACCTGGCGCGGTCCTGATCCGTCAGGTCGCTGGTGCGGATGCCTGCAAACACAGCCTCCGCCTCCTCGCCGTGCCCCAGCCACGACAACGCGTGCGCGCGAACCAGGCTCGGCTCCGGTCCCGCTCCGGCATGAACTGCCGCTCGCGCGAGCCGTTCGGCGAGGGCAAGGTCGGCCAGCCACACCGCGCCGTGGGCAGCCCTGACGAGCAGGTCGGCGTCGGGTGCGAGGTCGGAGTCGAGACTCAATGTCGCGCGGCGCACGACGACACGCAGATCGTCGCGGTCGCTGGAAGCCGCGAGCTCGTTGGCTACCACTCCGCGCAGCCGTCGTAGCCGGGTCGGCGCCGCTCGCCTGCGGCGTACCTCTCCGTACAGCGGATGCGCCACCCTCACCTCGATACTGCTGCCTGCCGGCTCGAGCGTGATGAGACCCCGTATGTCGGCCTCCTCGACGGCGGCCGGGTCGGTGATCCGCGTCAGGGTCGCGAGCTCGATCGGCTCCCCGACCGCGAGCATGTCGACCACGTCGCTGACCGGCTCGGGCAGCTCGCCGATGCGGGCTTCGATCAGCTCGGCCAGGCCCGGCGGCACGACCGGATCACCAGTCCAGCGCCAGCACTCGCGCTCTTGCACGAGCCGGCCGTCGGCCACCTCCTGCTCGACGATGTTGCGCAGGTACAGGGCATTGCCGTGAGTCAGCTTCCACAGCCGGTCGGCGGCATCAACGGTGACCGTTCCGCCCAGGGTCGCCGACAGCAGTTCTGTGGTCTCGTCGGAGGAAAGCGGTTCCAGGTCGAGCCGATCGAACTGGGCCTCCTTCCAAATCTCTTGCACCGCAGCCGGAATCGTCACATCTTCTCGAACTGTGAGTATCACCTTCGCCGCCCCGCGCTGCACGATTTGATGCACCACGAATATCGACAGTTCGTCGAGCAGGTGTGCGTCGTCGACGCCGACGACCACCCGGACGCCGGCGGGCGAGGCGGTCAACGACTCGACCACCCCCCGCAGCAGCGCGACCGTGTCGGTGACCCCCGACGGCGCCCAGCCGGCGAATGCGCCCAGCGGAAGCGCCGTCGCCGACGACGTACCGACCGTCCACCGGGTTTCGCAGCGGTGTGATGCGGCAGCCGTCAATGCCTCGCGCGCAATGCGGCTCTTCCCCACTCCGGCCGCGCCGCGGATGACGATGCCACCGGCATCGGGATCCGAGATGGCGGCCTCGACGGCCCGCATCTCTTTCGAGCGGCCAACCAACGGCCAGGACAATCGCACGCATCGAGCGTAGGAGCACGACGGGATTAGCGGCCCTTTTTCACCTTCAGTACCTGTTTGCGCAGGCCATCGGTGGCCGTCTCCATCAGTCCTTTTGCTCCTCTTTTGACCAGAAAGCCGGGCAGCGGCACCACGGGGTCCACGGTCAATTCGAAGTGCACCCTGGTCGAGTCACCCTCGGGGGTCAACGTGTACCGGCCATCCTGCGCGCGTTGCTGTTTGGAGCTGACCAGCGTCCAGCTCACCCCGTCGTCGTGAATGGTGTAATTCAGCACCTGCTCGTCGCTGACACCTACGATCTTGACCACCTGACGAGACACCGTCGGCCGCCCCTCGTCGTCTCGTTCCAGGACTTCGACCTTCTGGTGCGTCGATGACCAGTCGGTCAATGAATCCAAGTCGACGAGCACGTCGAGGATCTCGTCCGGAGTCGCTTCGATGGTGATGTCACGGGCTTCGGTGATGGCCATTGATGACTAGTAGCCACGCTGACCGCCGGCAAAACGAAGCCGAAGACTAACGGCCCTTCTTGAGCTTCAGCACCTGTTTGCGCAGGCCGTCGGTGGCCGACTCGAGTCCGCCCTTCATGGCCCTTTTCATCACGAAACCCGGAATGGGCACCGACGGGTCGACGGTGATCTCGAATTTCACCTTCGTCTTGTCGCCGTCGGGGGTCAGCGTGTACTTCGCTTCCTGGGTCTTGAGCTGACTCGAGCTGACCAGGGTCCAGCCTGCGGTGTCGTCCGTCCAGGCGTACTGCACGACCTGTTCGTCGGATATACCCATGGTCTTCAGCTTGAGCTTCACCTTGCCCGGCCTGCCGTTCTCGTCGGTGTCCAGGATCGCGGCGCCCTGATGCTGCGACGACCAGTCCGGTGCCGACTCGACGTCGGCGATGACGTCGAGGATCTCCTCGGGCGTCGCTTCGATGACCACTTCGCGGGAATCGCTGATTGCCATGGCGCGACCCTATGTCCGCTGTGTCGTCTGTTGCGGCGTTTACTCGCACTTCGCCGCAACAAACGCAACAGTCGGCGGCGGCTACTGGCCGGGAGGGACCAACATCGACTGCCAAGTCTTGTTATTCGGCAGCGCAACGAATGTCGCCGCGATCACCCGCGGCACGACCAGAGCCTGGATGGGGTCGACCCCGATGACCTTCATCGCGTCGATCTCCTCGCGAATGGTCCTGGCGCCGAGATCGGCGCACATCGCGGTGGCGCCCGCGCCGGAGACGACGATCGCCGTGACAACGGGACCCACCTGCGTCACCGACGCAAGCGCTGCGCCGACTCCGGACAGGTCGCCCGCGCCGACTTCGATCAGCACGATGTTGAGGGTGAACACGATGAGCACCGTGTAGGGGATCGACAGCACCAATGTGGGCACGATCGACACCCGTGCGACGACCCAGATCTGGTCCAGCAGTTCGCGCCAGGCAAACGGCCTGCGAAACAGCGCGGCGCCGGCCTCGCCCGCGAGAACGACGAAATCGCCCATCGCGAAGGCGGGTTTGGACCAGGCGATCCCGCTCAAGGTCGACGACCTTGCCAACGCAGAGGCTGCATTGCACTACCTACTTCAGACAGAAGCCGTCGGCCGGGACGGCTGCGGGGTGGGCACGGGCTGCGGCAGCACTGCCATGGCTGGCGGGTTCCCGGACTGAATCGCGATACCTTTCCCTTATCGCCGGCTGGCGCGGACGATAGGTGGGACCGTATTAGCCGTCAACGCGCGTCAAGAAACAAACCGCTGCGTCAAATAGGGGAAATCGCAGCTCGTCCCAACGCTTTTGGTTTCGCTCAATCCGATCGAATCGTGTTGATTTTTAGTGTTGTTCGCCAGTTCGCAGCATGTCTGTAGGCTGGCTTTTCATGAGCGCTGAGATCGATCCCACTGCACCGCCAAGCGGCACCGGCTGCGTCGAATGCGATGCGGCGGGCGGCTGGTGGGTGCACCTGCGGCGGTGCGCAGCCTGTGGGCACATCGGCTGTTGCGACGACTCCTTGGCGCGCCACGCCTCGGCCCATTGGCGGGAAACGGGACATCCGATCATCCGCTCGTTCGAACCCGGCGAGGACTGGTTCTGGAACTTCAAGACCAACGAGTACTACGACGGGCCCGCGCTCGCGGCGCCCGACTGCCGTCCGAAAGACCAGACCGTGCCGGGCCCGCAGGGCCGGGTGCCCAAAGACTGGGCGGATCAGTTGCGTCGCCGCGACAACTGAATCAAAGCGCCGTTCACCGGGTAGTCCTCTGCGGTGAACAAGGAAAAGCCCGAGGCCGCCGAGTCCGACACCGGACCCGAGAACGCCGACGACGACGTAGTCAGCGACCCCGCCAAGAGTGCCGGCGCCAGCGGCGATTGGTCTGACGAAGGCGGGGCCACTCCGAGCGGTCCGGCCGACACCGGAGACAAACACAATGACTGATGTCCTGAGTTGTTGATCGATGACAGCGTTCGTGTGCCGCTGAGCCATCGTGTTCGGCGAATGTGAAGCCATTGCGAATTCTTGCACGGAGTTTCGCAGTGGGTTCACGCTCGGCGGCGCGCAGACAGTAATCAGAGGGACTCCGCCAACGCCGACAGCGTCTCGGCGGTGGTGTGTTTCGGTGTCCAGCCCAGCTGAGACTTCGCCTTACTGGTGTCCATGACCACCGATGTCCGTCCAGCATGCAACCACTCCAGGGCGGACGGGACGAATGGTAACCGGGCGACCACTCCAGAGGCCGCCGACATCGCAAATCGCGGCACCGGCACGGGTCTGGCGCCGAGGGCGTCGGCCACATCGGATATCGACAATTCTCCGTCACCGGCCAGGTTGTACGCACCAGGCGCCGCGGAAGTCGTTGCGGCCAAGGCTATTGCGGCGGCGACGTCGTCGTGATGGACAAGTTGCAGCGGTGTACCCGGATCGGGCATCAGCGGCTTGAGAACCGGTAGGACTCGTGACACCTTGCGCAGCACACCGGGAAGTTGGTTCCACGGCATGATCTCTGCGAGAGTTTGCGCCTTCGGCCCGGCCACAATCGATGGACGCAGGATGTACACCTCCAGCGTTGAGCCGCTGGTGATCTCGCGCAGCGCCGCTTCGCAGGCCGCCTTTTGTTCGGAGTAATAGTGCTCGGGTGAGCCGCGAGGGGGCACATCCTCGGTGATCGGTACCGGGTTGTCGGAGTGATAGCCGTAGGCGGCGACCGACGAGGTGTACACAAGCCGCCTGGGACGCTGCGCCGCCACCGTCGCCTCGAACACGTTGCGCGTACCGGCCAGGTTGACCCGCGCACTCTCGTCCCGCGAGCCCATGATGATGAACGCTAGATGCACCACGACGTCCGCATCGACGACCAGGGCGTCGACGGCGTCGCGGTCGAGTATGTCCCCCTGCCGGTATTCGACCTTGCGCCAGTCCTGGGCCGCAAGATCAAACGGCTTCCTGGCCATTCCGATGACGCGCTCCACACCGGGGTCCTGGTCCAGGGCAGTGACGGCGGAAATACCGATGTCGCCCGTAGGCCCCGTGACTGCAACCGTCAACCCCATGCACGGGTGGTTCCCCGCCGTTGGGTCGGCGAAACGCGAAGCTCACGCCTTGTCGGCAAGCGCCTGCGTGGCGGCGTTGTATCCGGGGATGAAGGTGATGCCGGGGCCGCCGTGGCAGCCCGCGCTGCCGAGATACAGACCGTCGATCGGGATCGGTTGATCGACATAGCCTTTCGGGCCGGGACGGTTGGGGCCCATCTGGTCCGGGTGGATGAGGCCGTGGCAGTAGTCGCCGGTCGGCGCACCGAACATCGTGCCCATGTGCTTGGGCGTGAAGGTGGTGTGCCTGATGATCAGGTCTTGGAAGTTCGGGGCAAGCCTGGTGATCTTGTCGATGACGCGCTGACCCATTTCGACCTTCATCTCGCCGTAGCTGGACTGCGTCTCCTCGACCGGAAACCACAGCGAGAACGCCGACGCCGCATGCTTGCCCGCCGGCGCGAGGTCCGGGTCGTTGACGGAGGGGATCTGCAGCGCGATGGACGGGTCGGCGGGAACGATGCCGCGGCGGCAATCCTCCCACTGTTGCTGCAATTCCTCTGGGGTGCTGAAGATTCCGATGTTGGATTGCATGGCGGGATCGTTGAGCACCCCGTAGGGTTCCGCGAATTCCGGTATGCCGTCGAGCGCGAAGTGCATCTGCAGATAGCTGCCGCGGTGGTCGATGCGGGAGAACCGCTCACGGATGTCGGCGGGCACCGCGTTCGAGTCGACGAGTCCGTTGACCGTCAAATCGGGTGAAATGCCCGAGACGACGATGGGGGCCGCGACGGTCGAGCCGTCCTCGAGGCGGACCCCGGTGACGCGTCCGTCAGCCACCAGGATCTCGTCGACCTTGCTGCGCAGCCGCAGCTCACCACCGCCGGACGTGAACACCTCGGCAAGGTGGGCCGTGAGCGCGCCGATGCCGCCCCTCACCTTCTTGACCAGCAGTGCATTCTCGTCGGGGACGGCGAAGCCGTACGCCAGCGCCGCGGCGGTGCCGGGTGTGGCCGGACCCCGGTAGGTGGTGTTGACCGCCAACAGCGAGAGCATGCCGCGTAGCGCGCCGTGCTTCTCCTTGTCAGGAAGGTAGCGATCGAGCACATCGATAACCGATCCGAACAGCAGATCCGTGATCGTCGAGCGCTCGAATTCGTTTGTCGCACAGGCATACATCTCGTCGAGCGTCTTCGGCGGCTGGCCGGCGTCGAACCGCCCGAGCGCCCGAGTCGGGGCCTGGCACCAGGCCAACAACCCCGCCATGCCGTTGACGGCCTCGGCGCCGTGCACCTCGTTGATGTGCGTCATCAACTTCATCGGGTCGGTGTAGTAGATGAGCGGTTCGTCACCGACGCCGCGCAGCGATACCGACATCACGTCGAGGTCGACCGTCGGCAGCGTGTCCAGACCGAGTTCACGGCTGACCGTCGCCGAGGTCGGGATCTGCACCGACCCTGCGATCTCGAACTTGTAGCCGTCGAAAAGCTCTACGGTGGAAGCCATTCCGCCGGCGTACAGCTTGGAATCGAGACACAGCGTGCGCAGCCCGGCCTTCTGGAGCAGTGCCGCTGATGTCAGCCCATTGTGGCCCGCGCCGACCACGATCGCGTCAAAGTCCGCCATTGGCTGAGGCTGACACGGGGACAAAGTTTTGTCAATAATGACGAAACTTCGCTCAGAGAGTGTCGCCGATCCCCTTGCTCAGGATGTGCAACGCCTCACGGGTCAGCCGGGTCAGCTCGGGCAGCGACTGGTCCTCGCCGAGCATCCAGAACTCCATCGCGCCGAAGACCGCGGCCGCGATGCACCGGGAGACGACAGTGATCCGCATCTGTTCGTCGCTGCCGGGCTCGAGCGGTTCGTCGCCGGTCAGGTGCTCTTCGATGGCTTCGGCGAAGTCGGTCTCGACCTGGCGGATGTGCCGGACGATCCGGGTGGGATCGAGTTCCTGGGCCCGCAGCGTCGGGATCTTCGCGACGGCCCAGTCGTCGTACGGTCGCGCCAGGATCGCCGACTTCACCGACTCGATGATCGATTCGTCGGGCGAGCGCTCGGCCAATGCCGCCCGAAACCAATGCAGGCCCGCGTCGTAGTCGGCGAACAACAGATCGTGCTTCGACGCGAAGTGACGATAGAACGTCCGCAGCGACACCCCGGCGTCGGCGGCGATCTGCTCGGCCGATGTCTCGTCGACGCCCTGGGCGAGAAACCGAACCACCGCCGCCTGCCGCAGCGCCTCGCGGGTGCGCTCGCTCCGCGCCGTCTGGGCAGGTCGGACCATGTGCGTAAATTACCTTATCGCCGTTATGTCAATATTGACAAAACTGAAATCGGCCGAAAGACTCCGCCTATGGTTGCCCTTCTCGTACACGCGATACTCGGCATCGCGACCATCGCGGTCATCGTCAGATCGAACCCGGCCGTCTTCAAGCGCATGCCGACCGGCCGGCAGCTGTCGGCGCTGGAGATCTTCCTATGGGTCTTGGGCATCGTTTCGCTGCCTGTCACGTGGTACTTCAACATCCGCTATGTGCAGGAGTACGCCGAGAATCCGTTCTGGGGTCAGCCAACCTGGGCACAGTTCATGGCCCTGGGGTACGTCAATCCCTCGTCCAGTTCCCAGGTCGCCGACTACACGATTCTGAGCGTGATCATGGCGGTATGGGCCGTCGTCGACGGCCGGAGGCGCGGCTTCAAACACGCATGGCTGTACTTCGCGTTGTTCTTGTTCACGAGTTCGACGTTCGGCTCGGCCATGTACCTCGCGACGGTCGAGCGGCAGCGTCGGCACAAGCTGGCGGCGTCGCCTGCCGAATCGGTGGTCTGACCAGTCTCGCGTCGGCTTAGAGTTGGAGGATGATCGACGACGATTTGCGGAAGCGCCGCCTCGAGATCATCGGGGAACACATGGACACCGAGGTGACCAAGGAATTCGACCGGACCCTTGCCACCTTCAACGGGCACCCGCACTACGAGATCATGCCGACGGGGCAGGTCTTCGACGGTGACGACGAGGTCATGGGTTACTACCGGATGACCAGAACGGCCTTCCCGGACCAGCGCCACGACAATGTCCGCTACCACGTCACGGACGACGCGGTGATCGTCGAATTCGACCTGCTGGGAACGAATCTCGGCGAGTTCTACGGCCTGCCCCCGACGGGCAAGGCGTTCCGGGTGCCGATCATCGCGGTGTTCTTCTTCGACGGCGACCGCATCGTCAACGAGCGCGTCTACTTCGACTCGGCGAGCCTGGTCACCCAGATCGGCCGTGGTGAACTGCTGGCCATGGCGGCCGAACAGTGAAGGTCCATCACCTCAACTGCGGCACCATGCACCCTCCGCGTGCGCCCCATTGCGTCTGTCACGTGTTGCTGCTCGAGACCGACAACGGCCTGGTTCTCGTCGACTCCGGTTTCGGCATCGACGACTGCGCTGACCCGCCGGGTCGCGTGGGCCCTGTCCGCTTCATCACCCGTCCCGTGTTCGTGCCGACCGAGACCGCCGCACACCAACTCGATCGGCTCGGGTTCCGCCGCGACGACGTTCGCCACATCGTCGTCACGCACTTCGACACCGACCACATCGGCGGTATCGCAGACTTCCCGCACGCTCAGATCCATATCACCGCCGCCGAAGCACTCGCCGCATTCAGCTCACCGACCCGCCAGGAGAAGGTGCGCTACGGCCGCCAGCAGTGGGCGTCCGGGCTGAACATCGTCGAGCACAGCCCGAACGGGGAGTCGTGGCGCGGGTTCGCCGCGGCGAAGGAACTCGACGGGATCGCCCCCGGCATCGTGCTCGTCTCGCTGCCCGGCCATACCCGCGGCCACGCCTGCATCGCCGTCGACGCCGGTCACCGGTGGATACTGCATTGCGGCGACGCGTTCTACCACTACGGCTCGTTGGACGGCACCCACGTGCCCCGAAGCCTGTGGGCGATGGAAACGGCGGTTGCATTCGACCGGAAGAAGATGCGCGACAACCACTCTCGCCTCGCCGAGCTCTATTGCCGGGCCGAGGACGACCTGTTCATCGTTTCCGCACACGACTCGGCGCTGTTCGAGCGCGCCAAGGCGACCGCGGAGTCCTCCCGCTAGGGCACCAGCACCACTTTGCCGACGTTCTCCCGGTCCGCGAGGATCCGGTGTGCCTCACCGGCGTTCGCAAACGGCACGGCGGCATGGACCACAGGCACGGCGACTCCGTCGGCAAGCGCCGTCGTGAGCGGTCCGATCCACGGCTCCAGCGTGCCGCGATCGTCCCACAGCGCCAGCATGTTCAATCCGATGATGGCCTTGGACGCCGAAAGCTGCTTGACCAGGTTGAAGCCGCGCAGCATCGGCAACAGCTGAGGGAGCGCCGTGCGCAGCGAGCGCTTCTCGCCCTGTTGCATCGCGGAGAAGCCGTACGCGACGACCCGGCCACCGGGCCGGATCATGTCGTAGGACCGCTTCAGCGACTTCCCGCCGATCGCGTCGAGCACGATGTCATACGGCGGCAGACCTTTCCACCAACCGTCCTTGCGGTAGTCGATGGCGCGGTCGACGCCGAACTCGACCAGGCGCGCATGTTTACCCGGTGACGCCGTGCCGTGGATCTCCGCCCCCGCGGCCTTGGCCAGCTGGATGGCCGCGATGCCGACGCCGCCTGCTGCCGCGTGGATCAGCACGCGCTCCCCCGCGCGCAGCGACCCGTAGCCGTGCAGAGCCGCCCACGCGGTGGCGTAGTTGACGGGAATCGCGGCGCCTTGCTCGAAGCTGAGCGACTCAGGCAGCGGGATGGCATCGGCGGCGGCCACGTTCACGATCTCGGAGTAGCCGCCGAACCGCGTCCCACCGAAGACCCGCTCGCCGACGCGTGCGGCGTCGACGCCGTCTCCGACGGCCTCGATGGTTCCCGCGACTTCGTAGCCGACAACGCAGGGCGGCTTCGGCGCATCCGGGTAAAGCCCAACGCGGGCAAGGTGATCGGCGAAGTTGACGCCTGCGGCCTTGACCGCGATTTGCACCTGGCCCGCCGCGGGCGGGGGTGGGTCGGGCCTGTCCTGGACCTTCAGAACAGAAAGGTCACCGTGCTTGGTGATGACGACAGCGCGCACGTCGGTCACACCGCCGCGACGGCTTGTCGACGGCTGCGGCCACGCAACCGGGCCTCGAACCTGGTGAGCACGTCGTAGTAATGGGTCGGCGCCAGCCGGGTCAGGATGTCGAAAACGAAGGCATCGGGCCCGACGAGGATGCGCGCCTTGCCCTGCTCGACTCCGCGGTGGATGATCTCGGCGGCCTTGTCGGGCTGGGTCATCGTGAGCGCGGCGAATTCCTCGACCATCTGCTCGTGCGAGCGGCCTCGCCCGTCCGGATCCCTGCGGAACCGGGCGTTGCGCACGATGTTGGTGTTGATCCCGCCGGGGTGCACGTTGATGGCGGCGA
>JBKPSU010000041.1:0-9756 GCA_046735135.1 Actinomycetota bacterium
GATCGAAGGGTTCGACAACCGCCGCATCGGAAGCTTTGTGATGGCTTGCTCGACCGGTTACGTCAACCCCGGCCCCGACCTCCTGATAGCGAAACACCTTGAACTGCGGTCCGATTTACGGCGCACGTTCATCGGCCATATGGGGTGCTACGCAGCACTCAACGTCATCAAGGTCGCCATGGACAGCGTGGCCGCACGCCCAGACGAGCTGGTGATCTGCAACTGCACGGAACTGAGTTCCGCTCATGTTCGCGACACCCCGATGCCGGACGAGGACCCGATGGAATCGCTCATCACGCAGGCACTGTTCGGCGATGCCAGCGTGACCATGCTGATGGGATCCGCACCGGACGGCGCCGGGATCCAGTTCCTGCGCACCCACACCGAGCAGCTTTACGACCAGGACCAGATGATGAGCCTGAACATCGGCAACCAGTCGTTCTGGATGACGCTGGCCGCTGGCGTGCCGACGGCACTTCAAGACAACATCGACGATTTTCTTGTCAAACTCCTGCAGCCGCTCGGACTTTCGGCCAGCGACGTGAGCCACTGGGGAATCCACCCGGGCGGTCCGAAGATTCTGCGGGTGCTCGGAAAACAATTGGCGCTGCAGCCGGAGCAGTTACGGGCAAGCTGGGATGTGCTTGCGAACGCGGGCAACTGCGCTTCGGCCACAGTGCTCCTGGTACTAGAAAACATTCTTCGAGTCGATCGGCCGCGCCGCGGCGAGTACGGCGTGCTGTTGACGTTCGGACCGGGACTCACCATCGAGGGCGCCGTAATTCGGTTCTGAATCAAATGAGTCGCCGTCGCAAACCGCCCAATGCGGCACTGATCGCCAAAAGCACACCGAAGGGAACCCGGGGTAGAGGACTTGTGTTAGAGAATATTGCTCGGCTGGCCATTCGAAGACCGCGGCGAATCATCGCTATCGCGCTGCTCGTCATGGCCGGCGCGGCGGTGTTCGGGATACCCGTGGCAAGTGACCTGTCGCCAGGGGGGTTTGACGATCCGACCGCAGATTCCGCACAGGCCGCCCACCTATTGGCCGATACGTTCCATCAGGGCGACACCCAGATGCTGATTACCGTCAGCGACATCCGCGGTGCGCAAGGCGGTGCTGCTCGCGCCGTCGGTACCGACATCGTGGCGCAGCTGCACGACTCCCCCTATGTGACACAGGTGGCCTCGCCATGGACCACACCGCCGTTCGCTGCAAAGTCGTTGGTGAGCAAGGACGGAAACACCGGACTGATCGTCGCTGGTATCACCGGCGGTGAAAAGGGGGCACAGCAGCACGCCGACACCCTCAGCACCGAACTGGTCCACGACCGCGACGGCGTTACAGTGCGCGCCGGCGGCGACGCCATAGCCGGGACCCAAATCAATCACCAGACCCAAAACGACCTCAAACTCATGGAATTCATCGCGATCCCCTTGAGCTTTGTGGTGCTCGTGTGGGTATTCGGCGGCGTGGTGGCAGCGGCGCTCCCCTTGGCGGTTGGCGGCTTCGCCATCTTCGGTTCGATGGCAGTGATGCGCGCGTTGACGTTCGCGACGGACATTTCGATTTTCGCGCTGAATCTCACCGTGGCGACAGGGCTCGCGCTGGCGATCGACTACACGCTGCTGATTCTCAGCCGATTCCGCGACGAGCTCGCCGACGGCGCCGACCGCGATGAAGCACTGAAGCGCACGATGGCCACCGCCGGACGGACGGTGCTGTTCTCGTCGATGACGGTGGCGTTGTCGATGTCGGTGATGGCACTGTTCCCGATGTACTTCCTGAGATCATTCGCATACGCCGGCGTCGCGGTGGTGGCGCTCGCGGCATTCGCAGCGATCGTGGTGACCCCCGCGGCGATTGCGCTGCTCGGTCCGCGGTTGGATTCCCTCAATGTGCACCTGCTGGTGCGGCAACTGCTGCGGCGGCCGGAACCGCCCCCGCGCCCGGTGGGGAGGACCTTCTTCTATCGGTTGGCGAAATTCGCGATGCGCCGGGCCATCCCGATCCTGCTCGTCGGTGCCGCACTGTTGATTGCGCTGGGTTTGCCCTTCTCTCAGGCCAAGTGGGGACTGCCCGACGATCGCGTATTACCCGCATCGAGCTCGGCACGCCAGGTCGGTGATCAGCTCCGGACCGATTTCGCGGACAACCTCGGCACGAACGTCACCATTGTCATCCGCGACACTGCCGACATCAGTACCGCTGAAGTGGACCGCTACGCCTCGCAGCTCTCGGAGGTCAACGCCGTCTCGTCGGTCTCGTCGCCGGCTGGCACATTTGTCGCTGGCGACCGCGTAGGGCCACCCTCGGCGCCGGCCGGGGTCAGCGACGGCAGCGAATTCTTGACCGTCACGAGCAGCGCCCCGCTGTACTCTTCGACCTCGCAGACGCAGCTCGACGCGCTGGCTGCCGTGCCCGGTCCGGCAGGTCGGCACGTGCTTCTGACCGGCACCGCGGCGGTCAACCACGACACCGCCCGCGCAGTCAGTTCTCGGCTGCCGATCGTTCTCGCGGTCATCGCCGTGATCACGTTCGTGCTGATGTTTCGACTCACCGGTAGCGTGGTTTTACCACTGAAAACCCTGCTGCTCAACGGCTTATCGCTGACGGCAACATTTGGCGCACTGGTGTGGATCTTCCAGGACGGACATCTCGGCGCATTGGGCACAACGGCCACCGGCACGCTGGTGGCCACCATGCCCTCGCTGTTGTTCTGCATCGCGTTCGGCCTGTCGATGGACTATGAGGTGTTCCTTGTGTCCCGAATCCACGAATACTGGCTGGTCTCCGACCAAACTCCAGCCGACAACGACGAAAGTGTTGCCCAAGGCGTCGCCCACACCGGCCGAGTGATCACAGCCGCCGCACTGATCATGTCGATCTCGTTCGCCGCAATGATCGCTGCCCAGGTGTCGTTCATGCGAATGTTCGGTTTGGGCTTGACACTGGCGATTCTGGGAGACGCAACGTTCGTGCGCATGTTGCTCGTCCCGGCGTTCATGCGTGTGATGGGTGAGTTCAACTGGTGGGCGCCCAAACCGCTCGCGCGGCTACACGAGCGGTTTCCGATCACCAGTGAATTCACACCTCCGTCAGCGCCGCCGGCGCAAGGTTTGTCCTACTCCGGCTGAGGGTGACAAATGAGGAAATTCCGCCTCAGCACAATGACATTGGTCGAGCACTAGGTGTCGGCAATGTGGAGCGCCGTATTCTTACTGTCAGTTGTTGTAGCGATGGACCCGGTTCGTATCGGGATCACGGCGCTCTTGCTGTCCCGCCCACGTCCCGTACTCAACTTGCTTGTCTTCTGGCTCGGCGGCATGGCGGCCGGTATCACGGTCGCGGTGGTCGTGCTGCTGTTTCTGCGCGACCTCGCGCTTCCCGCGCTGCGAGCCGCGATTTCCACCGTCAGCAGCCCGGCCGCGGCACACATACAGTTGGTGATCGGGGCGCTCGCCGTGCTGATCGCGGCCCGCTTCTGGGCACGCGAGCGTGTGCCCGCGGCAGTGACCGGTGCCGGTGCCACAGGGCCGTTGTTGCAGCCGAATACAGTGACCGCATCCAGCCGACGGTCGATCCGGGAACGGCTCGAGGGCGGGTCACTCGTGGTGGTGTTCGCCGCCGGTCTTGCACTGGCGACACCACCCATCGAGTACCTGGCCGCGCTGATCACGATCCTGGCCTCGACAGCAACCGTCGGTGCCCAAGTTGGTGCGGCGCTCATGTTCACTGTGGTCGCGTTCACGGTCGTCGAGGTCCCACTCATCGGCTACCTCACGACACCGACGCAGACACTGGCCGTCATGCAACGGCTAAACGAATGGATACGCGCGCGCCGGCAGGTCATTCCCTCCGTCCTGATCGGCATAGTCGGTGCTTTACTACTCGTGACCGGCATGGGAAAGGTTTGATGAACAGCCGAGTCAGCGGCTGTCGCAGCGCTTTCGACGCTTCCTGACTTTGCCAGGCGACTTCAATTCGGGGAGACGGTGGCCGATCGGTCGCATGCCGTCCACAAGCAGGGCAAGGTACCGGCGGCCATTTTCGCTCCCACCCCTACGCAGCATGGTCAGGGTCATGACGACGATCGCGTTGACGTCATCGACGGTCAGTTCGGGTCGGATCACGCCGGCATCGCGAGCACGATCGAGGACCCGATCGATTGCCGCGAGGTACTCGCTTTTGGCGCTCAGGTCGAAGACCGCG
The DNA here is from genome assembly GCA_046735135.1 of Actinomycetota bacterium. Lineage (GTDB taxonomy): Bacteria > Actinomycetota > Actinomycetes > Mycobacteriales > Mycobacteriaceae > Mycobacterium. The sequence continues at coordinate 4,214 of JBKPSU010000041.1, forward strand.
GATTCGCGGACCAGGCCGACGAGAACAGGGTGCGCGGCGAAGGCGTCGACGGTGGCACTCAGCGTGGCGACAAGGTCTGTCCACGGGTCTGCGCCGCCCTCGATGACGGCCGTCGCGACGTCGGCTGCGAAAACATGCTCGGCGACCGCGGCTATGAGCTCTTCTCGTGTCCGAAAGCGCCGGTACAGTGTCGCGACGCCGACTCCCGCGCGCGTGGCGATCTCATCGAGTGATACGGTCCGGCCCTTCTGCTCGAAGGCCTGCGCAGCGGCGTCGAGGATGCGGCTGTAATTGCGCGAGGCATCCGACCGTAAACCGCGGTTGCTGCCCGTCGCCATGCTGGCACCATAACAACGCGACAAGGTCAGTCCGCGACGAGCCGAAGCGCACCGGACGGACACAAACTGACCGCATTGCGCACGCGCTGTTGCTCCTCGGCAGGCACCTGTCCGGCGTCAGCGATCACGACGATGCCGCCGTCGTCCTGGTCGAAGATCGCGGCGGTCATCACGCACATGCCCGCGCCGATGCAGACATCTTGGTCTGCAGTGACCTTCATGACCGCCTCACCACAACACCGGCAACGAGTGGGCGCCGTAGACCAGACTGGTTGGCTTGAAATGAATTTCGGTGAGATCGGCAGCCAGTTCCAAACCCGGGAAGCGGCGAATCAACGCCGGAAACGCGATACGCATCTCCATTCGAGCCAGCGGTGCACCGAGGCAATGGTGTACGCCGTGGCCGAACGCCAGATGCCCAGGTGCGCCGCGACCGATGTCGAGGGTGTCGGGCGCGGCGACGAAGCGGGGATCGTGGTTGGCCGACGGCAACGACAGCAACACGAGTGAGCCGCCGGGAATTTGTACGCCACAGATCTCCACGTCGGTGGTGGTGATCCGCGGAATCGCGGTCTGTACGACCGACGCGAAACGCAGCAGCTCCTCGACGGCAGGGCCTACCGCAGCAGGATCGTCACGCACGGCCGCCAACTGTGCGGGATGCTGAAGCAGGACCACGGTTCCCAACGCCAACATGTTCGATGTGGTTTCGTGACCGGCCACGAGCAGCAGCGCGCCGATCCCGGCCAGCTCCTCGTCGCTGACGTCGTCCCCCTGTTCGCGCACCAGCGTGCCGATGAGATCGTCACCCGGCGCGCTGCGCGCCCGCTCGACGAGTGACCGCATGTAGGAACGACTTTCGTCGGCCACGGCCTGGCGTTCGAATGGTTCCAGTGCCATGTCGAGCTGGCGCATACTGCGGCGCTGGAAGTCTTCGCGGTCGGCGTACGGAACGCCAAGCAACTCGCAAATCACCAACGACGGAATGGGCAGCGCGAAGCTCGAGACGAGGTCAGCCGGTGTGCCAGCCTCTTCCATTGCGTCGAGGTGCTCGTCGACGATCTGGACAATGCGCGATTCCAGGCGGCTCATCTGCCGCATCGTGAACATCGGCGCGAGCATCCGACGCAGACGGTGATGCCGCGGCGGGTCGGTGGCCAGCAGCGCCCCCGGTGGATCGTGTGCTTCGAGCCCGGGTTCTGAGGACGCGCCGCTGAACGTATTCGTTCTGCGGTTGGAGAACCTTTCATGGTCGGCGAGCGCGGCCTTCACGTCTGCGTAGCGTGTGACGAGGTAGGCAGGTGTCCCGAACGCCGTGAAGGTGGCGTGCACTGCAGCCGACTCCCGGATTTCACGAAGGCTGGCGGCCAGATCGACCCCATCGCGCATCAAGTACGGCGGGATCTCACGGGTTTGGCTCATACAGACAACTATACGTAAGTGATAGACAACTATCAATTACGGCTAGCAGCCATCCGCCGGTACCGAGTAGCCTCTAACAACTGGCCAGCTCGTGCTTTTGAGCTTGACCGCGGCTACCGATCGCTGTGGGTTCCTACGGGACGAACACCACTCGGCTGCCGGGGGCCGGCTGCTCCGTCCAGACTTTCTCGACCCGGCTCAAGGGCTGTCGCTGGGTCCGCAGGTGCAAATCGCCACTCGCGACCATTTCGAACAGGCGCGGAAGATGGTCTACAGCTGCGCGGGTCACGGCGTCGGCGGGCACACTGCCCAACCCCATCCCGACCAGTTCGATGCCTGCGGCCCGGAAGGTTCCGGCTGGCAGGGTGACATGCGGCCCGGCCATGTCGCCGATCTGCACGAAACGGGTGACATGGAACGAAGTGTTGCCCAGTGCCGCCAACACCTGCTCGGCGGGTGTCCCCCACAGATAGTCGAGCACCACATCGAAGGGCTGCTCCCGATGTTCCGCCGCGACACGCGAACTCAAGTCGTCGGTACCCACATTGATAACGGCGTCGGCACCCACCTCTTGCAGCCATTCGAGGCGAGTGGCATTGCGGCCTGCCGCCACGACCCGGCCGGCACCGAAGGCGGCCTTGGCCAGTTGCACGGCCAGAGCTCCAGTGACCCCGGTGGCGCCGAGCACGAGCACGTGCTGACCCGGCTGGATATGGGCGCGGTGCTCGAACGACAACCACGCCGACAGAGCGGGATTCGGCACTGCCGCGGCAAGTACAGGGTCGATGCCCTCGGGCACGTCGATGGCTGTGGCGGGATTGACGAGCGTCTGCTCGGCCATCATCCCGTACGGCGGCCGCGCGTTGGCGTAGACCAAGCGTCCGTCGTCCAGTCGGGCGACCCCGTCGACGCCGGCAACCATAGGCAGCGGTAGGTGGGCGCCGCTGTAGTGCTTACCCGAAATGATCACGCGGTCAAGATTTTTCAGAGCGGCGACTTCGACAGTTGCCACTACTGCGTCGTCGCGGTCCTGTGGATCCGGGAAATCGGCGTACACCGGTGGAGTGCCGAGGGCTTTCACCACTGCTGCTTTCATATGCGTTCTCCGTATCGTGGTCGCTTTGCAATTCAAGTGGTCTGGTGGCCAAACACAGGACATTCATGCGCTGGTCGGCATGCCCGGAGGCTGCGGAAGCCGACCGGGTCGTCAGCTGATGCAGATGGTGCCACTGGCGTGCGTGCCGTTACCGGTAAGGCATCCGTTGGGCGGATCCTTCGGCAACCCAGGGGGAAGACAGTTCTGCCTCTCGTTGTCCCAGTACCAGCCGTACGGGCAGTCGGCCTGGTTTGTCGCAGCCAGGGTGGTGTCGAGCGAGGCAAATCCGACACTCGCCGCAGCGACAGCAGTCGCAACTGCAAATGTGAGGGTCTTCATATCCGTTGTTCTCCTTGCACTCAGCGTCCGCGGACCGAAGCTTTTCTTTCGGACGCGATAACGTCCTTGTGGACATTGTCGGAGGCGAACTGACTCACCGCCTCCATGCCACCCGCAGACCCGTCTACCAGCTAGCGCGAGTTTGACTGGACAGTCTTCAGCAGTGAAACAGTCTGTTACTCATGTCCATTGAGTTGGGACTCTGCGACGGAGCTTGGCAGAGCTGTGAACGCTGACACGGCCGCATCCTGGCTCGGTTGCCAAATACTCTGTATGACAGTCAGTTCTGACGATTTTCCAATGGACGTCGGCCGCCCGCAGAATACGGGCTGGCCGGTATGTCAATTTGGCGGTGGCTCCAACGACATGTCCCTGTGAAATCCGGATGCTGGCAATAGACCGCGACAGAGCAATGAACTGCGCGTGATCGGTTGTGAAAACCGAGATCTCATGAAGAAAGGACGACGTCCAGATCGGCGGACGATCCGCCGGAACAGATGGAGGAGACATCATGGCATACCAGACCGTTAACCCGTACGACAACCAGATCGTAGCCACATTCGACGACCTCACCGATGAGCAGGCGATGGAACTTCTTGCGCAGGCGCAGAAGACATTCGAGTCTTGGAGCCAGACGTCGTTCGCCGAACGCTCCGCCGTCATCAAGCGCGCCGCGGCGATCTTCCGCGAAAGCTCCGACGAGTTCGCCCGGCTGCTTACCCTCGAAATGGGCAAGCTCTACGCCGAGGCTTTGGGCGAAGTCGAGCTCAGCGCACAGATCTTGGACTACTACGCCGAGAACGCCGAGAAGTTCCTGGCACCCGAGCCCCTCGACACCGCCAGCTCCGATGACAACGCCATGCTGGTCAGCGCTCCGCTGGGCGTCATCCTGGGCGTTCAGCCGTGGAACTTCCCGTACTACCAGCTGGCCCGCGTTGCGGGACCGAACCTGATGGCCGGCAACGTGGTTATCGTCAAGCACGCCTCCAACGTGCCGCAGGCCGCGGCCGCGTTCGAGAAGCTGTTGCTCGACGCGGGCGTGCCGGCAGGCGGGTACACCAACGTGTACGCCACCAAGGATCAGATCAACATGCTGATCGATGACCCCCGCGTACGCGGCGTGGCGTTGACCGGCAGCGAGGGCGCCGGCTCGGTCGTCGCCGCACGCGCGGGCAAGAACCTCAAGAAGTCCACCCTTGAGCTGGGCGGATCGGACGCGTTCATCGCGCTGGGCGACTGCGATTTGGACAGGACCGTCGAATGGGCCGTGCACGGCCGCGTGTTCAACGGCGGCCAGTGCTGCGTGGCCTCGAAGCGCATCATCGTTGTCGACGAGATTGCCGACGAGTTTCTGGCGAAGTTCCAGGAAAGGATGTCCGAACTGAAGGCCGGCGATCCGTTCGACGAGACGACGACGCTCGCCCCGATGTGCAGCCAGAAGGCCGCCGACGACCTGTACACGCAGATCAACAAGGCCGTGGAAGCCGGCGCGAAGGCGATCCCGTGCGGCGAGCCTGTTCCCACCAAGGGTGCGTTCGTGCAGCCGACCATCCTGACCGACATCACCGCGGACAACCCCGCCTACTACGAAGAGTTTTTCGGGCCGGTGGCGCTGTTCTTCCGGGTGAAGGACGAGGACGAGGCCGTTCGGCTGGCCAACGACTCACGCTTCGGATTGGGCGGATCGGTGTTCACCAGCGACGTTGATCATGGCATCGAGGTCGCCAAGCGCATCGACACCGGCATGGTGAACATCAACCATCCGGCCCGCCTCAAGGCCGACCTGCCATTCGGTGGGGTCAAGATCTCGGGCTACGGCCACGAACTCGCCCACCTCGGCATCGAGGAGTTCGTGAACAAGAAGCTCATCAACGTCGTGCCGATCGACGCGCCGGCCTGATCACTCCCCGACTAAGAGAAGAAGGAATAGCCAACATGCCTAACTTCACCGTTGGGAAATACCTCGCTGCCCGGTTGGAGCAGATCGGACTGAAGCACTACTTCATGGTGCCCGGCGACTACAACCTGGTCTTGCTGGACGAGATGCTGGAGAACGAGAACCTCGAACAGATCGGCTGCTGCAACGAGCTCAACGCGGCCTATGCCGCTGAGGGCTACGCACGGGTCAACGGCGCCGGCGCCGTGCTCACCACCTTCAACGTGGGCGCGTTCTCCGCGCTGAACGGGGTGGCCGGCGCCTACGCCGAACGCCTTCCGGTGATCGTGATTTCCTCGGGGCCCAATACGAATGACGCGGGCTCCAATCACGTTCTTCACCACACCATGGACAACGGGGACCTATCGGATCAGTACGAGATTTTCCGGAAGGTGACCTGCAAGGCGGTGCG
>JBKPSU010000042.1:0-25228 GCA_046735135.1 Actinomycetota bacterium
ATGGCGGCTCCCAGCCAGGATCTCAGCGAGTGGCGGCATGGCGGCCAGAAGTACGCGTGGGTGCGCGACGTCAAGCCGCTCGTCGAGGGCGAACCGGTAACACCGTTCGTCCGCGCCGCCATGGCAGGTGACGTGACGAGCTCGCTAACCCATTCCAGCGCAAGCGGTTTGGACTTCATCAACGCTGACTACACGCTCACCCTCAGCCGACTGCCCGACGGCGAATACATCGGTCTGGCCGCCCTTACGCATTACAGCCATGAGGGTGTCGCCACCGGCACCGCCGCACTGTTCGACCACCTGGGCCCGATCGGGACCGGCGTGGCGACGGGGCTCGTCAATCCGGGCTTCAAACCACCCAAGCGCGGCTAGCGCGGCTTGAGGACGAACACCGGGATGTCCCGGTCGGTCCATGCCTTGTACGTGTCCATGTCGGCATAGGCCTCGACGAGCTTCGGCCAGAGCCGCTGCTTCTCCTCGGGGCTGGCGAGCACGGCGTGCACAGGGCGCCTGTCGCGACGAATCTGGATGTGCACGTCGGGGTCGGCGATCAGATTGTGATACCACTGTGGGTTCTCGTCGCGACCACCCATCGACGCAACGATGATCACGTCGTCGCCCTCGGTGATGTACACCAGTGGCGACGCAAACAGCTTGCCGGACTTGCGCCCCCGGTGCTCGAGCAACAGCGTCGGCACCGGCTTCTTGAACGCCGCGCCGCCGCGCCAGTTCCCGCCGATTCTGCCGCCGGTCCGGCGATACAGCCACGCGACGGCCCTGCTCGAATACTTCATTCCCACTTTGACAAACGGGGCGTTGAGTCGCTTGGGCTTGTTATTCGGATCCATGTCCGGCCTCCCCCAGGTACTGCGCGGTGCTGCCGCCGATCGGCATCGGGCCCATGCCGAGCTTGCGGTGATCCCAGCTGCGCATCCGGCTCGGCACCACCCGTACACAGATCCGGTTGTGCATCATCTGGTCGACGAACGGGCGCATCTCGTCGGTGTAGGGGCCGGTGTAGCGCTCCCATACGCTTTTCCCAACGCGCAGAATGTTTTCCGGGTCGTCGACGATCTCGGCCTTGCCGTCGATCGACACCCCGCGCAGGGTGTCGTAGCTCTGCCCGTCCTCGATCATCACCGTGATCGTCGGATCGCGGCGCAGGTTCACCGCCTTCTGCGACTTGGCCTTGGTCTCGAACCAGATCTCGCCGTCGACGACGGCGTACCACATCGCGACCAGGTGCGGCCGCCCGTCCGGCAGCACGGTGGCCATGGTGGCCGTGCGGCTGCGCTCGATGAATTCGGCGATCTCCTCGTCGGACATGACGATCTTCGCCCGCTCGTTGTTGCCCACGCCGTCGATACTTTCAGGTCCGTGCCGCGGTGACCGTCACCGGGATGCCGTTGAGCGCCCCGTTGCCCGACGGCTCGTCGATGAACGTCGGCGGGGAGAGCACGTTGGTGTTCACGCCGGGCGATCCGTTCGCGACCGCCATCCGAGTGCCCGCCTTGCCGTGTCCCCAGCCGTGCGGCATCGACACCACGCCCGGCATGATCGCGTCGGTCACCTCCACGGGCACCTCGATGTGGCCGCCCGACGACGTCACCGTGACCAGGTCGCCGGATTCGACTTCCCGCCGCTTGGCATCGTCGTCGTGCATCAGCAGCGTGCAGCGGTCCTTCCCCTTCATCAGCGGCCCGACGTTGTGCAGCCACGAGTTGTTCGACCGCAGATGGCGCCGGCTGACCAACACGAGTTCTTCCGGCGCCCTGTCGAGTCGCGCCGCCAGCCGGGGCAGGTCGTCGAGCAGATACTGCGGCGCCAGCCGGATCTTGTTGTCCGACGTGCCGAGCACCTCTGGCACTTGCGGGATCATCGGCCCGAAGTTGATGCCGTTGGGCTGGGCCTTCAATCTGTCCAGTGTCACACCGTCAGGGTTCGCTCCGTATTTATCGCCGAACGGCCCTGTGCGCAAGGTGAAGTCGAGTATCCGCTCCGGGCCGCCGTGGTCGTAATGCTTGCGGATCTCCGCGCCGTCGAGGCCCTTCGTAAACGCCATGTAGTCGAAGAAGCCGTCGTCGATCGCGGCCACATCGACATCTTCGGCGGCCATTCCGGTGCACAGCCCCGTCAGCCGGATCAGGATCTCCCACTCCTCTGGGGCGTCGGGATCGGGTCGGGCGAACACCGGCGCCGAGTAGTTGGCGACGCTGTTGATGGCGAAGTTGAGGATCAGGTCGTCGTGGTGTGGCTGCTCGAGCGGCGAGGAGCCGGGCAGGATCACGTCGGCGTGCCGGGTGGTTTCGTTGAGCCACAGGTCGACGGCGATCATGGCGTCCAGCGTCGGCAGCACTTCGTCGAGCTTGTGACCGGCGGGCGTGGACAGCACCGGGTTCCCCGCGACCGTGATCAGCGCCTTGATCTGGCCCTCGCCCGGCGTCGCGATCTCCTCGGCGAGGCACGACACGGGCACCTGGCCCAGCACCTCCTTGGCGCCGCGAACGCGGGTGCGGAAGCGGCCGAACTCCGGCGCGCCGTCCTCAAGCCCCGGAATCGGCTGGACGGTGACAGACCACGCCGCCGCCCGCGGGAACATGCTGCCGCCTTCGACGTCGAAGTGGCCGGACAGGATGTTGACGACGTCGACGAGCCAGCTCGCCAAGCTGCCGAATTCCTGGTTGCACGTGCCGATCCGGCCGTACACCACCGCGCGCGGCGTCGCGGCCAGCTCGCGGGCCAGCCCGCGGATGCGCTCGGCGTCGATGTTGCTGACCGCGGCCACCCGTTGCGGCGACCACTCCGCCGCGATCGCGCGCATGCGGTCCAGCCCGTCGATGTGAGGCGTGAGATCACCGAGGTCGACCAGATCCTCCGCGAACAGTGTGTGGGCGACGGCGAGCAACAGCGCCGCGTCGGTGCCCGGCGTGATCGGCAGCCACTCGTCGGCCCGCGCGGCGGTCGCCGTCCGGACGGGATCGATCACAATGACCTTGCCGCGCTTGCGGATTCCGTCGATGATGCCCATCGCGTCCGGCGCGGCCATCAGCGATCCCTGGGATGCCGCCGGGTTGGCGCCCATCACGATGAGCAGGTCAGTGCGCTCGATGTCGGGCACCGGAAAAGTCCACCAGCCGCCGTACATCAGGTGCGACGACAGGTTCTTCGGCCACTGGTCGACCGTGCCCGGCGAATAGGACAGCGGGATGCCGGACATACCGAGCAGGATTCCGGTGTAGCGGCCCAGCGAGAAGGAGTGCGCGAGCGGGTTGCCCGTGTAGCAGGTGACCGCGCCGATGCCGTGCTTCTCGATGACGGGGGCGAGCAGTTCGGTGCAGCGCCGGAAGGCCGCGTCCCAGCTGACTTCCTGCCACTGCCCGTCGACCTTGATCATCGGGCGGCGGATGCGGTCGGGGTCCTCGTGGAGGGCGCCGAGCGTCGCCCCCTTCGGACAGATGTGCCCGCGGCTCCAGGTGTCGTCGCGGTTGCCGCGGATGCCGGCGACCTTGCCGTCTCTGACCTCGATCTCCAGCCCGCACATCGCCTCGCACAGCGGACACGTGTAGAGGTGTCGGCCGTCTTCGCCGACGCCTGCCAGCGGCTTGGTCACTTCCGCGCCTCCTTGTTCTCCGCTTGTTCTCCGCGAAATAGCATTCCTGGTCGTGATTTCGGCGAGATCACAGCCTGGAATGCTATTTCGCGGTAGTCGTGACACACTGTAACGACAAATCGGGACCAGGAGAATGCCAATTTCGGGCACGATGCGTCGTCGACAGGGCTCGCGGCGTGATCCATCGATCGACGCGGCGGTCCTCGCCACGACGCGCACACTGTTGATCGAGCGCGGCTATACCGCCACGACCATCGACTTGATCGCCACCACCGCCGGAGTCAGCAGGCCCGCCGTCTACCGCCGCTGGAGCTCCAAGGCGCAGCTGGTGCACGAGGCGGTGTTTCCCGACCTGGGCCCCGAGCCACCCGAGGACGATTTCGTCGCCGAAATCACCCGGCTATGCACGGGTGCTGTGCGAATGTATGCGGATTCGGCTGTGCGCGAGGCTATTCCAGGTCTGATGGTCGACCTGCGGTCCGACCGGAAGCTGCGGAAGTTACTCAGCGACCGGCTGGAGGCCACCGCCCGGAGTCAGCTCGCCGCCAGGGTGGAGAACGCCGCGGCGGCCGGAATCGCCCGAAGCGGCGTCGGCACCGACACCCTGATGGACATCATCGCCGGCGGCGCCTGGTACGCGGTGTGCGTCCGCCACGTCACCAACGCCGACCGCGCGGCCAAGGAGTTGACCGATCTCGTTTTGCACGGTGTGCTGAGCAGGTTGCGCGCGGACGAGAGGAGCACCCGATTCTCAAAGACATCCGGGAGTTGACCAACGACCCCGAGGCGTACGCCGCGGAACTCCGGCGGCGCTGGGGCGGCCTGCTGAGCTACCGGTACATCGGCCGCTTCCACGCGTCGATGGACAACGGCCCGGCCGACGAGACCGTCACGCTGCGCCGCGACATGCGCAACCCGACCGGAGGACTGCTGCTCGCCGTGCTCGGCATCGCGTCCCCGGACAGCGGCGGCGTTTCCGATCTGGAGGCCGTGCCGAACCCGGTCATCTGGTCCGGCCAGATCCTCGACCCGGGCCGCGACGTCAAGCGCTTCGAGGTGACGACCGAGGTGCTCAAACAGGGACGGCAGATGGCCTACAGCCGCTCGACGATCGTCGACGCCGACACGCCGACGCGGGTGCTGGCCCTGACCGAGGGCCAGGGCGTCAGTATCGGCATTCCGCCCGATGGCCTGCAGAAGATGGAGCACGTCCCCCTCGAGATCGTCGACTCCCCCGATCTACCGCCGCTGTGGCAGGCCTTCGGCGGGGCTTGCCGCCCCGACGGCCATTGGGCGCTGCCCGAGCTGACCGCCGAGGTGGCGTCGCCGGATGCCGCGCTGCACATCGGGCCGCAGTTCGTCATCCTCGAGACGGCGGCGATGGACGTCGCGGGCGGCGCCATGGGCACCGACCAACTACAGGGCATCTCGTCGCACGTGATGTTCCTCGCCCGCGGGAAGGTTGGGCCCTTCCGTGTCGAGGCCGAGCCGCTCGTCGGTGCCGACGGCACCGTCGGCGTGCGCGCACTGCTTCACGACGAAGGCAACGGCGACAAGGCGATCACCGCCGCGTCCTACGTCATCGCATCGGTTTAGGCCGGCTCACTCAAGGAGACGGCGTCGCATCGCCTCGGCAACGGCGGCGCCCCGGTCGGATACGCCGAGCTTTTCGTAGAGCTTCTGGACGTGGGTGCGCACGGTGGCCGGCGACAGGTGTAGCTGCCGGCTGATGACCGGCACCGAAAGCCCCTCGGCGATGAGCCGCACCACCTCCAGTTCCCGCTGTGTGAGAACCATCGCGCTGCCGCGTGCCCGCTTGCGCACCTCACTGGCGACGCCTCTGGCCAGCTCCGGCGGCAATACTTCCTCGCCGCGGGCGCACCGGCGGACCGCCTCGATCACCTGCTCGCTCGGCGCTTCCTTGCCGAGGAATCCCATGGCGCCGGATGCCAGCGCTTCGTACACGATGCTGCTGTCCTCGAACGCGGACACCAGCAGCACCTTGGTCGGCAACTCGTCACGCATCACGGCGTTGGCGACCGCCACCCCGTCGATGCCCGGCATCTTGTAGTCGACGACGGCGACATCGGGCCGGTGCTCCCTGATCGCGTCGAGCGCCGCACGCCCATCGGCCACCGCGGCCACCACGTCGATGGCGCCGCTCGACTTGAGCGCGCGCACCATTCCCTCCCGGAACAGCGGGTGGTCATCGCATACCACTACGCGCGTGCGGGTTTCGGAACTCTCCACAGCCGGACCTTACGTCGCCGCATCCGCTACCCGCGGTCGGTGCAGCGGAATGGTCACCGTAAGGGCTGTGCCCACGCCACCGGAGTCGATGTCGATCTCGCCGTCGGCGGCCAGCACCTTCGTCCTGATCCCGGCCAGGCCGATGTGGCCGGCTTCCACGGAGGCCGCGACGTCCTCGTCGGACATGCCGACGCCGTCGTCGGCGATCCGCAACCATGCCCGCGTCTTGTCGAGGTCCAGTCCGATGGACACGGTGTGCGCCTCTGCGTGCTTGCCCACGTTGGTGGTGATCTCCCGCGCACAGCCGAACAGGATCTGATCGAGCTCGGTGCGCGCGCCGTCGGGCCAGCCGTCGGTGTCGAGATCGACTGCGAGACCGTATCTTTCGCTGACGCCGTGCGCGAGCTGCTCGATCGCGGCCTTGAGACCCGAGCGGTTGAGCACCTCGGGATGCAGTTCGCGCACCACGTCGCGGAGCAGGTGCACGGTGTCGGTCAGTGCGCCCTCCACCCGCTCGATCGCTTCGGCCGACCCGTTGCGGACATCGCGAAGGTCGTATCGCGCGGCCAACACACACTGCAGCGCACCGTCGTGCAGGCGCTCGGACAACTCCGAGCGCTCGTGCTGCTCGAGCCCGATCAGCTCGTCGAGCAACCGCGTCCGCTGGTCGAGGAGGTCCTCGATGAACCCCACCCGGGTTCGTTGGATGAGCGACAACGCGACCGAGCCGCCTGCGAGGCCGGCCAGTATCGCCGCGCTGAGGAAGATCGGCGGCCACGGTTCCTGGTTGACCAACTTGCTGATCCAGCTGGCCGCGATGAGCGCGAGGAGCGTCGGGACCGCCATCGCCGCGCTGATCTCGGGCCGCAACTGAGCGGCGGCAAGCACCGGAATGAGGAACAGTCCTTGCACGAGGACATCGGACGTCCAGCTGTCCGGCGATGTGACGCCGGTGAGAATCGTCAGCGCCGCCAACACGGCGACATCGGCCGACAGCATGGCGACCGCCGCGGGCGCCCGGCGGCTCGCGCCCGCGAGGCGTGGCACGAAAACCGAAGCGGCCCACCATCCGACGAGCACCACGTAGCAGGCGAGGATGAGCAGGCAGAGGCCGAGCTTGCCCGCGGGCGGTTCGAGCAGCAGAGTGGCGGCGATGAAGCCGGCGAGCAGCGCCCGCAGCGCCAGCTGCAAACGAATGCCGCCGCGCAGGTAGCGGTCCAGCCGCTCGGGCGGTTCGACCTGTTCCTCTACTATGGCGGGCGCGCTGGGCATCTGGTCACTCCTGCCTGCCGGTGGACGAGGTCAAACATAAGCCGGTCCCATGCGGCGGATCATGCGTTCAGATGAGCGGGGATCCTTCATTTGACCGATCCCGGATTCATCAACCGAATCGGTTGATCGCCGTACTGACTCGACGGCCGAACTCGCGGATATTCCTTCTATGAGTAATTCAGAGTCCACGAAGTGGAGCGGTCGCGCAGCACGGCGCCTCATCTCCGTTCTGCTTCTCGTCGCTCCCCTGGAGCAGGTGGGCTTTGATATCTACACCCCGGCCCTCCCCAAGATCGCGGCACATTTCGCGGCGTCCAATGCGCTTGTTCAGAACACCGTGACCGCCTACATGCTCGGCATGGCGCTGGTGGTGCTGCCCGCGGGGATGATCGCCGATGCGATCGGGCGCAAGCGGGTGCTGCTCAGCGGATTGGGCCTGATGGTGGCCACCAGCATCGGCTGCGCGCTGGCCGACAGCCTGCCGGTGATGATCGGGCTGCGCTTCCTCGGCGGTATGGGTGCGGGCACGTGCCTGCTGCTGGCCGCCGCCATCGCGGCGGATTGCTTCCGCGGCGCCAAGCTGGTGTCGGTGTTGGGCATCCTCGGCGCGGCATGGGGTGCCGCACCCGTGGTGTCCCCGGCGGTCGGCGGCTTCATCGTGCAGTTCGGATCGTGGCGCCTGGTGTTCGTGGCACTGGCCGCATTGACCGCCGCGGTCGCGGTGCTCGTCGCCTGCGTTCTGCCGGAAACCCTGGAGCTGGACCGCCGCTCGCCGGTCGACGTGCGCGCCGCCACCGGCGTGCTGCGCGAGGCGTTGCGGCACCGTACCTTCGTCCGGTTCGCGACGATGTTCGGTCTCGTCGCCGCGGCACAGATGGTGTTCGGTGTCGCCGGTCCCTTCCTCTACCAGGTCGGCCTCGGATACTCCTCTGCGACATATGGTTTCATCGCCCTGGGCGTCGGCGCCGCCAACTTCGTCGGTGCGGCGATGTGCGGTGTACTGGCGCAGCGCTCGACGACCAAGCGGCTGGCCATGGCCGGCGCCGCGGTGCTGGCCGTCGGAGGAGCCGTCATGGTGGCCTCCGCGCACTTGGTCGGGCTCAACTTCTGGTTCATCACCGCGGGCGCGGGGCTGGCACTACTGAGCACCGGTGTGCTCGATCCGCTGAGCAAGGGCTTGGCGATGGGCGTGTTCAGCCGCAACATCGGCCTGATCGCCGGCCTGATCAGCACGTTCTGCTACGTGTCGATCACCGGTGCCATGGCGCTGGTGGCGTGGCTGCCCGACGAGACGCAGGAGCCGCTGGGCTGGTTGTATGTCGTCATCGCGGTAGCGCTCATCACGTTGCTGTTGACCAAGGTGAAGCGCACCTCCGCCGCAGAGGACAACGATGCCCGTGAGTTCGCCCCTGAATTGGCGGCGGCGGCGTCATGACCTCGGCAGCCGTCGCGGAGGCGTCGCCACCCGAACACATCGGCGTCGCGACGAAGACCCCGCTGCGCCGGGTTGCTCTTTCCGGTTTCATCGGCTCGACGATCGAGTTCTATGACTTCTATATCTACGGCACCGCGGCGGCCCTGGTCTTCCCCGCGGTGTTCTTCCCCCATCTCAGTCCGGCGATGGGCACGGTGGCCTCCCTCGCGACGTTCGCGGCGGCCTTCCTGTCCCGCCCGTTGGGCGCCGCCTTCTTCGGTCACTTCGGCGACCGCCTCGGGCGCAAGCGCAGCCTGCTGGCGACGCTGCTCATCATGGGGTTGGCGACGGTGGCCGTCGGGCTGGTTCCGCCGGCGTCTGCGATCGGCGTCGCGGCGCCGCTGATCCTGCTCGTGCTGCGGCTCCTTCAGGGTTTCGCGCTCGGCGGTGAATGGGCCGGTTCGGCGCTGTTGAACGCGGAGTACGCGCCACCGAAGAAACGCGGAATGTACGGGATGACAACAGCACTCGGCGGTGGCGCCGGGCTCATCCTTACCAATGCGGTCTTTCTGATCGCCAATGCCACCGTCGGCGAGAAGAGCGACGCCTTCCTGACGTGGGGATGGCGCATCCCCTTCCTGTTCAGTGCCGCGCTTGTTCTGGTCGCGTTCTACGTGCGGCGCTCTATCGCCGAGACCCCGGTGTTCGTCGAAGCCAAGAAGCGCGACGGTGTGTCGACCGTCCCGGTGGCAGGCGTGCTGCGCCATCAGCGTCGCAACGTCGTGCTGGCGGCGGGGCTGGTGGTGGGCATCTTCGCCTTCCGCTACATGGCGGGCACCTACCTGATGGGCTACGCCAGTAACCACCTCGGTTTCTCCCGTGACGTCGTGTTGCTCGTCGGCGTGGCAGGCGGGATCTGCCTGATGGCGATCAGCTCGCTGTCGGCCCGGCTGAGTGACCGGGTCGGTCGCCGCAAGGTGGCGCTGTGCGGATACGCGGTGGCGCTCCCGTGGGCGTTCGTGCTGTTTCCGCTGATCGACACCGGCCATGCGCTGCTGTTGTTGGCGGGCATCGTCGGCACCTATGTGATCCTCGGCTTCACCGACGGGCCAACCGCGGCATTCATGCCGGAGATCTTCCCGACGCGATACCGCTACACCGCGGCGGGGCTGGCATTCAACTTCGGCAGCATCATGGGCGGCGCCGTGCCGCCGACGGTCTCCGGTGTTCTTCAGTCGGTCTGGGGAAGCTGGGCGATCGGCGTGATGCTGGCCGTCCTGATAGCGGTGAGCATTCTCAGCACCGCGCTGCTACCGGAGACCAGAGGATCGGACCTGACGTAGCTATGGCGGGCTCGTGATTGTGGGCGAAGGGGGACTTGAACCCCCACGTCCCGAAGGACACTGGCACCTGAAGCCAGCGCGTCTGCCATTCCGCCACTCGCCCCAACAACCGGGGGAGCCTATCACTGAAGCGACCCCGTGCCCCAACCGTACAGATCGCCGTGAGCGGGGTTTGCCCGTAACTCCCTGACCTGCACCCCGGCCCGGGTCCCCAGGATTCTCAGAGTTCTGTTGGTCCCGCATCTCTGTACTGGCCCGATACCATGCAATGTGACAGGTGTGGTCACACGACACGCGGGTGACCACAGACGTGAGCGGAAACGGCCAACTACGGCGAGTGAGGCGGGCGATCAGATGGGTCTTGTCGACCGCATCGAGCGCAAGCTTGAGTCGACCGTGGGCGATGCGTTCGCACGTGTATTCGGCGGTTCGATTGTGCCGCAAGAGGTCGAGGCGATGCTGCACCGGGAAGCCGAGACCGGCGTGCGCGAGCTGGCCGGTGGCAGGCTGTTGGCCCCCAACGAATACTTCATTACCCTCAGCGTGCCTGACTACCAGAAGGTGAGCGCTGACCCGGACATAACATCGGCCACGTTCGCCAAGCACTTGGAGGGTTACATCCATGAGCAGGGGTGGCAAACGTATGGTGATGTGGTCGTTAGATTTGAGCAGTCAGCGAACCTGCATACCGGACAGTTTCGCGCTCGTGGTGCGGTCAATCCCGACTCAACCACCGGCGAACCCGCCCCAGCACTACAAGACCGCGCGTACACCGCAGAACCAGGAGTACAACCGATGACCGACAACCCGAGTTACCGCGGAAACCAGGGACAGGGGCGGCCCGACGACTATTACGACGACCGCTACGGGCGCCCCGAGGACCGCGAAGGCGGCCAGGATCCCCGCGGCGGCCAGGATCCCCGCGGCGGCCAGGATCCCCGCGGCGGCCAGGATCCTCGCGGCCAGTACCCGCCCGACCAACAGCGCGGCTATCCGCCGCCGGGGGGCGATCCCGGCTACGGCCAGCGGCAGGGGTATCCCGACCAGGGCGGTTACCCGGAGCAGCAGGGCGGCGGCTATCCGCCTCCCTCGCAGGAGCAGCGGCCCCCCGCCGGCTATGGCCCACCTCAGGGCGGCGGGTATCCCGACCAGGGCGGTTACCGCCAGGCGCCAGGTGGTTATCCGCCTCCCGGCGGCCAGCAGCCGGGCTACGGCGGCGGCGATTACGGCGGCGGGGAGTACGGTCGCCAGCCCGCCCCGCCGCGCCAGGAGGACTACGGCCGTCCGCCCGGCGGATACCCGGACCAGGGTGGTGGCGGCGGCTACCCCGATCAGGGCGGCTACCCGGACCAGGGCGGCGGCTACCCGGACCAGGGCCAGAATTACGGCGGCGGCCAGCAGTATGGCCGCCAGGACTACGGACAACAGCCCGACTACGGCCGCTACGGCGAGCCCCCTGCTGCAGGCGCCGGTTACGCCGATCAGGGTTACGCGGAGCCCGCGGGCGGCGGGTACGACTACGGTCCTCCCGGCGGTGCGCCGAGCTACGGCGGCGGTTACGGGCAGCAGGGCGACTATCCGGCGGGCGGCGCGAACGTCACGCTTCAGCTCGACGACGGCAGCGGCAGGACCTATCAGCTGCGTGAGGGCGCCAACGTGGTCGGCCGCGGCCAGGACGCCCAGTTCCGGCTACCCGACACCGGCGTCTCCCGACGGCATCTGGAGATCCGGTGGGACGGCCAGGTCGCGCTTCTGGCGGATCTCAACTCCACCAATGGCACCACGGTGAACAACGCGCCGGTGCAGGAGTGGCAGCTGGCTGACGGCGACGTGATCCGGCTCGGGCACTCCGAAATCATCGTCCGCGTCCACTGAGGATCTCGGCTGGTCACAGCACAGCGACAAGCTGTCGGCTTCGCCCTCAAGCCACTGGCTGTCCAAGTATCGTGACGTTGCCGGAAGCCGCTGCACTGGCCGTGTCGGCGCGACTGGACTGGGGCGGGGACGGAGAGGACGTCAGATGCAGGGACTAGTGCTGCAGCTGACGCGCGTCGGATTCCTGTTGTTGCTATGGCTCTTCATCTGGTCGGTGTTGCGGATTCTGCGGACAGATATTTACGCGCCGTCTGGAACCGTCATGGTTCGGCGTGGCCTGGCCCTTCGTGGTTCGCTGCTGCCGTCGCGGCAGCGCAGGCACGTCGCCCGCACGCTGGTGGTCACCGACGGCGCGTTGGCAGGCACCCGCATCACGCTGGGCAGTCAACCAGTTCTGATCGGCCGCGCCGACGACTCCACGCTGGTTCTCACAGACGATTACGCCTCGACTCGGCATGCCCGGCTGTCGCAGCGGGGTTCGGAATGGTATGTCGAAGACCTAGGATCGACCAACGGCACATACCTTGACAGGGCGAAGGTGACTACGGCGGTAAGGGTTCCATTGGGCACGCCGGTTCGAATCGGCAAGACGGTAATCGAGCTGCGCCCGTGACACCGCGCACGCGTGGGGGCGTCCCCGGCCGAAAGGCCAGGGGGAGAGCGCAATGACGCTCGTACTTCGATACGCCGCGCGCAGCGACCGCGGCCTGGTCCGGGCCAACAACGAGGACTCCGTGTACGCGGGCGCGCGGCTGCTCGCGCTCGCCGACGGCATGGGCGGTCACGCGGCCGGCGAAGTTGCGTCGCAGTTGGTGATCGCCGCGCTGGCTCACCTCGACGACGACGAGCCAGGGGGCGACCTACTCTCCAAACTCGAGTCCGCGGTCCGGGAGGGCAACTCGGCGATCGCCGCACACGTCGAGGCCGACCCCGAACTCGAGGGCATGGGCACCACGCTCACCGCAATCCTGTTCGACGGCAACAGACTTGGGCTGGTTCACATCGGCGACTCGCGCGGTTACATGTTGCGCGACGGTGAGCTCGCACAGATCACCAAGGACGACACCTTCGTCCAGACGCTGGTCGACGAGGGCCGCATCACCGCCGAAGAGGCGCACAGCCATCCGCAGCGCTCGCTCATCATGCGGGCGCTCACCGGCCACGAGGTCGAACCGACGTTGATCATGCGGGAGGCACGGGCCGGCGACCGTTATCTGTTGTGCTCCGACGGATTGTCCGACCCGGTCAGTCACGACACGATTCTGGAGGCGCTGCAGATTTCTGACGTCGCCGAAAGTGCCGACCGCCTCATCGAACTCGCGCTGCGCGGTGGCGGCCCGGACAACGTCACGGTGGTCGTCGCCGACGTCATCGACTACGACTACGGGCAGACGCAGCCGATCCTCGCCGGTGCGGTCTCCGGTGACGACGACCAGGTGGCTCCTCCCGATACGGCTGCCGGCCGCGCTTCGGCGTTCAACCCGCGGCGCAACGAGGCTAAACGTGTTGTGCCGCAACCGGAAGAGCTCCCACCGCCCAAACGGTCGCGGCGGCGGCTGTTCATCGCAGCCGCGGTTGTGGTGCTCATTGTGGTGGCCGCCCTTGGGATCGGCCGGTGGATCATCCGCAACAACTATTACGTCACCCAGCACGACGGAACGGTGTCGATCATGCGGGGTGTTCAGGGTTCCTTTCTCGGATACCAACTTCAGGAGCCGTATCTGCTTGGATGCCTGAACGAACGCAATGACTTGTCGCTCATCAGCGCCGGGCAGGCGCACAACAACCTCGACTGCCGGATGCTCGGCGTCGACGACATGCGCCCGTCCGAACGCGCACAGGTGATCGCCGGCCTGCCGTCGGGCAGCCTGGACAACGCGATCAGTCAGATCGAGGAGCTCGCCCGCAGCTCGGTGCTGCCCGTGTGCCCGACGCGTACTCCCACGCCCCCGCCACCACCACCGCCGCCTCCTCCCCCGCCGGGCTCGCCGAATTCGGTCGGCCCGGCCCCGGAGACACCGACTGCCCCCGGTAGCCCTGAAACCCTCACGCGCGGACCGCTTCCCGGCCCCGCTCCGGAAACGCCGACCACGGTCACCGCTCCCCCGTCGCCGACGGCCACCGCGCTGCCGCCGCCGCCCGCCGAGCCCGGAAAGACCTGTCGGACCGTTTCATGACGACCCAACCCCAGCCAGCCGTCACGGTGATGCCGCCACTGCCCAACCGGCGCAACGCCGAACTGTTCCTGCTGGGGTTCGCCACGGTGATCACAACCGTGGCTCTTCTCATCGTGGAGGCCAACCAGGAGCAGGGACTGCGCTGGGATCTGGCGTCATACACCCTTGCTTACATGGCGCTGTTCGGCGGAGCGCACCTGGCCGTCCGCCGCTTCGCGCCGTATGCCGATCCACTGCTGCTGCCGGTGGTGGCACTGCTGAACGGCCTTGGGCTGGTGATGATTCACCGCCTCGACCTCGCCGCCGGCGATATCACCGCCAACGGCATCCGCGGGCCGAGCGCCAACCAGCAGATGCTGTGGACTCTGGTGGGAGTGATCGCGTTCGCGTTGGTCGTGATCTTCCTGCGCGACCACAGGATCCTTGCGCGATACGGCTACGTGTGCGGTGCCGCGGGCCTGATCCTGCTCGCGATACCCGCCGTCCTGCCAAGCTCGGTTTCCGAGCAGAACGGTGCGAAGATCTGGATTGAGTTGCCCCACTTCTCGATTCAGCCCGCCGAGTTTTCCAAGATTCTGTTGCTGATCTTCTTTGCGGCCGTACTGGTTTCGAAGCGGAGCGTGTTCACCAGCGCCGGCAAGCACTTCCTCGGTATGGATCTGCCGCGGCCGCGAGACCTGGCCCCACTCCTTGCGGCATGGATCATCTCGGTCGGCGTGATGATCTTCGAGAAGGACCTCGGCACGTCGCTGCTGCTGTACGCCTCGTTCCTGGTGTTGGTCTACGTGGCCACCAACCGGTTCAGCTGGGTCGTCATCGGTTTGGCGCTGTTCGCGGCGGGAAGCGTTGCGGCGTACTACGTTTTCGCCCACGTACGGATTCGCGTGCAGACCTGGTTGGACCCGTTCGCCGATCCTGACGGCGCCGGCTACCAGATGGTGCAGTCGCTGTTCAGCTTCGCGACGGGCGGCATCTTCGGCACCGGACTCGGCAATGGTCAGCCCGGCGCCGTGCCCGCGGCGTCGACGGACTTCATCATTGCCGCGGTCGGCGAGGAACTCGGGCTGGTCGGGCTCGCGGGTGTGCTGCTGCTGTACACGATCGTCATCATCCGCGGGCTGCGTACCGCGATCGCGGTGCGGGACAGCTTCGGCAAGCTGCTCGCCGCCGGTCTGGCGTCCACGCTGGCGATCCAGCTGTTCATCGTGGTCGGCGGGGTGACGAAGTTGATCCCGTTGACGGGTCTGACCACGCCGTGGATGTCCTACGGCGGATCGTCGCTGCTGGCCAACTACGTGCTGCTGGCGATCCTGATCCGGATCTCGCATGCGGCCCGCCGTCCGATCGTGACCAAGCCGCCGAGCCCGACACCGATCGCCTCCGCGGGCACCGAGGTGATCCAGAAGGTATGAACACCTCGCTCCGCCGGATCTCGCTCATGATCATGGTCCTGATCGTGCTGCTGCTGGCCAACGCGACCTTGACGCAGGTCTTCACCGCCGATGGTCTGCGCGCCGATCCCCGCAACCAGCGGGTGCTGCTCGACGAATACTCGCGGCAGCGCGGGCAGATATCGGCGGGCGGCCAGCTGCTGGCGTATTCGGTGTCCACCGACGGCCGCTTCCGGTTCCTGCGCGTCTATCCCAACCCGCTCACGTACGCACCCGTCACGGGCTTCTACTCGCTGTCGTATTCGAGCACCGGGATGGAGCGGGCCGAGGACACCATCCTCAACGGCTCCGACGAGCGGTTGTTCGGCCGTCGGCTGGCGGACTTCTTCACCGGGCGCGACCCACGCGGCGGCAACGTGGCGACGACGATCAATCCCCAGGTGCAGCAGGCGGCTTGGGACGCGATGCAGGACGGCTGCAGCGGTCCGTGCACGGGTGCCGTCGTCGCACTCGAGCCGTCGACGGGAAAGATCCTGGCGATGGTGTCGGCGCCCTCGTACGACCCGAACCTGCTGGCCAGCCACGACCTCAACGAACAGGCCGAGGCGTGGGCGCAACTGCGCGACAACCCCGGCTCGCCACTGCTGAACCGGGCGATCTCGGAGACGTATCCGCCGGGGTCGACGTTCAAGGTGATCACCACCGCCGCCGCCTTGCAGAGCGGTGCGACACCGGACAGCCAGCTGCCCGCCGCAGCGCGAATCCCGCTGCCGGACAGCACCGCAACGCTGGAGAACTTCGGCGGCACCCCATGTGGGGGCGGTCCGACCGCCTCGCTTCGGGACGCGTTCGCGAAATCGTGCAATACCGCCTTCGTCCAGCTCGGCATCAACACCGGTGCCGACCAACTGAAGTCGACGGCTCAGGCGTTCGGGTTGGACTCCAATCCCGCGCCGATTCCGCTGCAAGTCGCCGAGTCCACCGTCGGACCGATAACCGACGGTGCCGCGTTGGGGATGTCGAGCATCGGACAGAAGGACGTCGCACTGACACCACTTCAGAACGCGCTGGTGGCCGCCACCATCGCGAACAAAGGGGTAACGATGCAGCCGTACCTGGTCGACAGCCTCAAGGGGCCCGACCTGGCCAATATCGAGACGACAGTGCCGCATGAACAGCGGCGTGCAGTGTCGCCGCAGGTCGCGGATACACTTACTGACTTGATGGTGGACGCCGAGCAGGTGACGCAGCAGAAGGGAGCCATCGCCGGCGTGCAGATCGCATCCAAGACGGGCACCGCGGAGCACGGGACCGATCCGCGTAACACTCCGCCCCACGCGTGGTACATCGCGTTCGCGCCTGCTCGCGCCCCAAAGGTCGCGGTAGCGGTGCTGGTAGAGAACGGTGGCAACAGGCTTTCGGCCACCGGCGGCGCGCTGGCCGCGCCCATCGGCCGGGCCGCGATCGCCGCGGCATTGCGGGAGGGAACATGAGCCCCCGCGTGGGAGTGACGCTGTCCGGCCGGTACCGGCTGCAGCGGCTGATCGCCACGGGCGGCATGGGCCAGGTGTGGGAAGCCGTCGACTCGCGCCTCGGCCGCCGGGTCGCGGTGAAGGTGCTGAAGGCCGAGTTCTCTTCCGACCCTGAGTTCGTCGAGCGGTTCCGCGCGGAGGCACGCACGGTCGCGATGCTCAATCATCCGGGCATCGCCAGCGTGTATGACTACGGCGAGACCGACATGGACGGCGAAGGCCGTACCGCCTATCTGGTGATGGAGCTGATCAACGGCGAGCCGCTCAACTCGGTGCTCAAACGCACCGGAAGGCTGTCGCTGCGACACGCGCTGGACATGCTGGAGCAGACGGGCAGGGCCCTGCAGGTCGCCCACACCGCAGGCCTGGTCCATCGCGACGTCAAGCCGGGCAACATCCTGATCACCCCGACCGGCCAGGTGAAGCTCACCGACTTCGGTATCGCCAAGGCCGTCGACGCCGCACCGGTCACCCAGACCGGCATGGTGATGGGCACCGCGCAGTACATCGCGCCAGAACAGGCGCTGGGCCATGACGCGACGGCGGCCAGCGACGTGTACTCGCTAGGAGTCGTTGGCTACGAAGCGGTTTCGGGTAAGCGCCCGTTCACCGGTGACGGCGCCCTCACGGTCGCGATGAAGCACATCAAGGAAACTCCCGCGCCGCTGCCTGCCGACCTGCCGCCGAACGTGCGCGAGCTGATCGAGATCACGCTGGTGAAGAACCCCGGCATGCGCTACCGGTCGGGCGGTCCGTTCGCCGATGCCGTGGCCGCGGTGCGCTCAGGCCGCAGGCCCCCGCGTCCCAACGCCGCGCCCACCCTCGGGCGCGCCACGCCGACGGCCGTGGGGTCCGCTCCGCAGAGTGCCGCGATGACCGCCAGAGGTCCCGCGACGGCGGCTCGGACGGTCCGTCCGGCCACCGGCGGTCACCGGCCCGCTCCGCCGCCGCGGCGGACGTTCTCGTCGGGCCAGCGGGCGCTGCTGTGGGCGGCCGGTGTGCTGGGTGCGCTCGCCATCGCCATCGCAATCCTCATCGTGCTGAACGCACAGGACAAGAAAGGCCACGAATCACCGCCTCCGACGGTCACCGACACCGTCACACAGACAACTCCCAACGGGGCTCCGCCGCTGGTCAGGATCCCCGGTTGGACCGATGAGGGGTCAATCGGTCATGGTGGAGAGCAAATCGGGGTACTCCTGCCCAACATGATCGCGCCGTCCGCACCGTTGCGGACGGCGCCCTCGGCTCAAGAACAGACATAGGAATGACCACCCCGCAGCACCTGTCCGACCGCTACGAACTCGGCGAGATTCTCGGCTTCGGAGGCATGTCCGAGGTCCATCTCGCGCGCGATCTGCGCCTGCATCGCGACGTGGCGGTCAAAGTGCTGCGCGCAGACCTGGCGCGCGATCCGAGCTTCTATCTGAGGTTTCGCCGGGAGGCCCAGAACGCCGCCGCGCTGAACCACCCTGCGATCGTCGCGGTGTATGACACGGGTGAGGCGGAAACGCCGAACGGCCCGCTGCCCTACATCGTCATGGAGTACGTCGAGGGCGTCACGCTGCGCGACATCGTGCACAACGAAGGACCGATGGAGCCCAAGCGGGCCATCGAGACCATCGCCGATGCGTGCCAGGCGCTGAACTTCAGCCACCAGCACGGCATCATCCACCGCGACGTCAAGCCCGCCAACATCATGATCAGCAAGGCCGGTGCGGTGAAGGTGATGGACTTCGGCATCGCCCGAGCGCTCGCGGACGCCAACAGCGTCACCCAGACCGCGGCGGTGATCGGCACCGCCCAGTATCTGTCGCCCGAGCAGGCCCGCGGCGAGAAGGTCGACGCCCGCTCCGACGTCTACTCGCTGGGCTGTGTGCTCTACGAAATCCTCACCGGCGAGCCGCCTTTCATCGGTGACTCGCCCGTCGCCGTCGCATACCAGCACGTCCGCGAGGATCCGGTTCCTCCGTCGCAGCGTCATCCGGGCATCTCTCCCGAGCTGGACGCAGTGGTGCTCAAGTCGCTGGCCAAGAACCCCGACAACCGCTACCAGTCCGCCGCGGAGATGCGCGCCGACCTGATCCGGGTGCACAGTGGCGAGGCGCCCGAGGCGCCGAAGGTGCTGACCGACGCCGAGCGCTCATCGCTGCTGGCGTCGCCGGGCCCGATGGACCGGACCCCGCCGACCGAACAGCTGCCGACCCACCAGAGGGGCTACGACAGGGACCGCGGGCGGTCGGTCGGCCGGTGGCTGATCGCGGTGGCGATTCTCGCCGTGCTCACCGTTGTGGTCACCATCGCGATCAACATGACCGGCGGCAACCCCCGCCAGGTGCAGGTACCCGACGTGACCGGTCAAGCCTCCGCCGATGCCGTGGTGGCGCTGCAGAACGCCGGGTTCAAGACCCGTACGCAGCAGAAGCCCGATTCGAAGGTGCAGCCGGACCACGTGATCACCACCGATCCGGCCGCCAACTCCTCGGTGGACGCCGGCGACGAGATCACCCTCAATGTGTCCACCGGACCGGAACAGCGTGAGGTCCCGGACTGCGCCAACCTGACCGCCGCACAATGTGTCGAAAAGCTCACAGACGCCGGTTTCTCCACGTTCAAGCAGGCCCCGTCGGCGTCGACGCCCGACCAGAAGGACAAGGTGGTTGGAACCATCCCGCCCGCCAACCAGACGTCGGCCATCACCAACGAGATCACCATCGTGGTCGGTACCGGCCCAGAAACCAAAGCCCTGCCCGACGTCAAGAACCAGCCCGAGGATTCAGCCCGGCAAATCCTGACTGCGTCGGGCTTCACCAATATCATTGCGGTCCCCGTCGACAACACCGCTCCATGCGGTCAGATCCTCGGCACCGATCCGGCTGCAGGACAGCAGGTTCCGCTCGACACCGCGGTCCAGCTCCAGAAGTCGCAGTGCAATCAGTTCACTATGCCCGACGTTCGGGGCATGTTCTGGACGGATGCCGAGCCACGCCTGCGGGCGCTCGGCTGGACCGGTTTCCTGGACAAGGGCGCCGACGCCCGCGACAGTGGGCAGCGCAGCAATGCGGTGGTCACGCAGAGCCCGTCGCCGGGTAGCGCGGTGAACTTCAGCGCGACGATCACGCTGAGCTTCGCTGCGTAGCAGCGCGCACCGTGTTGGCCACCTCGTCCTCGAGCGTGCGCACCAGTGACTCTTCGGGTGGCGTTCCGCAGTAGGCCAGCCAGTTGGCCAGCATCCGGTGCCCACCCTCGGTGAGGATCGACTCCGGATGGAACTGCACACCGTGAATGGGCAGCTCGACATGCCGCACACCCATGATGACCCCGCCTTCGGTGCGCGCGGTTACTTCGAGCTCGGCGGGAACCGTATCGGGCAGAATCGTCAGCGAGTGATACCGCGTGGCGGTGAAGGGATCCGGAAGACCCTGCAGCACACCGACATTGGCGTGGAAGACGGTACTGGTCTTGCCGTGCAGCAGCTCCGGCGCCCGATCGACGGTGCCGCCGAAGGCCACCCCGATCGCCTGGTGGCCCAGGCACACACCCAGCAGCGGGGTCTTCGTGGCAGCGCAGGCTCGGACCAGCGGGATGGAGGCGCCTGCACGCTCGGGGGTGCCCGGTCCTGGACTGAGCAGGACGCCGTCGAAGTCCCCGGCGGCCTTGGCGATGTCGGACTCTGTCGACAGCCGCTCGTCGTCGTTGCGCCACACCTGCGCGTCCACCCCGAGCTGGCCCAGATACTGGACAAGGTTGAACACGAAGCTGTCGTAGTTGTCGACGACCAAGACCTGCATCAGGCCAGGTTACTAGCCGCGCCTCAACAGGCGTCAGTACCCGATGGGGCCGTTCGGCTTGGCGAAGCGCATCCGCACCGGCTCGCTATGGCCGACGAGATCGACCGACGCCCGGGGTTCCTCGGTGTAGCCGAGACCGAACCGCACCACGTACTGCTTGTAGATGGTCACCAGCGGGCTGGCGGCCAGCGACGCCTGCATCGCCGCCGGGTCGCCGATCGCGGTGATGACGTATGGCGGGCTGTAGGTCCGCCCATTGAGTAGCAGGGTGTTGCCGACGCACCGCGGCGCCGACGTACCGATGATCCGCTGGTCCTGCATCTGGATGCCTTCGGCGCCGCCGCTCCACAGCGCGTTGAGTACCGCCTGGATGTCCTGCTGGTGGACGACGAGGTCGTCGGGGGAGGCGTCGCGGGGGAACCGGCCGTTCGCGTCCCGCTGGGCATCGGTGAGTGTGACGACGAGCCCTGGGCCACGGATCGGGTCGAGCCCGGCATCGGCGGCCAGCGCGGCGTTGCGCTTCTGGATGGCGGTCAGCGCGAGGCCGGCCTCGGGCGAGCCGCCGTGGTGGGTGTCGATCTCGGTGGAGAGGCTGTCACGCTGGGCGGTGAGGCGATCCACCGACTGTTGCGCCTCTCGCACGAGATCGACGAGCCGGGGTGCGTCACTGCGCCGTATCTCGTCGCCGCCGGAGACGCTGTGGGTGGCGGCGAGCAGCAGCCCGGCCAGAAGGCACACCAGCGGCACACCGAACCGCCAGGCAATGGGCCCCCACGCGCGCTGGGGACGTTTACCCCCTGCCATCGGCTGCTCCCTGCGGAATTCTCGGCCTGCGGGCGACCTACGTTAACCTCATAGGTACATCCTGCTTCATCGTCGCACTAGTGGCGCCGACTGTTTGTGAAGGTAGACATGCCCAAGTCCAAGGTCCGCAAGAAGAACGACTTCACCGTCAACACGGTCAGCCGTACGCCGGTCAAGGTGAAGGCGGGGCCGTCGAGCATCTGGTTCGTGGTCCTGTTCATCGGCTTGATGCTGCTCGGCCTGGGGTGGCTGATCGTCTTCCAGCTGGCCGCCACCGGTCCGGACGCGCCGTCGTTCCTCAGCTGGATGGCCGACCTTGCGCAGTGGAACTACGCGATCGCCTTTGCTTTCATGATCACCGGTTTGTTGCTAACTATGCGCTGGCGGTGACAGTTGCCTTGGTCCTGATGAATTTATCTTGGACTTAACGCGTTACCCGTTCGGCAACCTGATGGTCATCCAATCACATCGATGTGATTCATCCCCATTGGGGATAGCACTTGTGGATAACCTCGTTGACCGGGGTAAAGGGGTGTGGATTAGCCGTGCAGCAAACTGACTGGGGCCCATCGGCCGGCGGAATCGCAGCGTGCGGCGTACTCGGACTTATGATGGCTATCGCCGCTGTGACCCTTGTCACAGACGTGCCTGGGCGCATTCTCACGATCGTTGCCGCCGCCGGACTTCTTGTGTTTGCAACACTTTCGTGGCGTGCCCGGCCAAAGCTGGCAATCAGCGACGACGGTCTATTAATTCGCGGACCACTGCGCACGCATCGGCTCGCGAAGTCGGATATCAAGATCATCCGGATCACAGAATTCCGGCGCATCGCCCGAAAAGTGCGGCTGCTCGAAATCGACGGAGCCGACGATCGGCTGTTCGTCCTCACCCGATGGGACCTGGGAACCGACCCGATCGAGGTGCTGGATGCTCTGACCGCGGCCGGGTTGGCCGGCCGCTAGCGTTCGGTCAGGAGATGGTGATCGAGTCGATCACCACGGGATCGGTCGGCCTGTCCCGGCCGTCGGTCGCCGTCGTGGCGATCGCGTCGACGACCTTCTGCGACTCCGGGTCGACGACCTCGCCGAAGATCGTGTGCTTGCGGTTCAGGTGCGGCGTCCTACCGACCGTGATGAAGAACTGCGAGCCGTTGGTGCCCGGTCCACGGTTGGCCATGGCCAGCAGGTACGGCTTGTCGAACTGCAACTCAGGGTGGAACTCGTCACCGAACTCGTACCCGGGGCCGCCGGAGCCCGTCCCGCTCGGGTCGCCGCCCTGGATCATGAAACCGTCGATCACCCGGTGGAACACGGCGCCGTCGTAGAACGGCCCGGCCGCGCCGCCCGTCGCGTTCTCGGTGCTGTAGTCCTTGGTGCCCTGCGCAAGGCCGACGAAGTTCGCCACGGTCTTGGGGGCGTGATTTCCGAACAGTGCGATCTTGATGTCACCGCGATTTGTGTGCAGAGTCGCGGTCGCTGTCTGAATGGGGCTCGTCACGGGATGCCAGTCTGCCACGCGCGGTTGACGACAAACCGCGCACCGTTGGGTAGCCGTTGATGGCAGGGTGGACATCGAACCGTTCAGGGCCACGAAAGAGGTGGAGATGAGCTCGAAGACCGATGCCCGATTGACCCCGGGCCAGCGATTTACGCGCGGCTTGAAATACACCGCGTTAGGCCCCGTCGACGTAACACGCGGCACGGTCGGGCTGAGTTGGCAGGGCGCACATTCCGCCGCCAGCGGTATACGTCAGCGGCTCGAGGAAAGCAGGCTCGCCAAAGAACTCGGCGAGGCGCAGGAGTCCATCGCCCAGGAGCTGGCCGCGGCGCAGGAGGTTCTCGCGAATCTGCCCCAGGTGCTCGCGGACGCCCGCAAGCGCAAGCGGCGGCCCCGGCCACTGGTTCTCGCCGCGGCTGGCGTAGCGCTGATTGCCGTTGGCGCCGTGACGTTTTCGATTGTTCGCCGATCGATGCAACCCGACCCGTCGCCCCGGCCGCCGAGCGTGGAACCGCCGCCGAGACCATAGGAGCAGCTTGTCCAACGACACCATCAACGGGATTGCACGGGCCGACCTCGAAGAGCGGCCGCTGTGGAAGCGCAACGTCAGCTGGTTGCTCGGCGGCCTCGCCACCACGAAGACCGGTCTGGCGATATGGCGTAAATTCGCCGCACCGCTCGAGGCGCCGATCATGAAGGCGACCCGTGGCCGTGTTCGACTCAACATCGCCGTGCCGATCGTCGTGTTGTCGTCGACGGGTGCACGCAGCGGACGGCGCCGTGAGATTCCCCTCGCGTATTTCACTGAAGGCGGCGACGTGATTCTGATCGCGTCGAATTACGGTGGCGAGCGCCATCCGGCTTGGTATCACAACCTCGTCGCCAATCCCGAGTGTGAGCTACATATCGGGCAGCGCGGGGGTCGCTTCGTGGCACGGGAGGCGACGGGGCCCGACCGCGATCGGCTCTACAAACTCGCCGTGGAGCGCTTGAATCAGGTATTCGACTTGCACCAGAAGCGAAGCGGAGACTTTCGGACCATTCCGGTCATGCGGCTGACGCCGGCCGACGAAAAGTGAGTGGAGCCTAGGGGATTCGAACCCCTGACTTCTGCCTTGCAAAGGCAGCGCTCTACCAACTGAGCTAAGGCCCCGTTTCAGGAAGGTTGATCGGCGGCCGCGTGCCACACTTCCACGCCGCGCCGTGACCGCACCACGAAAACCGCCAACGCCACCGCGGCAACCAGTACCACCAATCTCATGGTGAACCTTTCCGTGGGCCTAGGAGGACTCGAACCTCCGACCTCTTCGTTATCAGCGAAGCGCTCTAACCGCCTGAGCTATAGGCCCGTAACGCGTATGGCCGAGCGACGAGATTACCGTAATCGCGACCTCCGGCCCAAACCGGAATCAGTCGCGGTCGGCCAACGTCACCTCGATACCGCCGACGAGGTCGGTGGTCAGGTTGTAGATGAAGACGCCGACGGTGGCCATCGCCGTCAGCAGCACGATGTTGACCAGCCCGATCAGCGCCGCACCGCCGAAGATCGTGCCGCTGGACACCAGCTCCCCGCCAGCCTGCCCGCTCGCGCTGGTCAGCAGGTCGCCGACGTTGCTGTTGAGCTTGCTCCAGACGCCCATGCCGCCGAGGACCAGATACAGGAACGCGACGGCGATCATCCAGACGAAGAACAGCGCCACCGAGAGCACCAGCGACACCTTGAGCGCACTCCACGGGTCGATGCGGCGGATCTGCATGCTGGCCCGCACCGGGCCGTCGTGCGGCCTGCCTGCCACCTGCACACGTGCGGGGTTCGCGGTCCGGGCCGGCGGCTCGCTGCGTTCGAGCGCGGCCTTGCGCGGCGCAGGCCGCTGCGCCCCGCCGGACAGATCCGGCAGCTCACTGCCGTATACCTCGTTTTTCGCGGGTTCATTGCGGGCCGGCTCGCTGCGCGGCGGCTGGTCGACCGTCTCCGCAGGAGCCGAGACGCCGGAGATGAACCGGTTGAGCCGGGCGTCCACCCCCGGGGGATGGTTCGACGAAGCGCCCCGGTGCGGCTCCGGCCGCGCCGGCTCCCGCGTCGCACGCGGCTGCTGTGCCCGATTTGCGGGTCCGCGCTGCCACGGCGGAGCCTCGCCGCGCCCGACGGAATTACCCAGCGAGCCGGTCTCGGGATCGTCGGGCATCGAGCCGTTGGCACTACCGTCGGCCGAGCGGGGATAACCCGGCTCGTTCGGTGAACTCACTCCGGCTCCTTACCGTCGGTCACGTC
>JBKPSU010000043.1:0-34750 GCA_046735135.1 Actinomycetota bacterium
GCACTGGCGCGATTGGTCGCGACAGGGCGTCGAATGTTCGAGCATCAACGGCCCCTTCGAAGTCGGCACCAAAGGCAAGAGCAAGGCTCCGGGACTGCCTTCTTCCGTGTTCGAATTGGTCGCTGTGGAGCCAGATGTCCGTTTCGTGTCGGAGGTGAAGATGCCCGGAGCGGCGCTGAGGTTCGAGCACGTAATTGAGCCGAGCGAACACGGCAGTCTCATTACACATCGAGTCGGTTTGGATGGCCCGCTGGCATTCTTATACACGCCATTTCTGCGGAAACGCATCGAACGGGGTCTGGGGGACGGCGTCGATCGCCTCGCCACCATGGCAGCAGCAGACGGCTGAGGCAGGGGCCCGGGCGCGGGTCGATCCGCTCGATTTCGCGCCGATCACCGACGGCGTGGAGCTGCTGGGTCACGCCCGCGCACTGATCTCGAAACTGCGGACAGATCGCGATTCGCCGCCAAAAGGTGATCTCCCCGCAGGATCGGCGCGAAACTATGCGGCATGCCCGTCATACCAACGCCTGTAGCAGGCGAGCGCGAAAGCATGCTCGAGTATCTGCGGTATCACCACGCCGCATTTCTCGCCGTCGCCGACGGCCTGACCGACGAGCAGGCGCGCAGCACGCCGACGATCAGCACACTCTGCATCGGCGGGCTGATCAAGCATGTGACCGTCGTGGAATACGCGTGGACGCAACAGGTGGCGGTGGATCCCGAACTTCTGCTGGACGACCCGTGGTCGCTGGTGGGAATGATGGCGCATCGCGAGGAACAGCATGTGATGCGTGAGGACGAAAGCCTCGCCGAACTACTTGCCGCATTCGAGGCGCAGACCGGTGAGACGGTCCGAGTGTTCGCCGAAACCGATCTGGACGCGACAATCGTTGTGCCCGAACACGTTCAGCAGGTCTGCGAAAACGCGCACTGGACGGCCCGCTGGGCGCTGCTGAACATCAACGAGGAGATGGCGCGGCACGCAGGGCACGCCGACATCATCCGCGAATCCATCGACGGCGCAACGATGTTCCCACCGAAGCGGCGCTGAGGCCCGGTCAGTCTTCCCCGCTGCGGCCGCCGCGGGGACGCCCGAACAACGCGGCCAGCGCGACGAACACGACGAATGCCCCGACCACCAGGTAGACAACCGTCATCGGCCCTCCTCGAGATACGTGCCGTGGCCCTCGCGCACCGACTCGCCGTCGAACGTCAGCACCTCGTTGACCAGTTCGCCGCGGTGGTTGCGGTAGTTGATCACGAGCGTCGGCTCGCCGCGGTACACCCCGATGACCTCGAAGTGAAGGTCGGGCAACATCTTCAACGCAGTGGTCCAGTAGTGGCGCAGCGCATCCTTGCCGCGCACGACGCCACCGCTTTCCGGAAGCACGCGAGCCGCGACGGGCGAGGTGAACACCACATCAGCGTGGAAATGGGCCAGCACCACTTCGACATCGTGGGCGTTCCACGCACGCACCCACTCGGCTGCGAACGTCTGCGGGTCCGGTGTCGGCATCTCACTACCTCTCGGACGTGAGTTTAGGCAGGCAGGCTCGCCCAAAACTGGCATTGATGAGTTTCATCGAAGGTGGTGATGATGCGACTGCCATCGGGCTGCAACGACATCCACTGTTGTCTGCCGTCGTCGGCGCCCAACGCGGGCCAGTCCGGCTGCCCCGCAGTGTGTGGTGATCCACTGACGACGAAGCGGCTCCAGTAGTCGATCATCTGGTCGGACAGCGTCTGCTGCGCGGGATCCAGTGGCTCCGCGCCGCCGATCTCGAAGAGGAAGCGCAGTTCGAGTGAATGACTGGCGCCGACAGGAAACGGCAACGTGTGCATCGGCGCTGGCGCAGGCGCGTCGCGATCGTTGAACTCGTAGGCGTAAACCGGTCCGACCCGAGCCAGGTCTTCGCTCATCCGTTCGCTCACACACGCGAACACGCCGTCGGTGACGGCAGCCGAATAGGCGGCGTACACATTGTCGCCGAAATTGCTGAGCGGGTACCGCTGCTCCACGGCAACAGCGTTGGCGCCAAACGTGTCTCGCAACAGTCGCGGAAAATCCTCGGCGGTGTAGCGCTTACCGTCCCTCAGATACTGCAACGCGACGAACAACGTGAATTCGTCGCGGTTCGTACCCAACAGCACCGGCACCCTGGCGGCGTCGTTGTTGGCAATCGCGGTGACCGGATCGACCGGAAGAGCCGCGGTGCCGGTCACCGGGCCCGGCAACGCGTCTTCGCCGATGTTGTAGAACTCCACCGGTTCTCGCAGTTTGTCTACCGGCAGACCGCGCAGACAATCCGCGGCCGTCTTCGGATCCGGGCAGCCCACCCGCGCGGCGTAGTCGATGCTGGTCTGCTCCGCCTTCGCCAACTCCGCCTGGGCTCCGCACGGCGCGCTCTGAATGATCGCAGCTCTGAACAATCCCTTCGAGCCCGGCGCGACGAGGTGGTCGCACACCGACATCCCCCCTGCCGATTCACCGGCCACGGTCACCTTGCTCGGATCGCCACCGAAATTGCCGATGTTGTCACGAACCCAGCGCAGCGCTGCCTGTTGATCTTGCAGCCCGTAGTTGCCGACGTCGCCGGGTGCGCCAAGCGCTGGATGCGCCAAGAAACCAAGAGTCCCGAGCCGATAGTTGATGGTGACGACGATGATGTCGGCTCGCGACACGAGCCACCGGGAGTCGTAGATCTTGCCGCTGCCACCGGTGAACGCGCCGCCGTGAATCCACACCATGACCGGCCGCGGCAGTCCGGTCATGCCGGGGGTCCACACGTTGAGGCTGAGGCAGTCCTCGTCGCTCTGCTTGCCGAACTCGGGGTCCGCGCCGGGGGCCTGAATGCACTGCGGCCCGGGCTTGCTGGCGTCACGCACCCCTTTCCAGGCAGGTGCCGGCGCAGGCGGCCGGAAGCGCAGCGGGCCGACAGGCGGTGCCGCGTAAGGGATACCCGCGAACAACCGATGGTCGTCCTTGACGACCCCACGGACCATGCCGGTGACGGTTTGCACCAGCGACGTATCGGTCCGCGGCTCGGGCGGCGGCGGAATGACCGGTGACGGCGGTTCCAGAATTTGCGGGATGGCCATCCTCGGGGACGTTCCTGTGACGCGTCCCAGCGCGACCACCAGCACGGTGGCCATCACAACGAGCAGGACCACCCGCAGGCTCCGAGCCGTCCCTGGCTGCACGGATTCCGAGCCTACGCAGACTTTCAGCCAAAACCCTGGATCACCGTCGTGGCGATGGCCTAGACTCGAAACTTGACACCCGTCAAGTTCAGCCCCGGACAGCTCCACAGGAGGCTCGATGAGCACGCCAACGATGGACGAAGCAGCCAAGGTCCTCGCCGACCCGACGGCGTATGCCGACGACGACCGGTTGCATCAGGCGCTGGCCCATCTACGGGCTGATAATCCGGTCGCGTGGGTCGACAACCCGCCGTACCGGCCGTTCTGGGCGATCACCAAGCACGCCGACATCATGGCCATCGAGCGCGACAACGACCTATTTCTGTCGGAGCCGCGCCCGCATCTGGTCGGCGCCGAAGTCGATGACGCCTTGAAGGCCCAGGTCGAGGCCGGCATGGGCATCCGCACCCTGGTTCACATGGACGATCCGCACCACAGGAAGGTGCGGGCCATCGGCGCAGACTGGTTTCGCCCCAAGGCCATGCGCGACCTCAAGACACGGGTCGACGAGTTGGCCAGCCGATATGTCGATCGCATGGCGGAAATCGGACCGGAGTGTGACTTCGTCACCGACGTCGCGCTGAATTTCCCTCTCTACGTGATTCTTTCGCTGCTAGGCCTGCCGGAAGGCGACTTCCCACGGATGCTCAAGCTGACCCAGGAGATGTTCGGGGGTGACGACGCCGAGCATCAACGCGGGGGCTCGATGGAGGATCTGCTCGCCGTACTGGCCGACTACTTCGACTACTTCACCAAGCTGACCGCGTCACGGCGCGAGCATCCGACCGATGACCTGGCATCCGCCATCGCCAACGGCCTCGTCGACGGCGAACATCTGTCGGACATGGACACCGTCTCCTACTACGTGATCATCGCCAGCGCCGGACACGACACCACATCCGGTGCGATCTCCGGCGGCTTGCACGCTCTCATCGCAAACCCCGGTGAATTAACGCGTTTGCGCGACAACCTGGACTTGATGCCGACGGCGGTTGAGGAGATGATCCGCTGGACCACTCCGGTGAAGGAGTTCATGCGCACCGCCGCGGAAGACACCGTCGTGCGCGGGGTGCCGATCGCCAAGGGCGAATCGGTCTATCTCGCTTACGCTTCGGGCAATCGCGACGAGGAGGTGTTCACCGAACCGTTCCGGTTCGACGTCGGTCGCGACCCAAACAAGCATCTGGCGTTCGGGTATGGCGTGCATTTCTGCCTCGGAGCCGCGTTGGCGCGCATGGAGATGAGCAGCCTCTACACCGAATTGTTGCCGCGGCTGGAGTCGATCGAATTGGCCGGGGAACCCGAGCTGTCGTCGACGGTCTTCGTCGGCGGCCTCAAGCACCTGCCGATTCGTTATTCGCTGCGCTGAGCCTGGTCTGCTTCTTGCGGTGGGTGGCCAGGTAGCCGTCCACAGCGGCGACCGTGATCTTGCGGTAGTCGAAGTCGGGCAGCGTCGACAGCTTTCCGACGGCGATCGGGCCGAGCAGCAGGGCCGCCGCCTCGGTGTAGTCCACCTCTCCGAGCTCGGCCACCCCCTGCGCGCTACCGAGAATCGCCTCGAACGGCGCCGCATACTGCTCGGCGACGCGCTCCCGCAGCGTGCGTACCTCGGGGCTGTCAGACGACTTGCGATGTGGAGCGCCAGGCGCCCGTTCCAGATCGCCGCCGAGCGTCAGCCATGACATCGCGGTCAACGTGACGGGGGCTTCCGCGATCGATTCCGCCTGCGCCTGCACCAACGCGAGTAAGCGATCGCGCAATGAACCTTCCGCAGGCGGCGTCGGTGCCGGCGGGATCAATGCGTGAAAAGCCGCTGCCAGCAGATCATTTCCACTCGGGAAGTGGCGATAGAGCGTAGCGCGAGCTACGTTGGCGGCACGGGTGACCGCATCGACGGTCACCGCACTCGGGCCTCCCGAGCGCAGCAGCGAGGTCGCGGCGTCGACCAGACGGGCGCGCGACCGCGCCGGCCGCGGATCATTTCGCCCGCTGGTCATCGATTAGGCCCCTTTCTCCCGGGGTAAACGAGACTGTTGGTCTCTAACCGAGACTGTTAGTCTCAAAACTATTCCATCAAAGGAGAGTGACGATCGTGGTCGACACCCTCGTCCGGTCTGATCAGGATATCGACGCCAACCTGGCCTCCTTGTCGAAATTCGGCCGGTTCTGGTTGTTGACCGTCGCCGCGGTCGACGTGCTGCTGGTCATTTCGTCGATGGTCGCCCTCAATGCGGCACTTCCCGACATCGCTCTGCAGACCGCCGCGACCCAGACCCAACTCACCTGGGTGGTCGATGGGTACACGCTGGTGCTGGCGTGCCTGCTGTTGCCCGCCGGGGCACTGGGCGACCGATACGGGCGGCGGGGGGCGCTGCTGCTCGGGCTTGCGATCTTTGCCGTTGCATCGCTGGCCCCGACGATCTTCGACAGCCCGGTCCAGATCATCGTGTCGCGAGCCGCGGCAGGCGTCGGCGCGGCATTCATCATGCCCGCGACGCTGTCATTGCTCACCGCCGCGTTCCCGAAGAACGAACGCAACAAGGCCATTGGCATCTGGGCGGGTGTCGCGAGCTCGGGTGCGATCGTCGGGTTCATGGGCACCGGCGTGCTGCTGCACTTCTTCGAGTGGCAGTCCGTGTTCTACGCGTTTGCGATCGCGAGCGTCGGACTTTTCCTCTGCACCTGCACGATTCGGTCCTCGCGCGACGAAACCGCCACGCCGGTCGACTGGATCGGCGCGGTGCTGATCGGGAGCGCTGTCGCGGTGTTCGTGTTCGGCGTCGTCGAAGCTCCGACCCGCGGCTGGACGCACCCCGTCGTCTGGGGGTGCACGGGGGCGGGCGTAGCCCTGGCTCTTCTGTTCGCGATCGTCGAACTGCGACGCAAGCATCCACTCCTCGACGTCAGGTTGTTCGCACGACCTGACTTCACCACCGGCTCGGTCGGCATCACCTTCCTGTTCTTCGCCAACTTCGGGTTCTTCTTCGTCGTCATGCAGTACATGCAGCTCATCCTGGGATACAGCCCGCTGCAGACGGCGTGGGCGCTGGGACCCGTGGCGATTCCGATCGTCGCCCTGGGCGCAACGATTCACCTGATACTTCCCAGGGTCGGCCTCCGACTGGTCGTCACCGTCGGCCTGCTGTTGATCGCCGCGGGCCTGTTCAGCATGAGATTTCTTGGGGCCGACTCGGCCTATATCGAGCTCGCCTGGCCGTTCCTCGTCACCAGTACCGGCATCGGGTTATGTGTTGCGCCAACGACATCGGCGATCATGAACGCCGTCCCGACGGAAAAGCAGGGCGTCGCATCGGCGGTCAACGACACGACACGCGAGGTCGGCGCTGCCGTCGGTATCGCGGTTGCCGGATCGGTGCTGGCTGCGCAATATACGAATGCCCTTGGGCCAGGCCTGACCGCATTTCCGGAGCAGGTTCGCGGTGCCGCTCTGGCTTCCCTGGCCAACGCTCTGGAGGTCGCGAAACAGATCGGCCCGCAGGGTGCGGGGTTGACCAAGCTCGCCGAGGCCGCATTCCTCGACGCGATGGACCTGTCGCTGATCGTCGTATCCACGGTGCTCGTCGCCGCGGCCGCATTCGTCGCCGTCTGGGCCCCCGGTCGTGACGGGCGTCAGTTCCCGTTCATGCGGCGGGTGACCTCGCGGCGTTCAGACGATGAACTCAGCGGCACGGTGGCCGAGCATGACGATCGTGGCGTGCGGACCTCGGCCGGTGATGGCCGGCAAGACCGATCCGTCGACCACCCATAGCCCGTCCACACCACGCACCCTGCACTGGGGGTCGACGACCGCTGCGGAGTCACCGTCGACACCCATCGGTGCTGTGCCACACAGATGCTGCGATGTCGACCATATTGCCGAACCGACTTTGGTTGTCGGCGAAGCCAACTCGCGGGCCAACTCCGCGCCGGCACTCAGCGTCGCCACGTCATGCGGGTCGCTGTCGTAGCGGTGTTCGATGAGCGGTGGCATGTCGTGATCACCGGACACCACGCTGACCCTGCCCCTGGACAGCGGGTGCATCAACGCCACACCGATGTGGGGCCGGTCCGCGGGGTCAGCGACGGCACCCTCCACCATTGCACCGAATCCTGTCGTGTAAGGCCGGATCTCGAGCCCGTTGGGAGTGGTCAGTACCGCCTCAACCGGGGGTAGATCATGCGTCGGGATCCAGTCGACCGGCACTATCCATTCGGGATGATCGCTGGTGCGCGCGCCGACCGGGAGGTCCGACGTGAGAGGAATGCCGACGCGTGTGAGATCCTCAGCGGGTCCGATACCGGATAACAACAGCAGGTGTGCCGACCCAATTGCTCCGGCGCACAGCACTATCCGGCCAGCTGTCAAGTCGACGGCGCCGTCCGGGCCTGCGGCGTTCACACCTATTACGCGCCCTTTGTCGAAGCGGATGCGTGTGACGCGAGTGTTGGGCAGGAGGGTGAGGTTTGGTCTGTGAAGCGCAGGGATCAGGTAGGCACCACCTGGTCCAATCCTGATGCCGCCGTTGATGTTCAACGGCACGGCGCCGATTCCAGGCGGCAACGGCTGTTCGGGTGCCGCGCCATTGAGATCGGGCACCCATGCATATCCGATTTCGGTCGCTGCATCAACGAAAGATGCTGTGCAACCATCGAACTCGCTCACACGCCGCACGAGTATCGGACCGTCAGACCCGTGCAGCGGTCCGTCGAAGTCCATGTCGTTCTCGATGGCGCGGAAATGGGGCAACACGTCGGACCACGACCAGCCCGGGACGTCCCACCTGTCGAAGTCCTCCGGTAGCGCCCGACAAAAGTAGCCGCCGTTGACCGCACCGGACCCGCCGACCACCGCGCCGCGCATGATGTGACCTGCCCGGATCGGGTGGTCCGTCAGCGTCGAGACGAAATGCCGCACCACTGAACTCGCGGCGCCGATCGGCATCCGCACCGCATCGGTGATCTGGGCACGCACCCGCGGGTCAGCTGGGCCGGGACCGGCTTCGACGACCGTGACTCTGCATCCCTCGTCACGCGAAATACGGTCTGCAAGAACCGAACCAGCGCTACCAGCACCGATGATCAGCACGTCACTGCGCATGCGAGGAGCGGCGGAGCTATCGGCCAACGTGACGCTTCAGGTCCGGATCTGCGGTTTGAGGGCGCCAGCGTGCCGCTCCCGAACCACCCCGGTCCACAGGCCGGTGCCGTAGGCGATGTCGTCCAGCCGCTTCAGCACGAGGTAGCTGATCAGCCCGACGGGCTTGGTGTCGTCGTCGACATTCCCGTGGCGCTTCACCCAATCGACGACTCCGTCGATGATCGCCGCGACCATTACGACGTGTCTGCACCGACGCGACAGCAGGGCGGCCAGAAGGGCGATCGGCCAGTAGTGCCTGCAGATCGCCGCGGCGAGCTGCAGAGCGCCCGACCACAGCCCGTGTGCGGCCACCACCGCGACTTCCTTCGGCTCGGTGTCGACGCTGCCCAGCGAGTTCGCGATCCGACGGCCCGTGATCACGGCGACCAGCATCGACGCGAGGTATCCGATCGCCGAACCCATCGCCGCCAGGATCCAGACGACCAGCGTCCATCCGGAGATCACCAGCGGCGCGGTCTTGCCGGGATGCCGCACCGACAGCGGAGCTGCCGCTTCCCCGTAAAATGACCGGCGCGCGAACCACTCTCGCAGTTGCGTGCGGTGCTCGTGGGCAACCATGGCGATGGGTTCGTAACGCAGCCGTGCGCCGACTTCGATGAATCGCCAGCACAGGTCGACGTCCTCGCCGGACTTCAGGGTCTCGTCGAATCCGCCGACCTCGGTCAGGACTGTCCGCCGGCAGATGATGGCTGCACTCGGTACGTAGGCGACCGTGCCGTACGGCACCACGGGCGCCTCCCGCTGCCCGAGGTCCAAAGACGAGCGCACCGCCTCGTAGCGGGCCACCAGGCTGTCTGGTTGGGCCAGGTTCACAATGCGGGGCGCCACCAACGCCACTGCGGGATCGCAGAAGTGGCCGAGCAGCGCCTCCAGCCAGCCGCGCCGCGGAACGACGTCGGAGTCGAGGAATGCGACGAAGTCGGTACTGCACACGGTCAGGCCGGTGTTGCGCGCGGCAGCAGGCCCCTTGCTGCGGGGGTGGCGCAGCACCCGCACGTTGGGGTGCATGCCCTCGAAGTCGGCCTCCTGAATGG
Organism: Actinomycetota bacterium; assembly: GCA_046735135.1. Lineage (GTDB taxonomy): Bacteria > Actinomycetota > Actinomycetes > Mycobacteriales > Mycobacteriaceae > Mycobacterium. The sequence continues at coordinate 9,397 of JBKPSU010000043.1, forward strand.
GGGTTACCGAGCCGTCGTCGACCACGACGACGTTCATGCCCCGCAATGCCGAAACCAGTCGATGAATTCCAGAGATATTGTCCCGCACAGGGATAACAACGGTGACGTCGCGGTGCGACGGTCCGCTTGCCGGTCGCGGATGGGCGACGGTGGCATCCAGCAGCGTGCGCGCGACCTGTGCGCTGGCCGCGTCGTGCACCTCCAGCCGGCCCCCGTTGAGCATTGTCTGGGCGGCGGGCGCGAGCTTCAGCAGGCGGGTGGGCGAGCCGCCGAGCAGAGCCGACCCCTCACCGAGCACCTTGACTCGACGGTCGACCTGCACGGCGAAGCCGTCGGGCAGCCGGGGCTGGCTCATGTGAGCATCCCGTCGCGGTCCGGTTTCCATCGGGCTATCCGGCCGACGCAACCGTCCACCATCTCCGCAAACAGGCGTGCCCCGTCGGCCGCGGTGGCCGTCGTGGGATCGCCGAGTACGCCCAGTTCACTCACGGCCGCCATCCCGCCGCTGCGCATCGCGGGCAGCAGCTCGGCCAGCGGGGCGCTGTTTCCCGGCACCCGCTCCTCGAGCCGCACGACTTCCGGCGAAATATGTAGCAATACAGATGTTTCGGTATGTCCGGCGTGGGCGTCGGCGTTCTGGACACCACAGGAGCACCAGCCCGCGTCGCGTCCTTCGTAACGCAGCAGTGCCGTCGCAGCCGTCAGGGCCTCCACATTTCCGCCGTGCCCGTTGACGAACACCAGCCGCCGCGCCCAGCTCGCAGCCGACCGGCCGAACTCCACGAGCAAAAGCCGCAGCGCGGAGGTGCCGATCGATACCGTCCCGGGAAAGCTCTCGTGTTCGCCGCTGGCGCCGTAGCCGATCGGTGGAGCAAGCGTCCATCCAGTATCATGATCGGCTTCCGACAGCCGCTCAGCAACCTCGCGAGCGACGGCTGACGCGATCCGGGTGTCGGTGTCCAGCGGCAGGTGAGGTCCATGTTGTTCGGTGGAACCTACCGGGATAACCAACGCGGGTGAAGTGCCGTGGAGCTGCCTCGACGTTGAGTTCCCAAGCTCGCTGGGGAAAGCCACCCGCCAAGGGTAGGACGAATTCACCTGCCGTGCGCCGGTTGTTGGCGCATGCGCAGATTTTGTTTTCCACAAATTTGCGGCGCCGGGTGTCGGCTAACCACGTCCGTCTCCCCTGCCACGCATGTTTCATACGCACCTGGCTGGTAGTGGCGGTGGTGCGTCAGGTCCCAGGCTCGCCGGGCACACCCAGCGCTCGAGTAAAGCCGGGAGGCACCACGACGTCGCCCGCGACAAGGTCGTGCACGGACGCGCGACCGAGGCCCATCATCGCCGAGTCGATGCCGGCGCGAAGAATGTCGAGAACGTTCTCCACACCGGCCTGACCCTCTGCCGCCAGCCCCCAGAGATACGCCCTGCCGATCATGACGGCCCGGGCGCCGAGCGCCAGCGCCTTGACGACATCGCTGCCGCGTCGCACCCCGCCGTCGAGGAGCACCTCGATCTGGTCGCCCACCGCTTCCGCGATTGCGGGCAGGGCCCGGATCGACGCAGGCGTTCCATCCAGGTTGTTTCCGCCGTGATTCGACACCGAAATCGCCGAAACACCCGCATCGACAGCGCGTTTGGCGTCGTCGACCCGCATCACACCCTTGAGCATGAACGGTCCGCCCCACAGTTCGCGAAGCCAGGCGATATCCTCCCAGGTGGGCGGCGGCGTCGCCATCCACTCGCCGTATGCGGCGAAGAACGGCGGTCCGGGCTCGCCAAGCGCGGCCTGGTTCGGCACGCGCAGGTTCGGCGGACGGAACGTCCTCGCCCATTGCAGCAGCCACCGCGGCCGGGTGAGACCCTCAGGCAGCATCCGGACGGTCGTACGCAGGTCCATGTGCTCGGGAATCTTGGGACTGCCCCAGTCGCGGCCGTGCGCGAAGCTCCAGTCCGTCGTGGCGATCAGGCCGGCGGCGCCTGCCGCCCGGGCACGCTCGACGCGCGCGGCGATGGCGTCCCGGCCGCCAAGCCAGTAGACCTGGAAGAACGTCTTGCCGTTGGCGGCGACGACCTCCTCGATCGGTTTGCTGGCGAACGACGACAATCCCATCGCTGTGCCCCTCGCCGCGGCCGCCCGCGCCACCGCGAGCTCCCCGTCGGGATGCACCGCTTGAACCCCGGTCGGCGAGATCAGTACGGGTAGCGAAATCTCCTGTCCCATAATGGTTGTCGAGAGATCTCGCTTTTCGAGTGCGCCGATGACGTGCGGCGCGAACCCGAGCTCGCCGAACGCATTGACGTTGTCGGCGACGGTGACGCCCTTCTCGCTGGCGGCGAGGAGCGAGCTGTAGACGGATTTGGGCAGTCGCTTCTTCGCCCGCTGCTGGGCGAAAGCCACCGTTTCGAACCAGGTGTCGCGTGCCATGAGGATTAGACCGGACTTTCGTTGCAGGGCCGAATAGGCGGACGGGACAACAACTTCAGGGGTACTGGACCAGACTGTGTGCCGCGAGAGTGGTCTACGCTTGGACGCGGTTTGTCGCGCTCGCGTGCCAGCGCCGGAGCACCGTAGCCCTCGACACATTCCGGGTCGGGCCCGTCCATCGGCAGGCCCGTGAAGAACTTGGCGGCCATGCAGCCACCCCGGCAGCTGTCGTAGTGACCACAGCTGCTGCACGCGCCGGCAGACTGCGGCTCGCGGAGCGCACGAAACAGCGGTGCGTTTTTCCAAACGTTGTCAAAGCCGCTATCGGACAACACGTTTCCGGCGAGAAACCGGTCGTGGATGGCGAACGGGCAGGCGTAGACGTCGCCCACAGGGTCGATGAGGCAGACCACCCGGCCGGCTCCGCACAGGTTCAGTCCTGCCAGCGCGCCCGGCTCACCGAGCCCGGACAGATGGAAGAACGAGTCGCCCGTCAGCACGCGGTCACCGCGTTCGACAAGCCAGTCGTAGAGTTGCACCTGTTGCTCGGCGGTCGGGTGCAGTTCGTCCCACACGTCGGCACCGCGGCCGGATGGCCGCAATCTGGTGATGCGCAGGGCCGCTCCGTAACACGCTGCCAGAGCGGCGAATTCGTCGAGCTGGTCAACGTTGTGACGGGTGACGACGACGGAGATCTTGGCGTCCTTGAAGCCGGCGGCCGCGAGGTTCTCCAACGCTCGGGTGGCCATCGCGAAGGAGCCCTCGCCGCGCACGGCGTCGTTGATCTCCGCGGTCGCTCCGTCGAGCGAGATCTGCACGTCGACGTAGTCGCTCGCCGCAAGTCGGGCAGCCACCTCTGGCGTGATGCGCACGCCGTTGGTGGAGAACTTGACGCCGACGTGATGGGCGGTGGCGTAGTCGACGAGCTCCCAGAAGTCGGGCCGCACCGTCGGCTCACCGCCGCCGATGTTCACGTAGAAGACCTGCATACGCTCGAGCTCGTCGATGATGTCCTTGCACTGCCGGGTCGACAGCTCACGCGGATCGCGCTTACCCGACGACGACAGACAGTGCACGCACGCCAGGTTGCATGCGTAGGTCAGCTCCCAGGTCAGGCAGATCGGCGCGTCGAGCCCGCGTTCGAACTGCTCGACGAGCCGTGGCACCGGTTGAACGGAGGTCATGCATCTTCTCCCGCTACAAGCATCTTCGATTGCGCAAGCACACCGAGGGCGTGCAGATATGGCCCTTGCTGCGCATCGTCGATTCCGGCTGCGCGGCAAGCAGATCGCGCGTCCGGCTGGTCATTCAGCGCGTTGACCACCTCGACGATGGTCCGGTTCTTGAGGAACGACAGCTTGCGCGTGCCGAAGTGGTACAGCAGCGCGCCGAAGGGCTCGGGCCGCACCGCTACCTGGTGGTGCAGCCGCCAGCTGGCGTCCGGGTCGAACGTCACGGTGAGCTCTCGTCTTCCTAGCGTGGGAGTCAGTAGACCCCGCACATCCCGTCGATCGACACCTCTTCGACCAGCGTCTCGGTGACGAGCTCGGTTTCGGCCTCAACCTGCTGATTCGGCTCCATTGAAATCCACCTTTCCTTTCGCAGGGTCTCGACAAATGTGATCGAGATCGCAAGAATATGGCATCGAGTGCCAAAATGGAAGGGTGGAGTGGCGATGAGGCCGAATTCCCAGCACCGCGCTGGCAGGCGCCGCTCCACGACCTGGGACCACCTGAGCAATGTCGCGATCGACCTCTTCTCGGCCAAGGGCTTCGACGAGGTCAGCGTCGACGATGTCGCGCAGGCGGCGGGCATCGCGCGGCGCACCCTGTTCCGTTACTACCCGTCGAAGAACGCCCTGCCCTGGGGCGACTTCGACGCGCACCTGGCGCGAATGCGCGACCTACTGGCCGACCTCGACCCCGCTGTTCCGATCGAAGACGCACTACGCACCGCTCTGTTGGCGTTCAACAACTTTGACGAAACGGAGACCGCGCGGCACCGACAACGGATGCGAGTCATCCTCGAGACGGCCGAACTGCAGGCCTATTCGATGACGATGTACGCGGGATGGCGCGCGGTGGTCGCCGCGTTCGTGGAGCAACGGCTGGGCGCCGACGCCGGCGACCTGGTGCCGCAAACGGTCGCGTGGACGATGCTCGGTGTCGCGCTGTCGGCCTATGAGCACTGGCTGGCCGACGAGTCGGTTTCGCTGGCCGACGCGCTCGGCGCTGCCTTCGACACTGTCAGCGACGGTCTGGGCGCACTCGGCTGAAAATGTTTTCGATTGGGGCGTCGGAGTTCGGGGCTTCGCGGCGACGATAAGGGTGTGAGCGCCGAACCAGACCCTGGCGAGGCTCCGCGGACGCTGCTGGCCCTGTACGACGATGCACTTCCGGCCGTGTACGGCTACTTCGTGCGACGCTGTGCGGACCGCGGAGCCGCCGAAGACCTGACGTCGGAAACCTTTCTGGCGGCGATGGATGCCGCGCGGAAAGACGCTCCGCCACCGATTTCGATGCCCTGGCTGATCGGCGTGGCCCGGCACAAGCTGGCAGACCACTACCGGCGGCGGTCCGATCGGTTCAGCGTGCCGGTCGCCGAACTCCCGGAGCCGGTGGATCCAGCCGACGACTGGGACGCCGAACTTGACCGGATCGTGGCCGAGAGCGTGCTGGCCAAGCTGCCCGAGCACCACCGCACCGTGCTCGCGCTGCGCTACATGGATGACTGCAGCGTGCCCGAATGCGCCGAGTTGATCGGCCGCACGGTGCATGCCACCGAAGCGCTGCTGGTGCGAGCCCGTCGCGCCTTCAGAACGCACTATCCAGAATCGGAAGGAGGGTTGTCATGAACGACGCGGAAGCGAGGAACAGAAACAACAACACAGATCCGCTGACCGTGCTCCATGGTGACGACCTTCCGGTCCAGCCCGATCCGGCGTTCGCGGCACGACTGCGCGCACGCATGGAATCGGCACTGTCCCTGCCGAATCGAACAGGAGGAGTCGACATGAGCGGCACCGATACCGCCATCGCACAATTGAACGAGCCCGCTGGTCAGACAGAAGTAGCGGCACCCCCGCGTCCGGCCGCGCTGCCCTATCTCGCGGTCGGCAATGCCCGAGAGGCCATCGCCTGGTATGTCGACACCTTTGCGGCGTCCCTGGTCGGGGAGATGTACGAAATGGACGACGGCCGGATCGGCCATGCCGAGCTGCAGATCGGCGACGGCGTTCTCTACCTGGCCGACGAGTACGCCGAACTGGGCCTGAAAGCACCTGCTCCGCAGGCGGTTTCGGTGAGCCTGATGCTTCACGTGAGCGACACCGACGCCACCCTGCAGCGGGCACGGGAACGTGGGGCCGCGGTGCAACGAGAGCCCTACGAGAACTACGGCGCCCGCAACGCCACCATCATCGACCCCTTCGGGCATCGCTGGATGCTCAGCGGGCCCGTCACCGATGCGCCGATACAAATCCAGCACGGCGACGTCGGCTACGTCTCGGTATGGACACCGGACGCCGAGCGTGCGGCCGCGTTCTACGGCCACGTGCTGGGCTGGCGCTACGACCCGCAGACCCACCAGGTCACCAACACCACAGAGCACATCGGCATCTACTCCGTCGACGCGCCGCCGACTCTGTTCTGCTGCTACGCGGTGGCCGACCTCGATGGCGCGCGGCAGGCGATCCTGGCCGGGGGCGGCACCGTCGACGAGGTCGAGGAGTTCGACTTCGGCACGCTGCGCGGCGCAACCGACGCCCAGGGTACGTCGTTCGGGATCTTCCAACCCAACCCGGGCCAACCCCGCCCCGAGCTCAACGGCTCTGGGCCAGGCGAACTTTCGTACATCACCTATGAGGTGACCGACTCGGCGGCCTTCAGAGCGTTCTACAGCCGCGTGCTGTTCTGGACCTTCGAACCCGGCCGCATCGCCGACGGTTGGCAGGTCCAGCAGACGCATCCGATGGCGGGGGTTGCCGGCGGCAGCGCGGCGCCGGTGACCGTCCCGATGTGGACCGTGGAGGACGTCGACGCGGCCGTCGCGCGGGTGCGGGAGGCCGGCGGCGCGGTGATCGACGAACCCTCGCAGCAGCCGTACGGCAAGACCGCGCAGTGCACCGACGACCAGGGCAGCCGGTTCTACCTCGGCGAGTTCTGACTGCGATTTCGGCGTGGCTGGTTGCGCTGCGCGCAACTCAGCACGCCGAAATCGCTAGGACGGGAGCACGTCGGTGATGGGCGCGCCGTTGGCGATCTTGGTCCGCATCTTCATCACCTTGCCCGGCATGCCACCGCCGACGACACCGGCGACCACGCCGTCCCGCTCGTAGTAGGCCAGGAACTTCCGGCCGTCGTCCTCGACGACGTGCACGGTGTCGTCGGACTGCGGTTCGCCGAGGCACTGGATCTTGACGTCGTACTGGTCGCTCCAGAAGTAGGGCACCGACACGGTCCCGGGTATCTCCTTGCCGAGCATCGCGGGCACCAGCACCCGAGCCTGGTCGGCGACGTTACTCCAATGCTCAACGCGCACTTGGTGTCCCACCGGGTGACGCCACGAGGCCACATCGCCGATCGCCCATACGTGCGGCGACGCCGTGCGACCGACGTCGTCGCAAACCACCCCGTTGTCCACCCGGATGCCGCTGTCGTCCAGCCAGTCGGTGGCCGGCCGCGAACCGATGCCGACGACCACCAGATCCGCGTCGAGCTCGGTGCCGTCCGACAGCACCACCTTCTCGACGTGATCGGTTCCCTGCACCTGGTCCACCCCGACGCCGCAGCGCACGTCGACGCCTTCCGCCCGGTGCAGCCGGGTCACCAGCGCGCCGATCTCCTCGCCGAGCACCGATGCCAGCGGAGTCGGTTGTGGTTCCACCAGAACGACATTCACTCCCATGCCGCGCAGACTTGCCGCCACTTCACAGCCGATGAAGCCCGCGCCGACGACGACCGCCCGCTGTGCCGAGCCCGCATGTTCACGCAGCGCGATGCTCTCCTCGAGCGAGCGCAGGACCCTGATCCCCTCCAGATCGGGAAAGGACGGAATGGTCCTCGGCACCAGCCCGGTGGCGATGATCAGCTCGTCGTATCCGAGCTCGCTACCGTCGGCCAGCGTCACCGTCTGCGCGGCGGTGTCCACCGCACGCACCCCGTTACCGAGCCGCACGGTGATGTCGTTCTCTTCGTAGAACTCGGCGGGCTTCAGCGTGACGTCGTCGATCTCGGCGCGCAGCACCTCCTTGGACAGCGGCGGCCGGTCGTACGGCAGGTGGTCCTCGTCGCTGACGATGGTGACCGCGCCCGGGTACTCCGAACGCCGAAGCTGTTCGGCGGTCCTGGCGGCGGCCAGCCCACCTCCGACGATGACGATGCCCGCAGATGTGCTCACGTGGGGTTTTCTACACGATCGCGTCGGCCGAATGCGCGCCACCCTGCCGTTTTCGCCACTTCAGCCGCGCATCCGGTCGATGACGTTGGTCAGCACGACGATGCTCTCGCTTCGCTCGACATCGGCGGCCGAGCGAATCTTTTCGAGCGCCTCCTCCAGGTGGCGCATATCGCGGGCCAGCACGTGCAGGATCGCGTCGGCGGTACCGGTGACCGTCGCGGCGCTGACCACCTCCGGGATGTCGATCCAGGCCTTGCGCAATTCATCTGGCGCAACGGTGCCGTGCCGGAACACCTGCACATAGGCCTCGGTTTCCCAGCCCAGCGCGCTGCGGTCGACGACGGTGGTGAAGCCGCGGATGACGCCGCTGTCGAGCATGCGGTCCACCCGGCGCTTGACCGCGGGAGCCGACAGGTTCACCTGCTCGCCGATCTCGGCATACGTGGCCCTGGCATCCTCGACCAGCTCGGCGAGAATTCGCTCGTCCGTCGCGTCCAGACGCTCCAAGATCACCTCCACGCAATAAACAGCTGCCTCACACATTCTGACACAACAGATCGTTGGTAGACACGCAACAAACGGCGATTGATTGCAAATTCGATAGCCAATACCGTTTATTTAATGAAACAGCGCACTCCCTCCATTCGTCATTACGCAATGACGCCGCCGACGTTCTTCGCCGTCGAGTACGCCATCAACCCGTGGATGGACACATCGACGTCCGTCGACACCCACGTGGCGATGAATCAATGGGAGAGCCTCCGCCAGACCTATAAGGAACTCGGCCACACCGTCGAACTCGTCGAGCCCGTCGCAGGCCTGCCCGACATGGTGTACGCCGCCAACGGCGGCCTGCTGGTGAACGGCAAGGCCGTCGTCGCGCGGTTCGCCTACCCGCAGCGCATGGGCGAGTCCGCGGCATACGCGGAGTGGATGAGCCGGCACGGCTTCCGCCCCGTCGAGACCCGCTACGTCAACGAGGGTCAGGGCGACCTGCTCGTCGTCGGCTCGATCGTGTTGGCGGGCTACGGTTTCCGCACCGACCGTAGGGCACACGACGAAATTGCCGCCGCTGTAGAGATGCCGGTGGTCAGCCTCGAACTCGTCGACCCGCGCTTCTACCATCTCGACACGGCGCTCGCGGTCCTCGACGAGACCACCATCGCCTACTTCCCGCAGGCATTCAGCGACGGGTCGCGGGCACGGCTACGCGAGCTCTTCCCCGACGCCATCGAGGTCGCCGCATCGGATGCCGAGGTACTCGGCCTCAACGCCGTCTCCGACGGCCTGCACGTCGTCCACCCTGCGGCCGCGACCGGATTCGCCGGGCAGCTGTCCGACGCCGGCTTCATTCCGATCGGCGTCGACCTGTCGGAGCTGCTGAAGGGCGGCGGATCAATCAAATGCTGCACGCTGGAGGTGTATTCGTGACCATCCTTGATGCTGTGTCGTCAACCTCGGACGCGATCGCTGTCGACGACCGGTATGTCGCGCACAACTACTCGCCGCTGCCGGTGGTGGCGGCGAGCGCCGAGGGCGCCTGGATCACCGATATCGAAGGCCGTCGCTACCTCGACTGCCTTGCGGCCTACTCGGCGGTGAACTTCGGGCACCGCAACCCGGAGATCGTCGCGGCGGCGCACGCTCAGCTCGACAGCGTGACCTTGGTCAGCCGCGCGTTCCACTCCGACCGGCTCGGGCCGTTCTGCCAGTCGCTGGCCGAGCTGTGCGGCAAGGACATGGTGCTTCCGATGAACAGCGGCGCGGAGGCCGTCGAGAGCGGCATCAAGGTGGCGCGCAAGTGGGGCACCGACGTCAAGGGCGTGCCCGCCGGCGACGGCAATATCGTTGTGGCACACAACAACTTCCACGGTCGCACCACGACGATCATCAGCTTCTCCGATGACGAAACGGCTCGCCGCGGCTTCGGCCCCTACACGCCGGGTTTCCGTTCGGTGCCGTTCGGCGACGCCGACGCGATGGCCGCCGCGATCGACGACCACACGGTGGCGGTGCTGATCGAGCCGATCCAGGGCGAGGCGGGCATCATCGTTCCGCCCGACGACTATCTGCCTCGCGTGCGCGCGCTGTGCACCGAGCGAAATGTGCTGATGATCGCCGACGAGATCCAGTCGGGTCTTGCCAGGACGGGTCGTACCTTTGCCTGCGAGCATTGGGCCGTGGTGCCCGACATCTTCCTGCTCGGCAAGGCGCTCGGCGGCGGCGTTGTGCCGGTGTCGGCGGTGGTGGCGAACAAGGACGTCCTCGGCGTGCTCCACCCCGGGGAACACGGCTCGACGTTCGGAGGCAATCCGCTGGCGGCGGCGATCGGCACCACCGTGGTGTCGATCCTGAGTCGTGGCGAATTCCAATCCCGCTCAGCCGAACTCGGTGAGCGGTTGCACGGTCGGCTTCGGGACATGATCGGTCACGGTGTAACCGCTGTGCGTGGGCTGGGACTGTGGGCGGGTGTCGACATCGACTCGTCGCTGGGCACCGGCAAGCAGATCAGCCTCCGGCTCGCCGAACGGGGTGTGCTGGTCAAGGACACTCACGGCTCAACGTTGCGCTTCGCTCCTCCGCTGGTCATCACGGCCGGGGAGATCGATTGGGCTACTGGTCAGTTCGCCGATGTTTTGGCGGAGCTGGGTTCACACTAATCCCATACGGAGACAAATATCGCCCCACAGGAGGCATCATGACCGCTCCATCGATGAGCTTCTCCGAGCAGTTACTCCGGCGCAGGCCCGTTACGGGTGCGCCAATCGCCCATGGTGCTTCAGACCATCTGAAACGAAGTATCGGGACGTTTCAGCTGACGTTGTTCGGCGTCGGCGCGACCGTCGGTACCGGCATCTTCTTCGTGCTGTCGGCCGCTGTTCCGGAGGCGGGCCCGGCCGTGCTCATATCGTTCGTCCTCGCCGCCATCGCCGCAGGCCTGTCGGCCATTTGCTACGCAGAAATGGCGTCGTCGGTACCGGTGTCGGGCTCGACCTACTCCTACGCCTACACAACGATGGGCGAGTTCGTCGCGATGGGTGTGGCGGCCTGCCTGCTTCTGGAATACGGCGTCTCGATCTCGGCGGTCGCGGTCGGGTGGAGCGGGTATCTGAACAAGTTGCTGGACAATCTCTTTCATTGGCAACTCCCGCAGTCGTTGACAGCGGCGCCCTGGGACGCCGACCCGGGCATCGTCAACCTGCCCGCCGTGCTTCTGATCGTCATGTGCATGCTGCTGCTGATCCGTGGCGCCAGCGAGTCGGCCACCGTAAACACCGTCATGGTGCTCATCAAGCTGGGCGTACTGGCGATGTTCATCGTCATCGCACTCACCGCCTTCAATGCCGACCACTTCCACGGCTTCTGGGACAAGGGCTTCGGCGGCATCGCCACCGCGGCGAGCATGATCTTCTTCTCCTTCATCGGCCTCGACGCGGTATCGACAGCCGGTGACGAGGTCAAGGATCCGCAGAAGACCATGCCGCGAGCAATCATTGCCGCATTGATCGTCGTCACCACCTTCTATATTCTCGTCGCCTTTGCGGGTCTCGGCACGCAGGACGCCGCTGAGTTCGGATCGGACGAACAGGCCGAGGCGGGGCTGTCGGTGATTCTGGAGAAAATCACCGGCGGCACGTGGGCCAGTACCCTTCTTGCGGCAGGAGCCGTCATCTCCATCTTCTCGGTGACCCTGGTCGTCATGTACGGCCAGACCCGAATTCTGTTCGCGATGGGCCGTGACGGGCTGCTACCGCCCATGTTCGCAAAGGTCAACCCGCGCAGCATGACTCCCGTTGCGAACACGGTCATCGTCGCCGTCGTCACCAGTATTCTGGCAGGTTTCATTCCCTTGACCTGGCTGCTGGATGCGGTGTCCATCGGCACGTTGGTCGCGTTCATCACGGTGTCCGTCGGAGTCATCATCCTGCGGGTCCGTCAGCCGGACCTACCTCGTCCCTTCAAGGTCCCTGGCTACCCCGTAACGCCGGTGCTCTCCGTCCTGGCGTGTGCGGCGGTTCTGTACGGCCTGCGCTGGCAGACCTGGCTGGTGTTCGGCGGCTGCGTCGCGGCGGTGCTGATTTTCTACCTGGTGTACGGCCGGCGCCACAGCGCGCTCAACGACGGTGGCGACGGTTACATCCCCACCGCCGTGCCGGGTGACGACGACGTCCTGACCGCCGCACCACCGAAGGACGCGCCGTGACCGTCGTCGTCGGCTACATCGTCGGGAAGAGCGGCCGGTCGGCCCTGCACCTGGCGGTGGAGGCGGCGCACGTGCTGAACACCTCGCTGGCGGTGGTCACTGTCGTGCCCAAGCCGTGGACCACCCCATCACCAGCGCGAATCGACGCTGAATACGCCTCGTGGGCAGATCAATTGGGATCCGACTCGCAGCGGGAGGCGCAGCGAACCCTCGACCAGATCGCGAAGGGTCTGGATGTCAGCTTTCACAAGTTCGCCAGCCGTACCTCGGGCGAAGGGCTCCTCGACGCCGCCGAACAGCTGGGCGCTCAGGTGTTGGTAACGGGCTCGTGTCCGCATGGCGCTCTTGGCCACGTGGTTCTCGGATCCACCACCGACTGGCTGCTCCACACCTCACCGGTGCCGATTGCGATCAGCCCACGCGGATATCGGGGCGCAAAGTCCGGCAAGCTGGTTCGCGTCACGTGTGCGTACTCCGGTACCCCGGAGTCGGTCGGCGTCGTTGAACGGGTCGCAACGCTGACCAATCAGTTGGACGTCAAGATGCGGGTGGTCACCTACGCGATCCGCGGACGCACGATGTTCCCACCCACGCTGGGCATGCACGCCGAGGACTCCCTGCTGCAGGAGTGGGCCCAGCAGTTGCGCGAAACACTGGGGAAGCTGAGGGCGGACGGCGTCGTCGGCGACGATGTTGACCTGCAGGTGGTCACCGGCAACGGCTGGGACGAGGCGCTCGATGACACCGAATGGGACGACGGCGAGCTGCTCGCACTGGGTACCTCGTCGCGCCGCAGTATCAAGAGTGTATTCCTCGGCTCACACGGGGCGAAGATCATCCGACACAGCCCCGTGCCGGTTCTGGTGTTGCCCAGCTGATCTCAGTACTTCGCAGTGCCGCGGTCGACGGCGATCTGGCTGCCTGAAATCGTCGCCGACCCGTCACTCGCCAACCAGGCAACGACGTCCGAAACCTCTTCGGGCAACATGAATTCCATCAAGCCTTTTTTGCTTTGATGGTTGACCGGTTGGTAGGGCATCGGCGAGAAGCTGTACACGTATTGAGGGAATTTGGTGAAGAGGTCCATCATCGCCTTCTTCTCGACCATCGGCGTTTCGATCGAGTAGGGATGGATGGAGTTGACGCGGATTCCGAACTCGCCCAACTCAATTGCCAGCGCGTTGGTCATCGCCACAAGACCGTGCTTCGATGCCGAGTAATGACCGTTGCCGGGAGTGGCCTTCAGGCCGGCCGACGAGCTGACGATGATGATCGAGCCGCCGTTGCCTGCCTCGATCATCGCCGGGACGGCAGCGCGGATCGTGCGCCAGCTGCCGTTGAGGTTGACGTCGATGACGGTGTCCCACTGTTCTTCCGACATCTCGTGCATCCGGCCCCAGCTGAGCACGCCCGCGTTGGCGATGATGATGTCCAGCCTGCCGAACTGCTCGACTCCATCGGCGACAACCTTCTGCAGCGCCGCCAGGTCGCGGATGTCGACCTCACGGGCCAGCACCTTGCGGCCGGTGGCCTCCACCGCCTGGACCGTCTCGGCGAGCTCGTCGGAGGTGCCCATCGGGTAGGTGATGGTGTCGGAGATGGGCCGACAGACATCGATGGCGATGATGTCGGCGCCGTCGTTCGCAAGCCGAATTGCATGGGCCCGGCCCTGGCCGCGCGCGGCCCCGGTAATGAATGCCACACGCCCTTCCAGGGGGCCGCCAGATGCCGTCACCGCTGCTCCTTTCGTGGGGCTGCGGACCAGGCTAACAGCCGAACTGGAACGTGTTCTAGATCGGGTCGCGGATGATCGGGCACGTCATGCAGTGGCCGCCCCCGCGGCCTCGGCCCAGTTCGGCCCCGACGATGGTGATCACCTCGACGCCGGCCTTGCGCAGCAAGGAGTTGGTGTGGGTGTTGCGGTCGTAGGCGAACACCACGCCGGGTTCGACGGCGACGAGATTGTTGCCGCTGTCCCATTGTTGACGCTCGTAGTCGTACTTGGTGCCGCCCGTCTCAACGACCCGCAATTGCGGCAGATCCAGCGCGGCAGCGACGACCTCCACGAACGGTTTGGTCTCGTCGATCACGTCGACGCCGATGTCGTTGTCGCCCGGCACCAACGTGAACGGCGCGATGCTGTCGACGATCTCGGGATAAATCGTGACGACGTCACGATCGGCGAAGGTGAATACCGTGTCAAGGTGCATGGCAGCACGTAGTTTCGGCATCCCCGCGACGATCACCTTCTTCGCGGCGCCCTGCTTGAACAGTTCGGATGCGACCTGTGTGATCGCCTGGCGCGACGACCGTTCGCTCATGCCGATGAGCACCACCCCGTTGCCGGGGATCAGGACGTCGCCACCCTCCAATGTGGCCAGCCCCCATACCTTCTCGGGATCTCCCCACCACACTGTTGAGCCGACGTAGTCGGGATGGAACTCGTAGATCGCCTTCATCAACAATGTCTCGTCGTGCCGAGCGGGCCAGAACAGGGGGTTGAGGGTGAGGCCGCCGTAGATCCAGCAGGTGGTGTCACGCGTGTAGAGCGTGTTGGGTAGCGGCGGCATCAGGTACTCGGTGACCCCGGTGTCCTCGCGGGCCAGCACGCGGTAGCCGGACTGGATCTCGGCGGGCAGGTCGCGCGTCGCCATTCCGCCGATGAGCAGCTCGGCGAGCCGCCGCGGCTGCAGAGAATCGAGGAAACCACGCGTGTCATCGACCAGCCCCAACCCGACTTCGTTGGGGACGATCTTGCGGTCCAGCAACCACGCCTTGGCGTCGGTGTTCTCCATCGTCTCGGTCAGTAGGTTGTGCAGTTCAACGACTTCCACGTCGCGGTCACGCATCTTGTCCATGAAGTCGAAATGGTCGCGGCGAGCGTTCTGCACCCAGAGCACGTCGTCGAACAGCAGGTCGTCGCAATTGGTCGGGGTCAGTCGCTCGTGCGCCAGGCCCGGCGAGCACACCAGCACCTTGCGCAGCTTGCCAACCTCGGAGTGAACCCCATAGTCGGCGGACGGATTCGTCATCTCGGTACCTCTCGCCGTGAGCCGCTAGATCTCGATCGCGCCTGCTGCCAAGGAGACCACACCCGCGACGGCGCCGAGGAGAATCACCCCGAACAGCACCGCTTCTGCGGGCCTGAACACACGAAGTCCCCGCTCCCGCCGGGCCGTGAAGTACAACGCGGCCGCTGGCGCGTACAGGATGCATGACAGCAGAAGCTTGTCGGTACCCGCTGCGTAGACGAGGAACAGCGTGTACACCGTCGCCACCGCGGCAATCACCATGTCGCCGACGAGTGCCTTGCCGTCGCCATAGGTCTCGCGGGTCGCTGCCAGCTTCAGCGCATAGGCCGCGGCGAGGAAATAGGGAATCAGAGACAGCGCGGCGGTCAGATCAAGCATGAAATCGAGGGCGTCCGCCGCGAACAGCAATGCGACGAGCAGCAGCGAGATCATTCCGGCGGCCATCACCAACGCAGGCATCGGGGCGCCGTGACGATTGGTTTTCGCCAGAAATCTCGGCATGTCTTCGGTGGTTGCGGGAATGTAGAGAACCTCGGCTGCCATCAATGTCCACGCGAGATACGCACCGAGCACCGAGACGATCACGCCGACCCGAATGAAGATCGATCCCCAGTGCCCGACAATGGATTCCAGGACCGCGGCCATCGACGGCTGGGACATGCCGGCGAGCTCGTTTTGCGGCAGGACGCCGTAGGACACCAGGGTCACAAGTGTGAAAACACTGAGCACACTGAGGAATCCGATGACGGTTGCGCGTCCGACATCTTCGCGCTTGCGCGCCATCCGGGAGTAGACGCTGGCGCCCTCGATACCCAGGAAGACGAACACGGTGATCAGCATCGTGCCCGTCGCCTGGTCCCACACCGATGCCAGCGAGTAGTCCGAGCCACCCCAGAAGTTGTCGGCGAAGACGTCGGCCTTGAATGCGATGATCGCGATGACGATGAACATCAGGATCGGGACGATCTTCGCGATGGTGACGATGTAGTTGATGACCGCCGCATCCTTGACACCGCGCAGCACGAGGAAGCAGAACAGCCACACACCGACCAGTGACACGACGACCGCGAGCACCGTGTCCCCCGCGCCGAAGCCTGGCACCACCGCGCTCATCGTCGCGGTGATGAGCACCCAGTACGAGGTGTTACCCGCGCAGGCCGAAGCCCAGTACCCGATCGCGGAATTGAATCCCACGTAGTCGCCGAAACCCGCCTTGGCGTAGGCGAAGATGCCTGCGTTCAAGTCGGGCTTACGCATCGCCAGACGCTGAAAGACGAATGCGAGCATCAACATTCCCGTGCCCGCGACGGTCCAGGCGATGATCGCGCCGAGCACGCCCGTCTCGGTGCCGAACCGGCGCGGCAGCAGGAACACGCCGGAACCGATCATCGAGCCGACGACCATCGCGGTGAGTGTCGGAAGGGTGACCTTATCGCTCGACTTCTCGGTCGAGGGCTCGGTGGAGGTCATGAGTTTGGCCCTCCGGTTCGTCCGAACGAGTTAGAGATCGGAAAGTATCTGCGCCCGCTTGGCCGTGTACTCCGCTTCGGAGATAGCGCCGGTCGCTCGCAGCGTCTCCAACGCCTGCAGACGCGCAGAAATGGAGGCCTCCGGGGGCGGCTGGACGAACTGGGCCGCAGGAGCCGGTGGCGGTGGCGCTCCAGGAGCAGGAGGAGGAGCGTAGCCGGCGGGTGCCTGTTGCGCGGCGACCCGGCGGACGATGGCTTGCACTTGTTGGCGTGCAGCGGGATTGGACCGCAGATCGATCATGTTGTTCATGCCGATGCCGTTGGCCTTGAGAATCTGGAGGATCTCCATCAGCGGGCCGGTCTGACCGCTGAGGTCGTAGGTCTTGTTGTCCTCGGCGACGGTGAAGGTCGCGGGCACCAGGCCATTGATCAGACCGCTTCGCTCCCAATCGATCTGGTATTCCTGGGTGGCCGGATCGACCAGCACCACCAGCTTGCGGTTGTTGAAGTTGCCCATTCGCGTCACGTTGGCGATCACGCGGTCCTGGGAGTCGAACGGCGCGACACCGGGACCCTCGATGTGCAGTTGCAGCTTCACCACCGGCTGATCGTTGATGCGGGTGCCGGTTTCGCCGATCCCAGTGATCTGGGCCAGTGCCAGCACACCGCTCTGCTCGAGGGCCTGCGATTTGGCCGCCGACTTGGCGCTGAAGTTGGCTAGGGCCAACGCGATGAGAATGTCGAGCGCGGTGATGAGCAGGCCGACGTAGAACATCCACTTCAAGATGGGTTCCTGGCCGGTCGCGAAGTACACGGCCAAAAAGATCGGGCCGACGAGACCGCCGCACAGCAGCACCATCACCTGGGCTTTGATGTAACGCAAAACCATCGGCCACGCTCCTCGCTCAACGTGCGGTTCGCGTGTCAGATTAGCGCCACGAGGCGCATTTTGACGCCGAGTTACGACAGGGCGGTCGGAACCTCTGAGGCGTCTGGCGTCGCGCGCGACGACGGCCCGCCCAGCAGTTGGTGAACCATCCACGTCCACATCTGGCCGTCGCTGTTCGCCGTGGTGTAGCCGGTGTGGATCGCCACGGCGACCGGCGACACCTTGTCGGCCTTCGGGTCGTAGTCGCAGACCGCGTCCCCTGCGTCACACACGCTGATGGTTCGGACGCCGACGTTGGCGGGCAGCTTCGCAGGAGCATGCGCCAGGATCGGCCAATCCTGCGAGGCGCCGCCCGTCTTCTCCGGGTCCGTCGACGCCGTACCGATGTTGACCGTGGTGTCGTCGGGGTGGCGATCGCCGTCGGCTATCAACAGTGAAGCCGCAAGATTCGGATCGGCACCGATAGCGGCGAGGTTGCGGTGCACGACCATCGCGCCCTGCGAATAACCGGCGAGCACCACCTTGGTGGTCGGGCACTGCGCCGTGAATGCCGCATACTGCGCGCCCAACGCCTTGGTTCCGCCGTCGACACTGCCCATGTAGTTGAGCCAATCCCCTACGCCCGCGTCATCGGGCACATCCTTGGCGGGGTAATCGACCGCTTCAGCGGTGATCGTGCGGCCCTCCTGCGCCAGTTGCTTCTGCAGGGCGAGGTACGAGTCGTAGACGATCTCGCCCATGCCGCCATTCGCGCTGGCCTCATAGCCGTCGCGCTCGCCGGAACCGGCGGCGCCCATCCAGTGGACGTCGGGACAACCCGGCGCCGCGTTTGCGACACCGGCCGTCAACCCGACCAATGCACTTCCTGCCACAGCGACCGCACAAGCCGCCGCACTCGTCCGACGAAACACAAAAACCCCCAACCCGACCAGCAAAAATACGATATACGCGAGATTTATCGCCACACAGGTCTCACCCGTTACAGATGAATCACAATTGCCAGGAACAGCGGCATCGTCGGTTGCGAGCCGTATCGTCGGCGCGTGACCTCGGCGGCCGGCCTCGTGCGCTCCCGATGGATCCTGGCGGCAGTGTCGACGGCGCTGTTCTGCGTGCAAATCGACTACTTCGCGATGAACCTGGCGCTGCCGCGAATGGCTGCCGACCTGCACAGCGACGCGACCGATCTGCAGTGGGTGATCAGCGTCTACATGCTGGCCCTTGGGGCGTTCATGGTGCCGGCAGGCCGGATCGGCGACATCTTCGGCCGCCGACGGGCGCTGCTGGCGGGCATCGCGCTGTTCGGCCTGGCATCGGCCTTGTGCGCGGTGGCGCCGACGGCCGGGCTGGTGATCGCATTCCGCGCGCTGCAGGGCGTCGGCGCGGCACTGATCTTCCCGGTGTCGGTGGCCGTGCTGACCAACGCGTTCCCCGCCCTGCGCGCCGGCCACGCGATCGGATTGGCGTACGGGATCGCGGGACTGGGCAACGCCGCGGGGCCGTTGGTGGGCGGCCTGCTGACCCAGACGCTGGGCTGGCGATGGATCTTCTGGCTGTTGGTGCCTATTTCCTTGGCCGCGTTGGCGATTGCCGCGCTCACGGTCCCGGAGAGTTGCGACGAAACCGTGCCACGCCGCATCGACCTGGCCGGACTCGCATTGATCACGGTCGGAATCGGCTTGTTCACGTTGACATTTGACCGCGCACCGAGTTGGGGCTGGGCAACGCCGGTCACGCTCAACGCGTTCGTGGCGTCGATCGCGGTGCTGGCAGCGTTCGTCGTCGTCGAGAACAAGGTGCGCTGGCCGCTCCTCGACCTGTCGCTGTTTCGCAATACCCGATTCACTGTCCTGGTCATCGCGGGCACGGTCGCCAACATCGCCTACACCGTCACCGTCTATCTCTCGACGGTGAACCTGCAGCAGGTGCGCGGACTCTCGCCGCTGATGGCGGGTCTGGCATTCCTGGGTCCGTCCGTCGGTGCGGCGCTCGGCGGCCCGATGTCGGGCAGGCTCGCCGCGAAGTATCCGCCGGTGCGGGTCATGGGGATTGCGTGCATCGCTGCCGCTCTTTCTCTGGCGGCGCTGGCGGTGTCGCGCGACTGGATCTTTTACCTGGTCGCCTTGGCCGCATGCGGTTTCACGATGGGTCTGGTGTACGCGTTCACCACCGTTGCGACCCAGGCCGTCGTACGGCCCGAACGCGCGGGCGAGGCGGCGGGCGTCGCGCTGACGTCATTGGTCACTCTGGCCGGCGTCGGTGTCGCGGTGTCCGGCACGATCCTCGAAATGCTCACGGGCGCAGGCGTGTCCACGGGCAGCGGCATCGACGCCATTTTCCTGGCGGTCGCCGCAGTGCTGCTTCCGGCCGCCGTCGCCGTGCTCGCCTATCGGAATCCCGGACGCGGCAAGACATAAGAGGCGCTGGACCGCCGCTGAGGGTCGGCGGTCCAGCGTAGTCCCTTGCCCGCTACGGGCTAACCCACGCTGTTCGTACTGCCGGTGCCGTTGTGGGTGTTGGTGTTCGTGTTGGATGTGTTGTTGGAAATGTTGCCCCCCGCCGTGCCACTGACACGGTTCGTGGCAGTGCCACCCGTGGAGGTACCGCTGGTTGCGGTGCCGACGTTGGTGGCGGTTCCACCCGTCACGTTTCCGCCCTGGGTGTTGCCACTGGTGGCGCTACCGCCGGCAGAATTGCCGCCGTTCGCTGCACCAGCGACCTGTGAATTCGTCACTTGGCCAGCGGTTCCGCCCGTAGCGCCCTGTGTGACGTTATTACCCTGGACCGTAGCGTCACCGGCGGTCTGCGTCTCGTCGATGGATCCGCCGGACGCATTGCCGCCGGTTCCCGCTCCGCCGGTTCCCGCGCCGCCGACTCCCGCGCCGCCGCCCTGAACGGTGGCCGCGGTGCCGCCGGTGGTGTTTCCGACCGTTCCGCCAAATCCTGTTGCACCGTTGATCTGGTTGTTGGGATTGCCCGTGTTGGTCGTGTTGGTCGCCGTTATCGTCTCGGCAGCCGCGCCGCCGAGCGCATTTCCGAGTGCGCCACCACCGTTGTTCGCGGCAGCGATATTCGAGCCGCCGGTACCTGCGCCGCCGACACCGAAATTGCCGGTGCCGCCCCCGCCGGTCCCTCCGCTGGCAGTATCCGCGGTGTCGGCGACCGAGCCGGCTATTGCCCCGGCGCTGGTTCCGGTGCCGATATTGGTGCCACCGAGTGCCGCGCCACCAATGTTGGTCGCGAGATTCGAACCGCCGGCCGCCGGGCCACCGACCGCGGCCCCGCCGACTGCCGGATTGACGCTGGTCGTCGTGCCGACGGCTGCGCCGCCGATCGGTGCGCCGACGGTGCTGGCGGCACTGGTTGCCGCACCGCCGGTGGCATCGGCGACGTTGCTTGCCGTGCCGCCTATGACCGGGCTGAGGAGGTTAAGCTGGTTGTTCATCACGTTGCCGTTGAACGCACCGTTTTGACTGGTGTTGCCGTTGCCGTTGTTTCCGATGGTGGTGTTGTTCCCGCTGAGCAGCCACCACCCGTTATTCGTGTTGCTGCCCTTCGACCCGATGCTGTTGTGGCTGTAGTTGCCGTTGTCACTGTTCACGTTGGAGTTGACGAGGTTGGTCGCGAGGTTGCCTCCCGCCACGGCGACGACCTCGTTCGTGGCGTCGCCGCCGGTCGCATCGCCGCTGCTCGAGGCGCCGCTGTTGGCGGCGGCCCCGCCGATGACGTTTCCGCCCGCGGTGTTGCCGCTGGTGGCGGTACCGCCGACTCCGTATCCGCCGGTCGCCGCGCCGGCGGTCTGACCGCTCGACACGGCGCCCCCAGTCCCGCCTGTTGCGCTCTGCGACACCGCGTTTCCGCCCACCAACGCGTCACCGGCCGTCTGAGTCTCGTCGATGGTCCCGCCGGTTCCGTATCCGCCGGTTCCTGCACCGCCGGTACCTACGCCGCCCGTTCCCGCACCGCTGGTCTGAGTTGTGGTGGCATTGCCGCCGAGCTGGTTGCCGAGTGTGCCACCGCCTGCTGTCGCACCGCCGATGGAGTTGTTGGGCGTGCCGTCGATCGTCGTATTGGAGGCACCTATCACCTCGCTTGCCGTGCCACCGCCCGCCCCGCCGACCGCTCCTCCACCGATGTTCCCAGCGGAACTGTTGGGGCCGCCGGTGCCCGCGCCTCCTGTGCCCGGTCCGCCGGTTCCTGCACCCCCGAAACCGGGGAGGGCGGTGTCCACACCGTCGGTGACCAGACCGCCTGTCGCCCCGGCGGACGAGGCCGCCCCTGTATTGGTGCCGCCGGTAGCCGCGCCACCGGTGTTCGTCCCAACGTTCGAGCCGCCTGCTGCGAGGCCGCCTGTGCCGAGACCGCCGACTGCCGGATTAGCACTGGTCACTATGTCGGCGGCGGCGCCGCCGATCGGTGCACCGGCGGTCGTCGCGACGCTGCTGCCCGCGCCGCCGATTGCGGCGCCCGAGTTCACTGCGGTGCCACCGATGATCGGGCTCAGGCCGTTGAATTGGTTGTTCATGATGTTGCCGTTGAAGGCGCCGTTCTGGCTGGTGTTCCCATTGCCGTTGTTCCCGATCGGCGTGTTGTTGCCGCTGAGTAGCCACCAGCCGCCGCTGCTGCTGCCGTTGTCGGCCAACGCCAACGGAGCGAGCGAAAGCGAGCCGAACCCGGCTGCGGCGCCGGCTACGGCGCAGACCGCGCAGGTGCGATTCAGCTTGGCGGGTGTGCGGCCTGCGCGAGCCTTACGGTGTTTCCCCATTTTGTTGAACTCCTTTGACTTCTGTATCTCTGTGTGGCTCAGAGGTTTTGGCTTTGTTGGTCGATCAACGTAGGTTGGAAGATGCTCCGCGTTGCAGTGCGACACTCAGCAACACTGCTGTGTGCAGTCACGTCATCCGCACCTCCGCGCGGTGCTCGGCGATCTCATGGGGTCCCTGAATTCGATGGTGCGCTCGAGCCTTCGGGGCTACCCGTGCTCGCAGATGTCTTCGGCTTGGTGAGGCTTGTCAGCGTCTGGTCGACCGCATCCTTGAGCTTCGATACGACGGTCTTCAAGGAGCCGGGGCCGGGACTGACCACGGTCCCCGTGGCGCTACTCGAACCCTGCTGCTGTTGTTCGAGCAGGAGCAGCTGTTCTTCGGTGAGACCGGGCTGTCCACTCGGGGTCGAACTCACCTGTTCGTTGGTGAGAGTCGTCTGTTGCGAATTAGTCGTTGACGGAAGCAGACCGCCGAGGCCGAGCCGCAACTGGTTGTTGTAGATGTTGCCCGAAGCGGCGGCGTTCTGAGTTGTGTTGCCGTTGCCGGTTTGACCGACAGACGTGATGTCCCCCAGTCCGCCGGTTGCGCCCACCGAATTGTTGCCGTCATTGCCGTTGAAGGAGGCCTGGTTCGCGTTCGCGTAGTTGTTGCTCGTGTTCTGGCCGAGGATGCTGATCTGCGGGTTGAAGATGTTGGAGGTGGCGCCCGCCAGCTGAGTCGAGTTACCGTTTCCGGTCATCCCGAACAAGCTCGTCCCGAAGAGGCCGCCCGACGTCGCGTTCGTCGTGCTTCCGTTGCCGTTCAAGGCCGAAACGTTGGTGATCGCAGTGTTATTGCTGACGTTACTGCCGAACAAGCTGACCTGCGGGTTGAAGATGTTTCCGGAGAGCAACGCGATCTGAGTCGTGTTGCCGTTGCCCATCGCTCCGCCGAGCATCGTCGACGTCCCATCGACCGTGGTGTCGCTGTTGTTGCCATTGCCGACCGCCGCGTTGCTGTTGGTCGTGTTGGAGCTGGTGTTTCCGCCCATCAGGCTCCACTGCGGGTTGATGATGTTGTAGGACAGGATGTTGATCTGGGTGACGTTCCCGTTGCCTGTCGCGCCACCGAGCGCGATCGGCCCTAACGACAAGGCACTCCCAGTCGACCCGTCGGCCTTGTTACCGAGCCCGAACATCAGGCCGCCGATGGTCGAGTTGTTGCTCTCGTTCGAGCCGTTGCCGCCGAGACCGAACTGCGGGTCGAAGACATTGCCTTCGAGGATGTTGATCTGGGTCGCGTTGCCGTTCCCGGCAGGAAGCAGGATCGAAAGCGCTTCGGCGTCCGGAGCGTTCATCTCCGACACCAGTGCGATACAGCCCGCAGCGGCGCCGATGCCGATGATGCGGACAACAATCTGCTGTTTCTTTGACGGCGCCCTGTGGCGGCCCGCCCGATTCTCGGGCAATCGCCGCACGGCACCGCTGCTATCCGGAGTCATCGCTGACCCACCCCTCAGATAAAGCTGTGTGAAGCATAAGTTGCGCAACGTGACCCTAGAGCTTTGCTGGATAGTGTGTCAAGCATCACACCCACCAAGGAGTGACATACCGCTAGGTATGCTAGCTAAGTCTTACCTTCCGCCGTCGCAAACCGAGGTCAGAGTGTTGACACAGCAGGTGGGGTCACATTGACCACTTCATACTCGTCCGCCGAAACTGTGGTCTCGCTGCCTGTCAGCTGTGCGGTTATTAGCTACTACGTCAGTCGGCTATATTTACAAATGACGAGTTCTTGTCTAGATCACGACAAAATTATCGGAATTGCAATTAGCTCACTGCTGTAGTGGTAATGTGCTGGACTCGCGATTCGCCGAATCCGCTCAGGTTCCGCTCAGGTTCGCGCCGGGCAATGCCCTACACGCGTGGGAGTAATGTCCTCCAGCGTGGCCACCATGAAGATCGCCCGCATACCCGCGGCTAATGAGAAGTTCGAGATAACCGACGTCGACATCCCCGAGCCGAGCCCAGGACACGTACGCGTCAAGGTCCATGCCTGCGGCGTCTGCCACTCGGATTCCATCACCGTCGTCGGCGCATTGGGCAACTCATTCCCGCGCGCGCCCGGTCATGAAGTCGCAGGCGTTGTCGATGCCGTTGGCGATGGGGTCACGACGTGGACCAAAGGTGATCGTGTCGGTGTCGGCTGGTTCGGCGGCTGCGACTTCACCTGCGAGCCTTGCCGCAGAGGCGATTTCATCTCGTGCGAGAACGGCCAGATTCCCGGCATCTCGTACGACGGCGGCTACGCCGAGTACATGGTCGCGCCCGCGGAAGCGCTCGCCCGGATACCGGACGACCTGTCCGACGTGGAAGCTGGTCCGCTGCTCTGCGCAGGCATCACGACATTCAACGCACTGCGCGAGTCCGTCGCCCGCCCCGGCGACACCGTCGCCATTCTGGGCGTCGGCGGGTTGGGCCACTTAGGCATTCAATTCGCAGCGAAGATGGGATTTGAGGTCGTCGCCATCGCGCGTGGCACCGACAAGGAGCCATTGGCGAAGAAGCTCGGCGCACATCACTACATCGATTCCAAAGCCTCCGACGTCGCAGAGGAGTTGAACAAGCTCGGGGGTGCGCAGGTGGTTCTCGCGACCGTCACCGTCGCCGATGCGATGACGGCCACCCTCGATGGTCTCAAGGCGCGCGGGCAGCTCGTCGTCGTCGGCGCACCCAATGACCCGCTGCAGGTGCCAGGCACGTCGATCATCTTCAAGTCGTCGTCCGTCCAGGGCCATGCGTCGGGAACGTCGCAGGACTCCGAGGACACGCTACGGTTCTCGGCGCTCACCGGTGTCCGGCCGATGATCGAGACCGTGCCGCTGTCCGAGGCGCAGGCCGCCTACGACAAGATGATGAGCGGCGCCGCCCGCTTCCGCATGGTCCTGACGATGGGTTGACCTTCTCGCCGAGATCGACGAAATGGCGTGTCTTACTCGAACTTTCACGCCCGAATGTCGGTTTGGGCAAGCTCCCGAAATGCAAAGTGACGCCCACCCTTTCGGGTGAGCGCCACTTCGGCGTTCTAGGTCAGATCGTCACTTGACGATCTTGGTGACCCGGCCGGCGCCGACGGTACGGCCGCCCTCGCGGATCGCGAAGCGCAGGCCCTCGTCCATGGCGACGGGCTG
>JBKPSU010000044.1:0-2731 GCA_046735135.1 Actinomycetota bacterium
CGCGAGTACCTCCACCGCCGCGAAGTAGAGCCTCACGGCCGACAACGGGGACGTCGGCAAGTTCACGCCGGGCTCGCCAAACGCGGTGGGTGCCAACAAGACCGAGCCCCAAGCCCGTCGCTACTGCGGTCAAGGCGATCAACAATCAGCTCAAGGAGACGACCGAGCATCTGGGCCAGGCGGCCAAGAAGCTGAGCGGCGCCGACGACAGCAAGAAGGACACCGGCACCGGCGGTAACTGACGGCTTTATCTATCCGCGCGCTTTCGCCCGGGCCCGACTGCGGGCCCGGGTGGTCGCGTCTAGCTCCGCCTTGCGCACCCGCACCACCTCGGGCGTGACCTCCACGCACTCGTCCTCGGCGCAGAACTCCATGGCCTGCTCGAGGCCCAGTTCGAGCGGACGGGCCAAGGTCTCGATGACATCGGCCGTCGAGGACCGCATGTTGGTCAGCTTCTTCTCCCGCGTCACATTGACGTCGAGATCCTCAGCGCGCGGATTGATGCCGACGACCTGCCCCTCGTAGGTGTCCTCACCGGGCTCGACGAAGAACTGGCCACGGTCGGCCAACTGAATCATCGCAAACGGTGTGATCGAGCCCGAGCGGTCCGACACCAGCGATCCCGTATGGCGTGCCCGGATCTCCCCCGCCCATGGCCGGTAGCCGTCGAAGACGGCGTTGGCGATGCCGGTGCCGCGCGTCAAGGTCAGGAAGTCGGTGCGGAAGCCGATCAGCCCGCGACTCGGCACGATGAAATCCATCCGCACCCACCCCGCGGCGTGGTTCGTCATCTCCTCCATCCGGCCCTTCCGCGCCGCCATCAATTGCGTGATCGCGCCGACATATTCCTCGGGGCAGTCGATGGTCATCGCCTCGAACGGCTCATGCAGCTTGCCGTCGATGGTGCGCGTCACCACCTGCGGCTTGCCGACCGTCAACTCAAAGCCCTCGCGGCGCATCTGCTCGACGAGGACTGCCAAAGCCAACTCGCCGCGGCCCTGCACCTCCCAGGCGTCGGGCCGGCCGATGTCGACGACCTTGATCGACACATTGCCGACAAGCTCGGTGTCCAGCCGCGACTTGACCATCCGGGCGGTGAGTTTGTGCCCGGATACCTTGCCCGCCAACGGAGATGTGTTGGTGCCGACCGTGACGGAGATGGCAGGTTCGTCGACGGTGATCCGCGGCAGTGCGTGCGCATGGTCCGGGTCGGCCAGTGTGTCGCCGATCATGATCTCCGGCAGCCCCGCTACGGCAACGATGTCCCCGGCAATGGCCTCATCCGTCGATGTCCTGTCCACGCCTTCAGTGACAAGCAATTCCGTGATTTTGGCGTTCGTGATGACCGGATGACCGTCCACTTCGCGCATCCATGCGACCTGCTGGCCCTTGCGGATTCGACCCTTGTAGATGCGGATCAGCGCGAGCCTGCCGAGAAACGCCGACGCGTCGAGGTTGGTGACCAGCGCCTGCAGCGGCGCTTCGGGATCACCCTGCGGCGGCGGGATATTCTCCAAGAGCACGTCGAACAGAGGGTCGAGGTTCTCGCCCTCGGGGTTCTGGCCATTGGCGGGTTCGACGGTGCTGGCAATGCCGGCGCGGCCCGACGCGTACAGCGTCGGCAATCCGAGCGCGTCCTCGGCGGCTTTTTGAGCCTCCTCGTCGAGGTCGGAAGCGACGTCGAGGAGCAGGTCGTGACTGTCCGAGACGACGTCGGCGATACGCGCGTCGGGCCGATCCGTCTTGTTGACCACCAGGATCACCGGCAGGTGCGCGGCGAGCGCCTTGCGCAGCACGAAGCGGGTCTGCGGCAGCGGCCCTTCCGACGCGTCGACCAGCAGCAGAACGCCGTCGACCATCGAAAGGCCGCGCTCGACCTCCCCACCGAAGTCGGCGTGGCCGGGGGTGTCGATGACATTGATGACGGTCACGCTGCCGTCCGGGTGGTGGCGGTGCACGGCGGTGTTCTTCGCCAGGATGGTGATGCCCTTTTCCCGCTCCAGGTCGCCGGAGTCCATGATCCGTTCAGTCGCGTCGTCGCCGCGATGCGTCAGCGCCCCCGATTGCCGCAGCATCGCGTCGACGAGGGTCGTCTTCCCATGGTCGACGTGTGCCACGATGGCGACGTTCCGAAAATCAGGGCGTAATTCCACGCCGGTAATTGTCTCAGTGCGGTCGGCCGATTACGAAAACGAGAGACTCCCGTCACTTGACGCCCAGCCAACTCGCCGCCCTCAATCTGAACGGCAACAGGTTGATCAAGGTATTCAAACGGGCCAGAAACTCATGATCGTTTAAACCTTCAGGCGTACCGTGACGGTATTCGAAGCCGAGTGCGAAGGTGGCGAATATGTCGGTTTACGAGGTACTGACCGTCGTTCTTATCGCGGTAATAGGTCTGGCAGCGGTCGCGGCGATTTATGTTGGGCTGCTGAATTGGGCGAAGGCCTTTTTCGTCGTCCGCTGTGCGGCATGTCATCACTTGACGTTCGCATCGGCCAACGAGGCGCAGAAGTCCTGCCCGCACTGCCGTCACCCGGTGCTGACGCATCCGCTGTATGCCCTGAACCACCGGGGCTCCTTGTCCGAAGTCCGCGTGGTGGGCGACCGGCTGCGGTACTGAGCCAGCGCGGGCACAGCTGCCCCGCTCTGGTCGAAGCTGTAGTACTCCTCCTGGTCTTCGGTGTGCCGTCGATCATCTTGCCCTGCGCCTTCAACTCGCCGTTCTTCG
>JBKPSU010000045.1:0-4902 GCA_046735135.1 Actinomycetota bacterium
ACGCTGTACCGGCTCAACCGGGGCGGTCGCGAGCGTTGGCGGTGGGCGGGTCTGCCCGTTCGCCGTCCGGTGCCTCCGAGCATCGCCCGCACGGGTGCGAACGTGTCGCCGGTGATCCACCCGGCCCAAATCAATTCCCACAGAGCCTGTTTGACCTGTGCGGTGCCGTCGCCGGCCAGGCCGGCGAGCTGCCTGAAGAAGTACGCGCCGCCACCACCCAGCATCTCCATGATCGAGCGGTGCGCATCGGTGAAGTCGATCTCGGTCGGGGGGGCCAGCGTCAGCGGCGCCGAGTCGGCCGCATGGAACGCGATCCAACCGTCGCCATTACCGATCGTGCCGACGCCCGACCACGTCACTTCGCCCGACGCCAACAGTTCGTCCAGCATCGCCGGTTGGTAGTCGCGCATGCGCGTCGAGAACACCAGCGGTTCAACCGCCGACGCAGGGATCGGGACGCCGGCCAGCTGTTCGATGACCGATGCCAATCCATCGATGCCCGAGGCCTTTTCCGCCCCGACCTGCTGCCAGGCGGGCAGGAATCGGGCATAGGCGGTTGTGCTCACCGGTTCGACCTGCGCCCGCAGCGCCGCCAGCGACCGCCGCCGCAGGATTTTCAGCACGTCTGTGTCGCACCACTGGTCGCCGGTGTCGACAAAGTCCGTGAACTCGCCGCGCACCAGGCGCCCATCGATCGCCATCCGCCCCAACACGTCTGCGGTCACGCGCTGACCCAGCCCGAAGCGCGCCGCGGCCTGCTGTGTGGTGAACGGGCCGTGTGTGCGGGCGTAGCGACCGATGAGTTCGCCGAGTGGGTCGGTGACCGCCTCGGTGAAGATGGCGGGCACGCCGACCGGCACGGCCACGCCGACGCCGTCGCGCAGCAGGCCGATGTCCTCGATGGCCACCCACCACGTCTGGCCGGCGAACGACACCGTGAGCGCACGCTTGGCGGCCCGCAGACCTTCCAGCCAGCCGCCGACATCATCTGCCGTGCACCGTTCGGCGATCTCCGCCTCGGTCAGCGGGCCCAGCAGCCGCAGTAAGTCCGCGACAGCTTCGGCGTCGCGCGCGGCGCGGTCTTCGCTGAGGTGCTGCAGCTGCGCCGAGGTGGTGGCGATCACCTGCGGGTCGAGCAGTTCGCGGAGCTCGACCCGGCCCAGCAGCTCGGCCAGCAGCACGCTGTCCAGCGACAGCGCTGCGGCCCTGCGCTCCGCGAGCGGGCTGTCGCCCTCGTACATGAACGCGCCGACGTAGCCGAACAGCAGCGACGCGGCGAACGGCGACGGGGTCGCGGTCTCGACCTCGACGACGCGAAGCCTGCGTTGCGCCACGCGGTGCATCAGCTCGGTCAGCGTCGGCACGTCGTACACGTCCTGCAGGCATTCGCGGACGGTCTCCAGCACGATCGGGAAATCCGGATACTTGCGGGCCACATCCAGCAGCTGCGCTGCCCGCTGGCGCTGATGCCACAGCGGTGACCGCTTGCCCGGGTGACGGCGCGGCAGCAATAGCGCGCGGGCCGAGCACTCGCGGAACCGGGATGCGAACAACGCCGAACCGCCCACCTCGGCGGTGACGATCGGCTCGATCTCGTCGGCGTCGAAGACGAATATCTCGGCACCGGGCGCGGCGTCCTCTGTGTCCGGCAACCGGACGATGATGCCGTCATCGGAGGCCGTCGGTTTCTCGTCGATGCCGTAGCGCTCCCGCAGCCGTCGCGACACCGCCAGTGCCAGCGGACCGTGCACCCGAAGTCCGTAGGGGGAGTGCAGGATCACCCGCCAGTCGCCCAGCTCGTCACGGAAACGCTCCACTACAAATGTGGTGTCGGTCGGGACGGTGCCGGTGGCCTGGCGCTGGTCGTCGATCAGCTGCCACAGATTGTCGGTCGCATAGGCATCGAATCCCATTGCTGCGCATCGTTTGTCGAAGTCATCCCGGCTCAGGCTGGCCAGCTCGCCGGTGAAGGCGCCGATCGCCGCCCCCAGCTCAGCGGGGCGTCCGACACCGTCGCCGCGCCAGAACGGCAGCCGCGCAGGCTGCCCCGGCGCCGGGATGACCAGCACCCGGTCATGGGTGATCTCGGTGATCCGCCAACTGGTGGCGCCGAGCGAGATGACGTCGCCGGGCCGCGACTCGTAGACCATCTCCTCGTCGAGTTCGCCTACCCGTGAGGGCTTTTCGGATTCGGCGTTGGAGGCGAGGTAGACGGTGAACATGCCGCGGTCGGGGATGGCGCCGCCGGAAGTGACCGCCAACCGCTGCGCGCCTGGTCGTGCGGTGAGCGTGCCCGCGTCTCGGTCGTACACCAGCCGCGGACGCAGTTCGGCGAACTCCGTCGACGGGTACTTGCCGGACAGCAGGTCCAGCGTCGCCTCGAAGGCGCTGCGCGGCAGCGTCGCGAACGGCGCGCTTCGCCGCACGGCGTCGAACCAGAGGTCGGCGTCCAGCGGTTCGAGCGCGCAGGCCGCCACGGTGTGCTGGGCCAGCACGTCGAGCGGATTGGCCGGCACCCGCATGGTCTCGATCTGGCCGGCCAGCATCCGGCGCACGGCCACCGCACAGCCGATCAGATCGGTGCGGTGCTTCGGGAAGAGGACGCCCTGCGAGATCTCGCCGACTTGATGACCGGCCCGGCCGATGCGCTGCAATCCGCTGGCCACCGAGGGCGGCGTCTCGACCTGGATCACCAAATCGACGGCGCCCATGTCGATACCGAGTTCGAGGCTCGAGGTGGCGACGACGGCCTTCAGCCGACCGGACTTGAGGTCGTCCTCGACCTGGGCGCGCTGCTCCTTACTGACCGACCCGTGGTGCGCACGGGCCAACAGCGTGGCCGCACCCGACGCCAGCCCGCTGCCCATGATTTGTGCCGGCGAGCCGCCACCGACCTGGGGGTTGGGCCCCGTCGGCAACTCGATGCCCTGTCGCTCGGCGTGAATCTCGTTGAGCCGGGACGTAAGTCGTTCCGCGAGCCGACGCGAGTTGGCGAACACGATCGAACTTTGATGCGCCTCGATGAGGTCGACGATTCGTCCCTCGACGTCGGGCCAGATGCTGTTGTTCTCCAGGTTGGCCATGTCGGGAACCGGAACCTGCACCGACAGGTCGAACGTCTTGGCCGCAGGCGGGGCGACAATTGTCGTCGGCGCCTGCCCGGAAAGGAATCGGGCCACCTCTTCGGGCGGACGCACCGTCGCTGACAGCCCGATCCGCTGTGCGGGCTTGTCCGTCAACTGATCCAGCCGCTCCAGGGAGAGGGCGAGGTGCGCGCCGCGTTTGGTCGCCGCGACGGCGTGTACCTCGTCGACGATGACGGTCTCGACCGCGGCGAGCGTGTCGCGGGCGGCCGACGTCAGCATCAGGAAGAGCGACTCGGGCGTGGTGATGAGGATGTCCGGCGGTTTGGCGATGAGTTCCCGTCGTCGCGCGGGTGGGGTATCGCCTGAGCGCACGCCGACGCTGATGTCCGGCGCGGGCAGACCTCGGCGCTCGGCGATGCGGGTGATGCCGGTCAGCGGCGTGCGCAGGTTGCGCTCGACGTCGACGGCCAGCGCCTTCAGCGGCGACACGTAGAGAACGAGGGTGCCCGCCGTCGCGGGCCGAGGTTCGCCGTCGGCGAGGCGGTCGATGGCCCACAGGAATGCGGCCAGCGTCTTTCCGGATCCGGTGGGCGCGATGACCAGCGTGTTGTCGCCATCGGCGATGGCCGACCACGCCTGCGCCTGCGCCTCCGTCGGCGCCGCGAAGGTCCCGGTGAACCACTCGCTGGTCAGCGGGCTGAACCGGGCTAGCGGGTTTTGGGTAGAGCTCACGTAGCCATGGTGCCAACGACTACCGACAAAAAGGCCGTCAAGCTCAGCTTCGCGCGGACTCGACGGCCTCGGTGAGCGTGGCCGGAATGCCGGGAACGTGGCCGATCACGTCGAGAAGCGCGTGTGCACAGGTGTCGGCGATCTGACCCGCGTCGATGGACGGGTCGAGGATCCGCTGCCTGCACATCTCCATGGTGAACGCCAGCCAGCCGTAGACGGTGGTGCGGATGTCGCGTTCGACCTTCGAGTCCAGATCGCCCGCCAGCGCCTCGTTGATCCTGCCCATGATCCGGCTGACCTGGCGATCGTTGTCGACGTCTTCGATGCCGCGCAGCACCGGGTCTGCGGTGCCCATCCCGACGTAGGCCGCCCATGCGCCGTGCGGATATTGCTCGTCGTAGCGCAGATAGGCCAGCACGCCCTCGCGGAGCTGCTCGAACAGCGACAGCTCCGGCATCGGCGGAAAGTTGGTGGCCTCGAACAACCGATCACCCTCGGCCTTCACCACCGCGGCGAAGAACGCGCGCTTGTCGGGGAAGTAGTGGTACATCAGCGCGCGCGAAACGCCTGCGCGCTCGGCGATCTCGTCGATCCGGACTTCGTCGTAGGGGCGTTCGCCGAAAACCTTGGCGCCCAGTGCCAGCAGCTCGCTGCGGCGATCGTCGGGGGACAGCCGACGCCTGTGTTCTGGCACGTCAGCCATTCTAATTTGCGCGTGTGCAATAGCCATGGAGGCCACCGCCAAAGATGCGGTCCTAACACGTTCGCCGGGGTGTCGGTAGTCGACGGCACATTTGTACGGATGGGGGAACCGTTTATCTGAAGCGAGGCGGTAGCGGCGGGCGCGCTGACCCCCTACGCGCTGCGCAGCAAGTTCGCCGCGCTGTATCCAGACGTCTACGTATCACGCGGCGGCGAGGTCACCGCCGACGAGCGCGCCCGCGCTGCGTGGTTGTGGTCCGGGCGTCGAGGCGTCGTCGCCGGTCAATCGGCGGCGGCGCTGCACGGGGCAAAATGGGTGGACGCTGTTAGGCCCGCCGAGCTGTTGTGGCCGAACCGCTACCCGCCGAAGGGGATTCACACA
>JBKPSU010000046.1:0-4068 GCA_046735135.1 Actinomycetota bacterium
CAGCGGCTGACCTTCTTCAATCGTGACGTCGCGGACATCCGGTGTGTCGACCGGCTCCATCCCCTTCTCGCGCAGCGCGTCGTCGACGGCGCGCGGGATGAGGTCGTGGGCGACGTCATGGAGGATCTGGTCCTTGAAGCGCTGCTTGATCACGCGCGCCGGCGCCTTGCCAGGACGGAATCCAGGAATGCGCGCCTTGCGCGAGTAATCGGTCGCGACCCGATCGATCTCGGCGTTGACGATATCGGTGGGAATTTCCACGCGCACGTTCTTGCGCGTTTCGTTGATGTCGGCGAATTCGGTTTTCATCTGCTGCGGTGCCTACGGTTGGGCGGTCCACCTTCGCGCTACGCGCTTCGGCGGGCACTCTTTCACCTGAGTGTAACTGCGGTCCACCTTCGCGCTGCGCGCTACGGTGGACAGCCTTCGCTACCAGGGCGCTCGCGCGCGGTAGCTCGACGCGCAACTATCGCCGAGCGAAGGCTGCGAAAGGAGGGACTCGAACCCTCATGGCTGTTAACCACCGGATCCTAAGTCCGGCGCGTCTGCCAGTTCCGCCACTTTCGCTCAATCTCCGACAACGATAACATGCCGCCGATGCGACCGTGCTGACTCGTACAGTCGACGAGGTTCAGGCGCCTGCACGCGATTGGCTGGCCGGCCTGACGCTCTGTGTTTTCGCCGCCGGATACCTCGCCTGGACCATTCCCCGCAGCCACCCGCCCGCCGATGATGCCGCGATGCTGCTGCGCTACGCGCAGAACCTCGCGCGTGGTCACGGATTCGTCTGGAATGTCGGCGAGCCACCGGTCGACGGCGCCACCGATTTTCTGTTCGTCGTAGCCATCGCGGCGGTGGTACAGCTCGGGGCGTCGGTCGAATTGGCGGCGCGTCTCTTGTGCGCCGTCGCGCACGTCGCCACCGTCCTGCTCGTCTACCTGGTGCCGCGGCGGCTATACGGTGCGTCGCCTTTTCTGTGCGCGGCTATTGCGCTGTTGGTCGCGATTGGCCCGGCGAAGGTGTACATCGCCACGGCATTCGGCACGCCGTTTTTCGCCCTGTGGGTCGCACTGCTGTGGACGGTCGCGCTCGTGGCCCTGGAACGACGCGGCCGCTGGGCCGACAACGCGCTGCCCATCCTCGCGTGTCTCCTGGGTATGTCGCGGCCCGAGGGCGCGATTCTCGGCGCCGTCGTGCTCGTGGGCGTGGCGATATCGCGCGGCGCGAGCGCCGCGCGCACTCTGGCGCGTTTCGCGCTGTGGTTCGGCGTGCTCGGCGGCACGTACTTTCTGGCGCGCTGGCGGTATTTCGGCCACCCGCTCCCGAATCCGTTCTACGTCAAGGGCGGCGGTCAGCTGTACTGGTCGAGTCTGCGCAACGCCGGTGGCAACGCGTTGCGTCTCGCCGGCCCGCTCGTGCCGCTGCTCGGTTTGGGGTTGGCAAGCGCGAGCGGCATCCGGCGACTG
Source organism: Actinomycetota bacterium (assembly GCA_046735135.1). Classification (GTDB taxonomy): domain Bacteria; phylum Actinomycetota; class Actinomycetes; order Mycobacteriales; family Mycobacteriaceae; genus Mycobacterium. The sequence goes on from JBKPSU010000046.1 coordinate 1,467, forward strand.
CTGTTCCTCGCGTGGCCCGTTGGCGTCTTCACGGGGATCTGGCTGCTGTTGTCGAACGAGATGAACTACGCGATGCGCTTTCAGTATGCGGTGCTTCCGCTGGTGGCGATCGCGGCGCCCGGCATCATGGTCGGCGCGGACCAGCTGTGGCGCGATCGCATCCGGCCGAGCCTCGACGGCGGATGGCGTCGTGCTGTGCCGGTGGCCGCCGCGATTGGCGTGACGTTGATTCTGTTGCAGCAGCACCGCAACTTCGTTGTCGCCGGACACGACAGCCGCCGCGAGGTCGGCCTGGCGCTTCAGGCCTACGGCGATCGCGGCTACACGATGGTGGTGTCCGAGGCGGGACTGCTACCGTTCTACTCCGGCTGGCGCGCCATCGACGCGTGGGGCCTCAACGACGCCGAGATCGCCCGCGCCGGCCGGCTCACCGACGACTATCTCGAGCGATCGCATCCGGCGCTGATCATGTTTCATGCCTACTCGTCGCCAATCGCGCCTCTGCAACGCGTGCCCGATCGATGGGACGCAATGGTCGAGCATCTCCGCGCGTTCGCAGAGGCGAGAGCCTACCGACTCGCGGCGTCGTACGGTCTCAGGCGAGACGACACGCACACGTATTACGTGCGCTCCGACCTGGCCGATGCGGATCGGATTGTCGAGGCGATTCGCTCGATGCAGTACTACTTCGTGGACGCCGAGGCATCGTCGGTCGACTTCGCGCGCCTGACGCGTTAGCGCCTATTCCTTGCCGGCATCCGCGCCGAAAAAACGCCAGACTCTCAATGGGATCCTGGAACGCACCGCCGGCGCATCGCTTCCGCAAGGCCATTCAACGGCTGGCGGCGGATGCCGGCTTCCACATCGGTCGGATGCCGCCGAACCGGTTCGAAGCCACCGAAGATGTCCTCAAAGCGCTCAAGCGACGCGGACTCAGCCCCGCCCTGATCATCGACGTCGGCGCGAACGTCGGTGTCTGGACGCGTCTGGCGCGGCGGCTCTTTCCCATGGCCGAGTGCCACATGATCGAGCCGCAGCCCTCGTGCCGGCAGGTGCTTGCCGAATACCAGCGCGCCGATACGCGCGTTCACCTGCATCCGGTGGCGTTGACCCGGCCGGACGTTGCGGAGGTCAGGATGACGGGCGCCGGGACGACGGGAGCGTCCGTCAACCCCCAGGGCGACGACAACGTCATCGTCGTTCCCGCCTCGACATTCGATCAACTCTTCGGGAAGATGCTGACAGGAGGCCAGCGCCCTCTGGTCAAGTTGGACATCGAAGGGCACGAGCTCGACGCGCTGACAGGAGCGAGCGCCTCGCTCGCGGCGATCGAGGTCATCATCACCGAGGTCAGCTTCTACGACATCGAGCGCTCCGGTCATCCGGTCTTCCTGGATGTTCTCAACTTCCTTCGCGCCCGCGACTTCGAGCTGTTCGATTTCGTGTCGCTGGGATCGCGGCAACGAGACGGGCGGCTGCGGATCGGAGACGCCGTCCTGATTCGACGCGACAGCGATCTCGTCGCCGACCTGGCGTGGGCGTGATTCCCGAAACTAGTAGGTAGCGTCGCGCTCGGCCCACCACCAGATGCCGAGTGCGGTGGCGAGAAGCGCGGTGGCCGCGGCATAGAGCGGCAGTGACGGACCAACCCGCCGGGCAAACGCCACCAGGCTGGAGCCGAACAGATCCACGACGTCGTTGCTGACCGCGACGAGGCCCGACCGGTTCAGCAGCATCCAGATGCCGGCGATGACGATGAGGACGACGGCCGCGATCGCCACGTTGAAGCCGACGTCCAGAAACTGCTCGCTGCGCCAGCGCGCGCGCCGCACCCGGGCGAGCGTCCGCGTGGTGAACTGCGCCGGCGGTTTCGGGATGGAGCGCACACGGAGCATCCGCTCGAGCGCGCGAGCGCTGACGAGCGCCGCCGCGCAGTTGGGGCACGTGGTCAGGTGCTCGGCGACGCGCCCGTCGGGCGTCAGATCGCCAGCGGCAATCGCCTCGACCGCGTCCAGTGCTTCGTCGCAGAACATATGGCAATCGTTCGGGCTTCAGCGAGCCCGAGCCCTCAGCCCCGACTCATTTCAGATCCGTCTCCAGCATCCGCCTCAGCTGCTGTTTCGCGCGGTGCAGCTGGGTTTTCACGGTGCCCAGCGGAAGGGCGAGCGCTTCCGCGAGGTCCTCGTACTGCACGCCCTCGAGGTAGTGCGCCGCGACGACCAGGCGATAGTTCGGCGGCAGTCGCGCGATCGCCTTTTCGAGCCGATCCCGCAGTTCCAGATCGCCAAACTGCCGATCGGATGCCGACGGCGTCCGCGTCCGCATGCGCTCGTCGTCCAGCGACAGCGCCGGTGCGGGCCGGCCCTGGTCGTGCACGCAGACGTTGGCGACGATGCGGTAGATCCATGTGGAAAGACGCGCTTCGCCCCGGAAATAGGGGAGGCCCCGGTGGACCCGCAAAAAGACGTCCTGCGCCAGATCTTCCGCCCGCGATCGGTCCTGCACCGTGCGCGCGATCAAGGCGAACACCAGATCCTTGTACCGGTCGACCAGCTCCTGAAACGCGCCCTCATCGCCTCGACGGCAGCGCTCGACGAGCTCG
>JBKPSU010000047.1:0-44902 GCA_046735135.1 Actinomycetota bacterium
GGAGCGGTCAGCCCAGTGCGCGGGTAAATGGTCCACCGCCACACCACGTTGGTTCCGGACCCGAGCGGCTCGAAGGTCCATTCGCCGTCCACCTTGCCGACCAATGGCGACAGCGGGCCCTTGATGTTCGACAGCGTGTAACCGAACGAGTGCGGCGGGTTGAACCGCGTGAGCTCCTCGCGCATGCTGCCGCCCCCGACAAGCACCACGGTGCGCGACTGCCCTGCCGCGTCCCAGTCGCCGGTCTGGTCGCGCACTTCCTTGATCGGCGGGATGGGTCCGTACCACTTGCGGAACAGCGACGGCAGCGGCATCGGGACCATGTCTCGGAAGACGTCGTCCTGGCCCATCGGAATGGTTCGGGACTGCTCGACGACCAACGGTTCAGCCATAAGCCGAGACTAGCCCGGGAGGTCCACGTCGCACCGGTCCCGGAACTCGAGCGACGGCCCGCGGATCCCTCGCAGGTCCGCTCCGACCTCTGGGTTGGCGTCGATGTAGTCCTGCACCGCCTGGCGCTGTTGATCCCGGGGCAGTCCTTTCAGGTTGGTGAAGAAGACGTTGACGTCCGGATGGGTGAAGAGATAGGCGGACATCGCCGCGGACACTCCGGTCATCACCCCGGCCAGGTCGGCTGCGGTGCAGTTCGCATCCGGCTCGTCGGCCGTCGCAGGTGCCGCGGTTGCGAGCAGGAGGACAATGCCGAGCGCCATCCCGCCACGGGTCAGGCGTCGTTGATTGATGGTCATCAGTTGTCGCTCCTCGAGATCTGAACGGGGTCTGCTTGACTTCGGCCGCTTACACGCAGCCGCTGACGCTGATCCGGCGTCCGAAGTTGGCGCACACGTTGACATTCGGTGGTGGCGGCGGAGGCGGCGGCGCGGCGTAATCCTCGGGCAACGGCGCGTAGGCCGCCGGCGGCGCAACCCATGGCGAGACCGCGTCGGCGATGCTCCCGCATCCGCTCACCGAGACGCGGCGCCCGCCCACCGATCCGCACACGTCGGCCGACGCCGGCGCAGCCTCGGAGATGACGGCAAGTCCGATAATCAGGGCGCACAGTCCGAGCGGTGCAGTTGTCTTGAATGCGATCACGGCTTGTACCTCGAGTCAGACGGCGTTTACGCCGAGGAGCAATGAGACGATTTTCGCAGTCCGGCGGCGACTCGAGGGAAAATCAGCCAAATCACGTCGACGGTCCTCAACCCAGCCCCGGTGCCGCCTTCCCACTGATCAATGGCAGGTCGAGGTAGGTCAGGATGCCCGGCTCGGCCGCACAGGTCGCGGGCACGGAGTTGACGCAGTGCGCAGCCGTGCCGACGATGCCGTATTCAGGTCCCTCGCCGCCCACCTCGGAGTGGAACCCCTTGACGACAATTGTGATGTCCGGATTGCCGCGGACCTCCATCTCGTATCGCTGTCCGGTGCCGAGAGTCCATGCGGGATCGAGGTTTTCCTCACCCATCAGCCAGTTCACCGTCACGCGCACGACCGGCTCGCCGTTGACGAGCGCCTCCCAGTGGAACTTGCGGCCGGCGACCTGGCCGGGCTCGATGATACCCAGCGGGGAGTCGATCGGGGCGGATGCGACCGCGACCTCTTGTGCCGCACGCACTTTCGGGTCGGCGTTGAAGCCCATCTTGTCGACGACCATCTTCACGGCTTGAATGAAGCCGCTGTCGAGCATCTTCTGCATCGGTCCGGTGAGCGCCTTGTCCGGCGTCTCGCCGAACCCCATGACGTGGCGCAGCACGTCGGGTGCCTCGTAGGTGCGCAGATCGGAGAACTCTTCGGCGCGAACGAATGTCACACCCGTGGAGAAGGCCGAGAACAACAGCGGGAACTTCTCGCTGATGCCGCCGGGCGCCATCCCGGTACCGTGCAGCGTCGCGTTTCCTTCGATCGCGGCCTCCCGCATCGGCGCGGCGCTGCGCTCGCTGGGATACAGCCAACCGACCGGCGTCACCACGTTCTTGCCTGAGCGCAGCAGCGCGGCTACCTCGTCGGGATTGGCCATCAACGGCGCGTAGATCACCGCGTCGGCATCCAGCGCGAGGATCTCGTCGATGCTGCCGGTGGCGGTGACGCCGAGCGGCTCGGCACCGATGAGCTCCCCGACATCCTTGCCCGCCTTGTCCGCCGAATGCACCCAGCAGCCGACGAGCTCGAGGTCGGGATGCTCCAGCACGCCCTTGATCGCGGCGACGCCGACCCCACCGGTGGCCCACTGCACGACCCGAAGGCTCATGGCATACCTCCCAAAACGGAACTAGAACACGTTCCACTTAGGTCTACACCAGTCGGTGCGGAGACGGATACATCTCCGTGGAGATCGGGGGCATTGGACGAATTGTGGGTCCGTCGACGTTGAACGGATCAGCTGAACGTTCACTAGGAGGACACGACGTCAGGACGGCGAGTATTGATCACGGGGGCGTCGAAGGGAATCGGGTGAGCGGTCGCCGACGGGGTCGCAGCATCAGGCGACATCCCGATCGGCCTGGCGCGCACCAGACCCGACGACTTCCCGGGCGAGTTCTTCGAAGTGGACCTCGCCGACAGGGCAGCCACCGCCGACGTGCTCGAGCGAGTCGTGGCGGGCGGGCGCGTGGATGCGGTGGTAAACAATGTCGGCCTCGCCCGATTCGGCAGGATCGGTTCGATCGACTTGGATGACCTGTTCGTCACCTACGACCTGAATGTGCGCACCGCCGTCCAGGTGGTCCAGGCGGTGCTGCCCGGAATGCTCGACGCCGGGTGGGGTCGAATCGTCAACGTCACCAGCCTGACCACGCTCGGCGTTGCGGAGCGCACTCCCTACGCCGCATCGAAGGCGGCGCTGGAGACGTGTACTCGAATCTGGGCACGCGAGCTCGCGCAGACGGGCATCACGGTCAACGCGGTGGCGCCGGGACCCATTGAAACGGAGATGTTTCGCGAACGCAGTCCGATCGGGTCCGAGCGCGAAACCCGGCTGCTGGAATCCATTCCCCTGCAGCGTGTTGGAACACCGCGCGAGATCGCCCATGCCATCCGTGCCCTGCTCGCCGATGACGCCGGCTACATCACCGGTCAGGTCGTCCGGGCCGACGGTGGTGGGAGCATCGCCGCCTGACCGGCCGGATCCTCGATCAGCCGGCCCGCTGATCGGTCACAATTGCCGTCATGGCCGACAACGGTGCCGAGTTCGGTGTGCTGGGGCCGCTGCAGATCTGTGTCGACGGCGCGTCGATACCGCTGGGCACACCGAAGCAGCGAGCCGTGCTCGCCATGCTGCTGATCAACCGCAACCGCCCGGTGGGCACCGATGCGTTGATCGAGGCGGCGTGGGAACAGTTCCCGCCGCCGGATCCGCGCGCCAGCCTGCATTCCTATGTGTCCAACCTGCGTAAGCTGCTCAGCGGCATCGGCGTCGACTCCCGCACCGCGTTGGTCAGTGCGCCGCCGGGATACCGGTTGGGAGTTCCCGAAAACGATTGCGACATCGGCCGTTTCGTGCTCGGCAAGACCGCAGGCGTGCAGGCCGCCGCCTCCGGTAAATTCGAGCAGGCCTGCCAGAGCCTGCGTGCCGCGCTTTCCGAATGGCGCGGACCGGTATTGGAAGATCTTCGCGACTTTCAGTTCGTCGAACCGTTCGCCACCGCGCTGGTGGAGGACAAGGTGCTCGCACACACCGCACTCGCGGAGGCCGAAATCGCCTGCGGCCGCGCGTACGCCATCATCGGCGAGCTGGAGTCGCTCACCGCCGAGCACCCGTATCGTGAGCCGCTGCATGCGCAGCTGATCACCGCCTACTATCTGGCCGAACGACAATCCGACGCGCTCGACGCCTACCGGCGGCTGAAGACCACGCTCGCCGACGATCTCGGCATCGATCCCGGCCCGTCGGTGCAGGCGCTGCACGAGCGGATCCTGCGCCAGGAGCCGTTGGACGTGAAGCGGGTCGCACTGACCACCGCCATCCACACCGCCAACTCTCTGGACCAGCGCACCGCAGTGGGCGCCGCGTCGTCTGTCGCCCGGCTGCGCGACGCGTCCGGCAACGACTACCCGCTGGTTGCCGCGGCCACCAGGATCGGGCGACTGCCGGACAACGACATCGTCCTCGATGACGCCAACGTGAGCCGCCATCACGCCGTCATCATCGACACCGGCACAAACTTCGTCGTCACGGATTTGCGGTCGTCCAACGGCGTCGAGGTGCGCGGGGAACGGATTCGCGCCAGCGTCACGCTCGACGACGGCGACCGCATTCGGATCTGCGACCACGAGTTCGTCTTCGAGGTGCAACCACCTGAGGTGTAGCGCTCAGTTTGCTGTGTGACGACCGATCCGCGGCATTATGTTGTGTTCGCCGGCTGCACAAGACAGGAGCGACCGATGACCGGGACCGAAGGACCTTCGCGGGTCGGTACCGACTTCGGTCCCTACCGTCTGAGGCGGTTGATCGGCCGAGGCGGCATGGGCGAGGTGTACGAGGCATACGACACAAAGAAGGACCGCACCGTCGCGCTGAAACTGTTGCCGGAGGCGGTCTCCCACGACGCGGTGTTCCGCAAGAGGCTGCAGCGGGAGGCGCACTCCGCGGGCCGGCTGCTGGAACCGCACGTCGTCCCGATCCACGACTACGGCGAGATCGACGGCGTGCTCTATGTCGACATGCGGATGATCGACGGCACCGATCTGCGCGCGCTGCTGAAGAACTACGGTGCGTTGACGCCGGCGCGGGCGGTGGCGATCGTGCGCCAGATCGCCTCGGCTCTCGACGCCGCGAACGAAGCGGGCATCATGCACCGCGATGTGAAGCCGGAGAACATCCTGATCACCCGTGACGACTTCGCATACCTCGTCGATTTCGGAATCGCCAACGCCGCCAGCGAGGAAAAGCTCACCGAGTTGGGCACCGCCGTCGGGACCTATGCGTACATGGCGCCAGAGCGGTTCACCCACGACGTCGTGACCTATCGCGCCGACATCTACTCGCTCGCATGCGTGCTGCACGAGTGCCTCACCGGTTCGCAGCCGTTCCGGGCAGACAGCGTCAGCGTCGTGATCACGTCGCACCTGATGGATCCGATACCGCGGCCCAGCTTGATGCGGCCGGGAATTCCGGCCGCGTTCGACGAAGTGATCGCGCGGGGCATGGCCAAGAAACCCGAGGACCGCTATGCCAGTGCGGGCGACCTCGCAGCGGCCGCCAATCACGCGTTGACGCGTCGAGACCAGGACCAGTCGGCGACCATCTTGCAGCGCAGCCAGGACGCCACCATGCCGGGCATCGGCGCGGGCCTGTTTCATACGCCGCAGCCGGGACCGCCACCGGCGCCGCCGCCTTTTCGTGCCGCGACGCCGGCGCCGTTCCTCGCTCAGTCGGCGCCGTCCCCCGCCAAGTCGGCGCCGGCTACCGGACCGCAATGGAACACCCCGCCACCGCGGCCTCCCGCGAAGAAGAGCACGACGTGGATCCCGCTGGCGGCGGCGAGCGCGGTGTTCGTTCTGGTCCTCGGCGCGCTCGGAGCCTGGTGGGCGTTCAAGAGTGACGACTCGAGCAATCAGAGCCAGCCCACCGGCACCTCCCCCTCCACCTCCAAGACCAGGGAGACCACCAAATCGAGAGCGCCCACGACGGAGGCCGTCGACCCGTCGTCGCCGGACTCCAAGCTGCTCGCAGCGCTGCCCGACGATTACGACACCGGTATCTGCAAACCGGTGCATCCGCCCGCCACCGATGCGCTGGCCACCGTCGATTGCGGCAAGACGAACAGCCCTGGCGGCCCTGCGGTGACGCGGTATTCGCTGTTCGCCGATCAGGCGACGCTGGACAAGCGTTTCAGCGACGCCATCGCACAGAACACCGAACTGCTGAAGTGCCCTGGCAGCGACGTCGACTCCCCCAGCGCATGGGGCTACAACTCGAGCGCCAACCCCGATGAGAAGGCCGGTCAGGTCGCATGCGGGACCTTCCACGGCAACCCCGATGTGACGTGGACGAAGGATGCGGACCTACTACTGGCCGACGCGCAGGGTCAGAACATGGAAGAACTACACGACTGGTGGAACAACGTCGGCTGACGCCGCGCGCTGAGCGACGGCTGTCCGTCAGCTCCAAGGATCCACCAAGAATGCTTCAAGTCCCTCGCCAGAGGCTGATGTCAGACCGGCACAGAGCCGGGGAGACGACATCAAGGAGCCCCAAATGTTCGCCTCGCACCGCGTCACCAGGTTCGCCGCCACCAGCCTCGGGCTGGCCGCCCTTTCCACCGCAGCCACCGCCAGCGCGGTGACCTCGCCCGATGACGATTTCGTCGCGCGATCAGCGACGAAGCCATCTCCTACGACTCGGCGCGGCTGGCTGTCTCGAATGCCAAGTACGTGTGCGGCGCCATCGACGACGGTGCCGATCCGCTCGACCTAAGCGACGAGATCCTGAGCAACACCGACCTGTCGACCCGTCAGGCGGCGGTGTTCGTCGTCGAGTCGGTCTTCAACTACGGCCGAGCACACATCCCTGCTCCCCTGACCTCTCCTCCCGCGTGGGGGCTCGTAATGCCGGGCCCCCACGCTTTCTTCGCCTCCGGCGCGATATGTTTCAGCTAGACCGCGGTGCAGCGAAGGGACAGGGAAATGCCGAACAAGGTTTTCGTCGTCGGAGTCGGAATGACGAAGTTCGAGAAGCCCGGACGCCGAGAGGGTTGGGACTACCCGGACATGGCGCGTGAATCCGGCACCAACGCCCTGAAGGACGCCGGGATCGACTACTCCGAAGTCGAACAGGGCTTCGTCGGCTACGTCGCGGGCGACTCGACGTCGGGCAACCGGGCGCTCTACGAGCTCGGCATGACCGGCATCCCGATCGCCAACGTCAACAACAACTGTTCGACGGGTTCCACCGCGTTGTTCCTTGCCGCGCAGACGATCCGCGGCGGATTGGCCGATTGCGCGATCGCGCTGGGGTTCGAGAAGATGCAGCCAGGTCCGCTTCAGGGCGGCGCCGAGGACCGCGAGTCCCCGATGGGCAAGCACGTCAAGGCGATGGCCGAGATCGACGAGTTCGCATTCCCGGTGGCCCCGTGGATGTTCGGCGCCGCCGGACGCGAGCACATGCGCCAGTACGGCACCACCGCAGAGCATTTCGCGAAGATCGGTTTCAAGAACCACAAGCACTCGGTGAACAACCCGTACGCACAGTTCCAGGACGAGTACACGCTCGACGACATCCTGGCCGCCAAGATGATCTCCGACCCGCTGACCAAGCTGCAGTGCTCACCGACGTCCGATGGTTCGGGCGCGGCGATCGTGGCCAGTGAGGCGTTCGTCGACAAGCACGGCCTTGCGGACCAGGCCGTCGAGATCGTAGGGCAAGCGATGACCACCGACTTCAACAGCACCTTCGACGGCAGCGCCAAGAACCTGATCGGCTACGACATGAATGTTCAAGCCGCACAGAAGGTTTACGACCAGTCAGGCCTCGGGCCTTCCGACTTCCAGGTGATCGAGCTGCATGACTGCTTCTCCGCCAACGAGCTGCTGCTCTACGAAGCGCTCGGATTGTGCGGCGAGGGCGAGGCGCCGAAGCTGGTCGACAACAACGACACCACCTACGGCGGACGCTGGGTGGTCAACCCGTCCGGCGGGCTGATCTCCAAGGGCCATCCGCTGGGCGCGACGGGCCTTGCACAATGTGCGGAGTTGACGTGGCAGCTGCGCGGCACCGCCGACAAGCGGCAGGTTGACAACGTCACGGCCGCGCTGCAGCACAACATCGGCCTCGGCGGCGCCGCAGTCGTGACCGCTTACCAGCGAGCGGACCGCTAAGACTTTCCCTCGCGAGCAGACGCAAAAGCCCCCAAAGTCTCGGCGTGTCGGGTGCTTTTGCGTCTGTTCGCGCTCCACAACGACGCCTCGATCCACAGATTTCACGCGCGGTATTGGATGCTGAAAGCGTGGGTCACAGCATCGAGATGTGTTCATTGATGAACTGTTCTCCGCCAATGGCGGCGTCGTCACCACTCAGCAGCTGCTCGCTGTCATGTCGCGCAAGATGCTGGCTTCGCATGTACGAGCCGGCGCGATCATTCGTGTCTGGCACGGTGTTTACGCGTTGAGTCCACCTGACATGTTCGCCCGGCTAGCCGGGGTTGACCTGATTGCGGGCAAGCCCATCGTCGCCTGCATGAATACCGCGGCGGAAATGTACGGCTTCGGCACAGAGCGGGACAGCACGGTGCATGTTCTTGATCCGGGAGTGCGGATGCGCCCGGTAGCCGAGCTGATGGTTCACCAAAGGTTAGGGGCACCGCTGAAGCGTGTCGGTGGACGGCTCGCGACAGCGCCTGCTTGGACTGCCGTCGAAGTCGCGCGCACGCTGCGCCGCCCGAGGGTGTTGGCGATCCTCGATTCGGCTTTGCACTGTGGAGCATGCACTCGCGAAGAGGTGCAGTCCGCAATGCGGGAGCAGAAGGGCCGGCGCGGCATTGTCAAAGTGCGAGATCTGCTGCCGTATGCCGACAGCAGAGCGGAGTCGGCGATGGAAAGCGAAGCGCGGCTGGTCTTCATCGACGGCGGGCTGCCGCTGCCCGAGCTTCAGTACGAGATCGTCGATCGATGCGGGAAGCTTTGGCGGGTCGACTTTGCGTGGCCGGACGCGATGCTCGTGGTGGAGTACGACAGCGTCGAATGGCACGCGAATCCGGACGCCTTCAAACACGACCGGCTAAAGACCTCCCGATTACAGGACTGCGGCTGGTCTGTCATGCCGATAACCGTCGAAGACGTTCGCCGAAGACCCAGCGAACTCGTCACAAGGATCAATCGACACCTAGCGAGCGCTTCGCTCGCGTGCTGAGCAGACGCAAAAGTTCCGTAAACCCCGGCGTGTCGGGTGCTTTTGCGTCTGCTCGCGGGGAAAACGCTAGTCGCGCTGCTCGATGACGTCGTACGCGTTCTCGGCGTAGCGGGCCCTGATGGTCTTCTTGTCGAACTTGCCGACGCTGGTCAGCGGGACCTGGTCGATGAATGCCCAGCGTTCGGGCAGCCACCAGCGAACGACCTTCTCGCCCAGGAACTCCCGCAATTCACGCGCGCAGACGTCGGCGCCGTCGTTGACGACGACCACCGCCAGCGGGCGTTCCTGCCAGCGTTCGTCAGGCACCGCGACGACGGCGGCCTCGCTCACCGCGGGATGGTCCATCAGGTGGTTCTCCAACTCCACCGACGAAATCCACTCACCGCCTGACTTGATGACGTCCTTGGCGCGGTCGGTGAGCGTGACGAAGCCCAACGTATCGATGCGGCCGACGTCGCCGGTGTGCAGCCAGCCGCCGTCGAACTTCGACTCATCGTGATTGCGGTAGTACGCGCCGGTGATCCAGGGGCCGCGTACCTGCACCTCGCCGACCGCCTTGCCGTCGTGCGGCAGCGGATTGCCGTCCTCGCCGACGATCCGCGCCTCCACGCCGCAGACCGCCCGGCCCTGCGTGGACCGCTGCGCCCAATGCTCGTCCTCCGAAATGTCCGGCAGCGCCCGCGCCAGCGTCGCCAGCGGCGAGGTCTCCGTCATGCCCCACGCCTGCATGATCTGAACGTCATGGTCCCGCTCGAACGCCTTCATCAGCGATGTCGGCACCGCCGAGCCGCCGCACGTCACCAGGCGCAGCGACGACACGTCGCGGCCGGGAGCGCGCTGCAGACAATGCAGTACGTCGTTCCATATCGTCGGGACTGCGGCGGCCACCGTCGGGCGCTGAGTCTCGATCAAATCGATCAGCGACTTCGAGTCGAGGAACCGGTCCGACATCACCAGGTCCGCCCCGGCCATCAGCGCGCCGTACGGCATCCCCCACGCGTTGGCGTGGAACATCGGCACGACCGGAAGCACTTTGTCGGTGGCGCACAGCCCGACGGCGTTGGCCGTATTGGTCATCATCGCGTGCAGATAGCTCGAACGATGGCTGTAGACAACGCCTTTCGGATTCCCCGTGGTGCCGCTGGTGTAGCACATCGCGGCGGCCGACAACTCGTCGATCTCCGGCCAGTCGAACTCCGGCGACTCGCCCGCGAGGACGTCGTCGTAGCGGAGCACGGTCTTGCCCGAACCTTCCAATGCGTCAATATCACCGTCGCCGACCGCAATCAGCGTGTGAACGGTTTCGAGCATCGGAAGCACCGGTGCGAGCTGGGCGGCCACCGACAGGTCGGCGATGATGACCTGGTCCTCGGCCTCGTTGGCGATATACGCGATCTGTTCGGCCGACAACCGGATGTTGAGCGTGTGCAGCACCGCGCCCATCACCGGGATGGCCAGATACGCCGTCAGGTGTTCTGCGTTGTTCCACATGAAGGTCGCCACCCGCTGATCGTCGGTGATACCCATGCGCCGCAACGCATTTGCCAACCTAGCCGCTTGCTCTCCGATTTCGCGGTAGGTCGTCGTTCGATAGCCATCCCCCGTAGCGGTGGTGACCGTCCGGTCACCGTACACGCCGCATGCGTATCGCATGATCGTGGTAATGGTCAGCGGGTGGTTCTGCATCGTGCTGTCCATGGACGCGATGCTAACCCGCAGCTAGAGCGCCGTCGGCGATTCCGGCCGATGACCCTTTGCCCGGCGACGCCACGCCCGCCACCAGCGCGGTCGGCGCCGAGCCTTCGGCTCGGGAGTCCGGCACACCGTGCGCAGCCGGTCCATTTCGACGTGATCGAGCGGCTCGACGCCAACGGTGTCGACGGGTCCGACCTCGAGGGAGTGCAGCGGCGAGTCGGCCGTCAGCAGGGCGTCTTCCCAGCGGCCGTCCTTGTCGGTGTGCTCGCGCGCGGCCTCGCGTAACGCGTCGCCGAGCTCGGCGGCCAGCAGCTGGCGCACCATGTCGGCGCCGTGGCGCGGATTGGCCAGCATCCACGAGTGGTAGGCGCCGGGCACCCGGTAGAGCGTGCCGTCGGCGCGATCGGCCATGTCGTGGGCGCTCTCGAAGGGAACCACCAGATCGTTCTCACCGTGCACGACGATGGTCGGCACGCTGTGCGCGCGCATCGCCTCCAGCATCGGCGTGTAGTCACCGGACGCGATGATGGCGCGCACGGCGCCCGGCAGCCCCAGCGGCGTGCGCACATTGCGGGCCAGGGCGCCGGCCATCTGGCGCGTATAGCGCTTGCGCTCGGGTGCCGGCAGCCGGCGCGGGTCACCCGGGGCGTCATAGGCGGCGTTCAACAGCGCCCGCGCCGCCCGTCTTGGCGACCGGGACGGGGTTTGGATGGACTGGTCGAACGGCGCGCCCGCGGCGGCGTTGAGCAGCACAGCCGCCAGCACCCGCTCGGGCGCGACGGCGGCGAGCTTGATGATCATTCGGCCGCCCATCGAGTGCCCCATGAACACCGCCCTGCGCACACCGAGCGCGTCCAGCGCACGCAGCGTCAGGTCGACTCGATGGCTCAACTCGGCCGCGTCCCGCGGCAGGTTCGGGGTGACGCCGTGGCCCGCGGCGTCCAGTGCGACGACGAGAAACCCCATCCCCGCCAACCGGCTGAGCAGGCGCACATAGGCCCGCCCACTCAGCGCGATGCCGTGCAGGAAGACAAGCGGGACACCTTGGCCGCCGACGGTCACGCCGACCTTGTGCCCGTCGTCGAGCGTCATGACGTGGTGGGACAGCCGGACCCGGCTAGCCGTGACCGGTTGGCCGGCTACCGATGTCTGACTCACCTGAACATGGTTAACCAACCGCGGTGGTGAAGGCCACCCACACGGATGTGGGGTTGGTTACGGTTGCGCCCGCCTGCGATAGACCTCACGACGCCTACGCCGCGAACGAAATACGTGTCCCCGGCGATGTATTTGGAGGATCATTGCCGGTACAGACGACGAGAGGTGCGGTTATGCGCAACAAGTGGATGCTCGCAGCGGCGGCCGTCGGGGTCTCTGCTGCGCTTGCCGCGCCGGTAAGGCTCGCGTCGGCCGACGACGGCAGGAGCGCCCAGGCGGTCATCAGCGACCTGCAGAGTCAGGGTTACACGGTCAATATCGACCGCGTCGGTACAGCGCCGATGAGCGAGTGCACGGTGACCAACGTGAGGAACCCCAAGCAGGTCACCCAGTGGGTGCCCTACATCGGCCCCGGCGACAACGGCCGGGACCGCGCTCTCGTGCTCGACGTTGTCAGCCAGTCGATCTCGGTCACGCTGGACTGCAGCGGCCACTGATTTCACCGACGAAGAAGGCCCGGCCGGGTGCGGTACCGGCCGGGCCTTCGTCATCTTGTAACCCCTATGCCGGCTCTGGCACTCGCTCCTGTGCCGGTTCTTGGGCGCGTGAGGCGTCGTCGTCGAGCATTGTCAGCTCGTCGAACGGGTCATCGCCGCGCAGCACCGCGTCGACCTTGTCCTTGTCGATGGTCTTGGTCCACGACCCGACCAGTACCGTCGCGACGGCGTTGCCGGAGAAGTTGGTGACCGCGCGGGCCTCCGACATGAACCGGTCGATGCCGACGATCAGGCCGACGCCGTCCAGCAGGTCGGGACGATGGCTCTGCAGACCGCCCGCCAGCGTAGCAAGGCCCGCGCCGGTCACACCCGCCGCGCCCTTGGAGGCGACGATCATGAACACCAGCAGGGCGATCTGCTCGCCGACCGACATCGGGCTGCCCAGCGCGTCGGCGATGAACAGCGATGCCATCGTCAGGTAGATCGCGGTGCCGTCCAGGTTGAACGAGTAGCCGGTCGGGACGACGACACCGACGGTGCTGCGGTCGACACCGAGGTGCTCCATCTTGGCGATCAGCCGCGGCAGTGCCGACTCGGACGACGACGTCGAGAAGATCAGCAGGTACTCGCGAGCCAGGTAGCGCACGAGCCTGAAGATCGAGACGCCCGACACCGCGCGCAGCAGCGTACCGAGCACGCCGAAGACGAACAGCACGCAGGTGATGTAGAAGCCGAGCATCAGCGTCAGCAGTTGCGTCACCGCGGTCCAGCCGGTCTGCCCGACGACGTTGGCGATCGCACCGAACGCACCGATCGGCGCCAGCCAGAGGATCATCACGAGAACCTTGAACACCAGCTTCTGCAGGTGCTCGATGCCGCGCAGGATCGGCTCCCCCGAGGTGCCCATGGCCTGCAACGCGAATCCCACCAACAGCGCGACGAAAAGTGCTTGCAGCACATTGCCTTCCGTCAATGACGAGAACAACGTGTCCGGAATGATGTGCTGGACGAAGTCCATCAGGCCGCCCGATTCGTGTGCGGTCTCGGCGAGCTCGGCGCCCTTGCCTGCGGCTTTCTCCGACAGGTGCATGCCGCTGCCCGGATGAATGATGTTCCCGACGACGAGGCCGATCGCGAGCGCGAACGTCGACATCACGACGAAGTAGATGAACGCCAGGCCGCCGACCTTGCCGACGGTGGCGGCCTTCCGGACCGATCCGATGCCGAGCACGATCGTGCAGAAGATGACCGGCACGATCATCATTTTGATCAGCGCGACGAACATGGTGCCCAGGACGCCGACGCTCTTGCCGACGTCGGGGGCGAGAAGGCCGACGGCGATGCCAACCAGCACCGCGGCGATGACGGCGATGTAGAGCCAATGGGTGCGGTCCTTGCGCCGCGGTGGATCCGACGGCTCGGATACCGGGGGCTGGCGGTCAATGAATGGCATGTGCGGATTACCTCCAAGGTCGACATCGAATGTGATGTGCAACTAGGTTCCGTCAGCACGTGAGCCGGGTCACGTTTTAGTTCATTACGTTCAGGCCGCCGAGGGGTGAGCTGAATGCGCTAAAGCCCCGGAATCGCGCACTCTGCGGGCAGTGCACACAAGCGAGCCACTGCGCCAGCCGATCCATACCTTCGGTCGTGCACGTCAGGCAATGCCAAACACACCGAAGGAGAACTGACATGAACAAGAACACCGCCCGTTTCATCGCGGGCCCCCTGGCCGCCGCCGGACTGGCCGCAGGCGCACTGGGGTTCGCCGCTGCGGCAAACGCGGACGACCCCGTGCAAGCGGCGCAGGACCTTTTTTCGGCGCACAGTGGAGTCATCTTTGCGAACGCGCAGTTCATCAGCGAGCCCGATCGGGTGGTGAAGCCAGGAGCTGGGATCGGCAAGCTGCAGAAGGCTCCGTCTGCGCATCGCCCACCGGCGGCGCACCATGCTCGATGAATGACCGACACCGAGCAATCTGGCCGCTCGGCCAGTGCCGGACTGCTTTCATTGCGTGATGACCAGCGGAATGGCCGAAGCGGTGACGACACCCGACGGGCGCCGACTCGCCTACCTCGAAGTCGGTGATCCGCACGGGCCGCTCGTTCTGCACAACCACGGCGGGCCCAGCAGTCGGCTCGAGGCGCGACTGCTGGGCGGCGCCGCGGCGAAGAACGGTTTGCGTTTCGTCTGCGTCGACCGGCCCGGCATGGGCCAGTCCAGTCCACAGAAGGCGCGCTCGTACGCCGCCTGGGCCGACGACCTCGTCACGATCGCCGACGCGCTGGGTGGGTCACTCGCGCTGTATTTCACCCCCGCCTTCCGCCTCATGTACGCCGCGCTGGGCCTGTCAGCCAAGCGCTTCCGCTCGAGCTTCGTCAAACAGATCCGCAACAACCTCAGCGCAGACGATCAGCAGATCCTGTCGAATCCAGAAGTCGCAACAGGTTTCGGTGACTCGTGCGCCGAATGCTTCGCACACGGATCCGACGGCCTGGTCCGTGACGCCGAACTCCTGTATCGGCGTTGGGCTTTCGACGTGAAGATGATCGAGCGGCCGGTGCATCTGTGGCAGGGATTGGATGATCGCCTCGTGCCGGACCCCGTCAACAAGGCGGTCGCCGACGCGATGCCCGGCACGGTGTGGCACCCCGTCGAAGGAGCCGGGCACTTCGTGGCCGTCGGTTCCGCCGACGACATCCTGAGCGTCACCGCGACGGAATTGGGCGCGGCTTGACCAGATGGTGGCCCCGGTCCCTTGCCGGGCAGGCGATCGCACTGCAGATCCTCGTGATCGCGGTCGTCGTACTGGTGGGCAGTGGCCTGGCGCTGCTGGACGCCCGCCGGGACGGCGATGCCGCCGCACGTCAGCAGGTCGTCGCGATCGCCACCGCGCTGGCCGACTCTCCGTCGACGGCAGCGGCGATCGAATCAGGAAGAGCCACCGAGATTCTGCAGCCCGTCACCGAAGCCGTCCGGGGCAACACCGACATCGCGTTCATCACAATCATGTCGCCCAACGGGACGCGCTACACCCACACCGACCCGCACCAGATTGGCGGCCACTACCTGGGCACCATCGCGCCCGCCCTGCACGGCGAGACGTTCACCGAGGTGTACACCGGCACCCTGGGCCCGTCGATTCGAACGATCGTGCCCGTGCGCGACGGCTCCGGCAAGATCGTCGGCCTCGTTTCGGCAGGCATCACCCAGCAGACCCTGGCCGCACGCTGGCGATCGCAGTGGCCGACCATCGCCGCGGTCAGCGTTGGCGCGCTGGTGATTTCATTGGTCGGAGTCTGGGCCATCCGGCGCAGACTGCTGCGTCAGACGCACGGGTTGCGGCCCGACGAACTCCGGGTCATGTACGAACACCACGACGCCATCCTGCATTCGGTGTCCGAAGGACTGATCGTGCTCGACCGCAACGGGGTCGCTCTGGTCAACGACGAGGCACGGCGATTGCTCGGCCTGCCGCCGGGTCCCGTCGCGCGCTCGGACCTGCCCGAGTTCCTGCGCACCTACAACCCCGGCGCCCGCGACGAGGTGCACGTCACCGACGACCGGGTTCTCGTCGTCAACCGGTCGCAGGTCGACAACCGTTCGCACGACTCCGAAGTCGTCACCATCCGCGACCGCACCGAGTTGCAGGGCGCGCTGGGTGAGCTCAGCTCGTTGCAGGTGCTGGCCGACTCGCTGCGCTCGCAGGCACACGAGGCCGCCAACAAACTGCACACGGTGATCACCATGGTCGAAATGGGTCGCCCAGACGAGGCGGTCAAGTTCGCGACCGACGAGTTGGAGCTGTCCCAGCGGCTGGTCGATCGTCTCTCCGCCGATGTCGGTGAACCCGCGCTTGTCGCACTGCTTCTCGGCAAGACCGCGCAGGCCGACGAACGTGGAATCGAGTTGTCCGTCACTGAGGACACCCATCTGCCGTCCAACTCCGAGGACGTGCCACTGTCCGGCCAGGAGATGGTCACCGTGCTGGGCAATCTGATCGACAATGCGATGGACGCGTGCGACCGCGAGAACCCCTGGATCGAAGTCACCGTCAGCCAGAGCGACCACACGCTGCTGATCCGCGTCGCCGACAGCGGCCAGGGCATGGACCCCGTCACGTTCGAAAAGGCTATGCAGCGCGGATATTCGACGAAGTCCGGCTCTGACGCCGAACAACACGGACTCGGACTCGCGCTTGTCGCACAAGTCGTCAAACGACACAACGGCACGTTGACGGCGGACGTGACATACGGGTCGGTGGTGACGGTGACGGTGAGCGATTCATGATCAATGTGCTGATCGTCGAGGACGAGCCGCTGATCGCCGAAGCACATCAGGCGTATCTGCAACGGCTGGAGGGCTTCTCGGTGGCCGCCGTCGCCCACACCGCCCGCGACGCCATGCGCGCCGCCGCCGGCGCCGCAGCGAGCGAGACCCCGATCGACTTGGTATTGCTTGATATCGGACTGCCCGATGCGAACGGCATCGCGCTCGCGTCGGGCCTGTCGGGACTGCGGCCGGCGCCCGACATCATCGCGATCACCTCCGAGCGCGACCTGGAGATGGTGCGTGCGGCCGTCGGCCACGGCGCGCTGGCCTACCTGCTCAAGCCGTTCACGTTCGCGGCGTTCCGCGACCGACTCGAGCGATACCAGCGCTATCGCGAGGCCCTTCCCGCAGGCACCGACGCGGCAAGTCAAGCCGAGGTCGACCGGGCGCTCGCCGAACTGCGGATCAGCACCGACAGGACGGCGGTGCCGAAGGGAGCGGCGGCTGCCACCAACGACGAGATCGCCCGCGCCGTACGGGATTCCGCCGACGGTATCACCGCCGATGCGGCGGCCAGGCAGGTCGGGGTCTCGCGGGTGACCGCGTGGCGCTACCTCGAGCGGCTCGCCGATGAAGGCACCGTCACGCGGCACACCGACTACGGCAAGGCGGGCCGGCCGAAGACCCGCTACCAGTGGCGTTGACCGCCGATCCGCTGCCGACGTTCAGTGCGAATCAGCTCCGCCCCCCGTTCGGCGATCGCGTACCCGTTCGGCAGAGTGTTGTTGGACGGCAGCGACGGCATCACCGACGCATCCACCACCCGAAGGCCGTCGATCCCGTGCACATGCAGCTCACTGTCGACGCCGACACCGCTTGTCCTCCCCGATCGCGCACGTACCGACCGGGTGGTACTACGACGATGTTGTCGCGCAGATGAATTCGCGTAGGGACTGTTGGTCGTTGACGAACGGTCCCGGCGCAATCTCCTCGGCGCGCCAGTCGTCAAGTGCGGGCGCGGTCCCGATCTCGCGCGCAATCCGAAACCCCTCGAGGATCGTGCACATATCGCGGTCGTCGCCAAGGTAATTCGGGTCGACCACCGGCGGCACTTCCGGGTCCCACGATGCGAGCCGGACCGAGCCCCGGCTATACGGCTAGCGACGCGCTGACACCGAGCAAGTACGTGTCGGGCGTATCCAGCCCGACGACAGCGGCGGAGTCGGCGAACACGATCTGTAGGTCCGGAGCACCCCCGTCGTACAAGCTGGCCGACCACGCCTAACGTCGGGTCGGGCTAGACCCCCGCGGGCTGCAGCTCGCGAAGCTCCGGAACGGTGTCGACGTCAACGGAGATCAAGTCCGTCTCGGCGGCGCCCTCATTCAGCGCAACCGACATGACAGTGACGGCGCCCGCGTGGTCGGCGATGTACAGCCGGGTGTTGTCCGGGCTGACCGCGACGCATGACGGCTCGGCCGTCACCGTGAGAGTGTCGACGATCGAGTTCGTCTCGGTGCAGAGCACCGCGACGTGCTCGTAGTCCGCGATGTAGACCCGGGCGCCGTCGTGGCTGACCGCCATCTGCATGGGCGCACCGCCGATGCCGACCTTTGCAGCGATCTCGTTGATCGCGGTGTCGATGATGTCGATCGACCCACCCCAGTGCGGATCGAAGATGGCGACGTACGCCAGCGCGCCGTCGTGACTCAACACGACATCCCGGATCGGCGACGCAAGCGGGATGTCACGGATCACACGGCCCGCGACGACGTCGACGACCATCAGCTTGCCGCTGGTGGCGTCGGAGGTGCCGACGTAGACGACCCGCCCGTTGGGACTGACCTGCACCGCGTCGACGGTGCGGCCGGCGCCTCGGGCGATGTTGATCGACTTGACCCGACCGAACGTGTTGATCACGGCCAGGCCGATGCGGTCCCGGTCGATCTGGCCGACGAAGATCCGGGTGCCGTCGGGGCTGACCGCGACGTCGGCCACGGTGCCCTCGACCGCGTAGTTGGCGATGACCTGCTTGTTCGCTGTGTCGATGACCGCGACCGAGTCATGCTGGTGACCACCGATCGCCACGTAGGCACGCCGCTGGGCGGCCGTCAGCAGAAACGGTTCGACGGGGATGTCGATGGCGGTACCCGAGGCCATGGCGTCGGCATCGATAACCGAGATGCTGCCGCTGCCGTAGTGGGTCGCAACGATCGTCGAGCCGTCCGTGGTGACGGCGAGGTCGGCGATGGCTCCGCGCTGAAGGTCGACGGTGCCGAAGTCCGGCGCGACGGCCGTGGCTTCAGTTACGCCCGTGGGGACATTGTTCTTGTGCATGACAGTAATTTGCCCTGTTCGTCAGTGCTTGTGCCGGTCGTGGCTACTTCCGGCGGGTATGTCCGTACAACTGCGCTATCTCGGCGCAGATCCTGTTCGAGTGTAGCGACGAAAATTCGTGCGCCGAGAACCCTCGTCGGCCGTTTGTCGCCGCCCCTCTCAAGACTCTCAGGCACCGCTTAAGAAACTATTTGTTATGGACTTGTTATCCCTTGCCAGCAAGTGCATAAGTGGACGTTGACATGCGTATTTGTCTCGCAGGCAAGCGTCGATAACAAATGTGACCAATGAGGTCTAATAGCGATTTCTTAGTTTAGGCCCTAAAAGTGAGTTGCAGATCACACCATGTCGTGCCAGCAAACTCGTGTCGCGCTCGCCTAGTGCGACCGATCACATCGAGTCGCGGCTCGCAGACAGGTCACAGATACGGTGCGTCAGGTACCGAACGTTCGCTGGCGTTGCGGTGCTGTAGCGAACGAATCTCCTCCAATCGGGTCCCGGATCGGCCGAGGCGGGCAAGTATTCAAGTCGCGGAACGCACCCACGAGAGGAAACACATGAATCGCCCTGTCGGCATCCTCATCGTCCTGCTCCTGGTCTTGGCCGGCTGCAGCCGCACCACGTCGCCGCCCGCTGCCCAGGAATCGACTCCGCCGCCGGCGACGTCGTCTGCCAGCGCACAGAACCCCGCGGGCGAAGGCGGCAACTTCCCGGACCCGTGCACACTGCTCAGCGACGCCGAAGTCACCCAACTGACGGGCCGAGACATCACGCAGGTCGACAAGGACGGCGCGGACCCCACCGCGTCGACCCGCTACTGCCAATGGCAGCAATCGTCGGGCCAGTTGGCCATCTTCCTGTCCCACATGACGAGCAACGATTTCCAGGTCGCGCAAACAGACAGCCCGACGATCCCCGGGGTAGGCGACGGCGCCTACTCGCGCGACGGTCATCTCTACGTGCTCGTCGGCAAGACGCAACTCGACGTCTACTCACGCGGCGGCGACGACGCGCAGAACCAGGACGAGGCCACCAGGGTCGCCATGGCGCTGATCCCGAAGGTGCAGACCTTCTCCTGAACTCGGGCCGTTCAGAACGGCAGGCGAATTCCCCCGAGGATGCCTGCGATGTTCGGCAGCGGCGGAGGCGGCGGCAGCGCAGGCAACGCAGGCAAGGCGGGCGGTGGCAGCGCGGGCAACTGCGGCGGCGCCAACGGCAGGTCGGGCAACGCCGGAGCCTGCACGGGTGGCGGCACCGGCGCCACGGCCGGGATGTCCGGTGGCACGAACTGCGGAGCAGGTATGTCGACCGGCTTCGGCAGTTCGGCGGGAATCGGCGCCTGCGCGGGCGGATCGAACTTGGGTGGCACGATCTTCGGGATGAAGTCCGTGCGCGGAAGCTCGGCTGCCGGCAAGTCGGCGGGGGGCTTCGGCAGCTCGACCGGCGGAGGCACGGGCTTCGGTAGCTCAGCCGGCGGCGAGGCAGGTTTCGGCAAGTCGACCGGCACGGGTTTGGGCAGGTCCGCGGGCGCGGGCTTGGGCAGATCGGCGGGGGCGGACGCGGGCAGGTCAGCGGGTGCCGACGCGGGCTTCGGCGAGTCGGCCGACCTCCCCCACCACGGCGTCGCCAAGCCGGTGGTCGGCTTCGCGGGCGCCGCCTTGTCCAGTGCAGGCGCCTGCGGCGCGATCGACGGTTGAGCCGATGGAGCGGCGGCCGGAGCGTGCGCCCGCAACGGCGAAGCAGGTTGCACGGGCGCCGCAGGTTGCACGGGCGCCGGACGGGCCGCCGGCTGCGGTGTCGACGGCAGCGCCGGCCCCTGCACGGGAGCCGCAACCGGCTGGGCTTTCGAAACGGGCGTTGTCGATGGAAGAGGCGCGCCGGTTGAGTCGAATGACCCTGCGTTGACGGGAGGGCCGCCGACGCCATACGGGCTGCGCTGATCGATCGGCGGTGTCCCGAACGGACGGATGCCCGCGGCCTCCTGCGCGCCGTCGTCCATTCCGGTCGGGATCGCGATGATGAAGTTGACGCCGGTCGTCACCGGGTTCGGGAAGTAGAGAATGCTCGCCCGCGTCGGCGCGCCGGGGCTGACGGTTCTGTTGTAGCCGGACTCGACGAGCACCCGTGCTGGCGCGTCGATCATCGTCACGATCGGGCTCGGCACTCCGGCCTGATCCAGTGGCATCAGCAGCGGCAGCCGCTGGCTGGGGATCATGTAGTAGTCGGTGTCGCCGAAGGACCCCTCGTACAGCGCATCGCCGAGGCCGACGCTCGAATAGTCACTGTGTAGATAGTTGATCCCCGCAATGGCATTCGCGGTGGCGAACGGGTTGAGCGGGTTGTTCGGGAAGTCCGACCAGCCGTCGTACTGACGGGTGACGTCGACGGTCTTGAAGTCGGTGTTGGTGGGGGTGGCTCCGTCGAAAGTGATTCCGGCGATGGGGATCGTGACCCCTTGGAAGCGTTCGAGGATTCCGCCGTTGGGCCGATTTGGATTGCCGATCAACACGAACGACAGCGGCAGGCTCGACCCCGCCGCGGCGAGATTGCCCTTCTCGATCGATGCGATCCGGGCGCTCTGCGAGTAGCCGAACACGACCATCGACTCGCCGACCGGCTGCGCGTTGATCGCGTGATCGAGGTTGCCGACGCCCTGCCCGACCGATTGGTCGAAGGGCATGACTCCGGCCACTGGCATGAATTGCTCTGGCGTGCTGACGGCCGTTGGCGTACACGCTCCCTGGCCACAGAATCCGGTCAACAGGATGTAGTCGTTGTTGGCATCGGCGGTGTAGCTGTTGATGAAGTCCGGCGTGTCCTGCGGGGTGCTCAGCGGATGGCCGGTGCCGCCCATGATCAACGCGGTCGCGGTGAGCGCGACCAGGGGCATCATCGTCTGGGTGCCGGCCAGCACGACGGTCGACGCGAGCGCCAATACGAACACACCGAAGGAACGAATGAGACGACGCACGCGAACTCCCAGAGGCAGTTATTTGGTATTCGACGCCCCCGCGCGCCGAGCCACACAAATGTGACTCGTGTGAATTCTGCGACTCATTTGCCCCATCCGCAACAAAATGGCCGAATCCACGCCTCGGGACGATGGACCGTAGATGCTCCCAACCTCGTCGTCTTTCGCTAGTTTCGGCGTCGTGCCCGACCTGACGAACCGCCAGATTCTGCTGCGTCGCCGCCCCGCCGGGCTGGTGAACGCCGACGACACCGAGATGGTCGCCGCGCCCGCACCGGAGCCCGCTGATGGCGAGGCACTGCTCCGCACCACGTATGTGGGCATCGACGCGGCGGCGCGGACGTGGCTCGATGACCAGCCCGGCTACCTGCCACCGGTGCAACTCGGCGAAGTCATCCGCGCGGCCGGGATCGGTGAGGTGGTGGCATCGCAGTGCGACGCCTACGCCGTGGGAGACGTCGTCACGACACTCACCGGGTTCCAGGACTACGCCATCATCCGCGACGACATCTTCGCCACGCCCGTCGTCGGTTACACCGACCAGCGCGCGGTGATGTCGGTCTACGGACCGACAGGTGCCACCGCGTATTTCGGGATGACCGGTGTCGGTCGACCGCAGCCCGGGGAGACCGTCGTCGTTTCGGCGGCGGCAGGAGCCACCGGGTCGGTCGCCGGCCAGATCGCGCGCATCGCGGGTGCTCGTGTGGTCGGCATCGCGGGCGGCCCCGAGAAGTGCCGGGCGGTGGTCGACGACTTCGGCTTCGACGCGTGCATCGACTACAAGAGCGAGGACCTGCGCGCTGCGCTCAAAGAACACTGCCCGCGAGGCGTCGACGTGTACTTCGACAACGTGGGCGGCCCGATTCTCAACGCTGTGCTCGGCCGCCTGGCGCAGAAGGCGAGAGTTGTGCTGTGCGGTGTCATCTCGAGTTACCTGACCGGCGAACACCCCGGACCGGCCAACTACGTCAATCTGCTGTCGAAAACCGCAACGATGCAGGGGTTCAACGCACTTGACGAGTGGGGGCGCTTCGACGAGGCGTTCGCCGCGCTCAGCGGTTGGGAGCAACAGGGCCTACTGGCTCACCGCGAGACCGTGTTCGACGGGCTGGAGTCGTGCGTCGACGCCCTCAACGGGCTTTTCACCGGGGCCAACATCGGCAAGATGCTGGTGAAGGTCAGCGATCCGACGTGACGCCCGCGGCTAGTTGCCGATCACGCACGCCAGGTACAGGGGAATGGCCACCACCGGCCGGCGCACATCGCGCTCGGCGGCTCGAGCGATCTTGTCCAACCGGTAGACCACGGTGTTCCGATGAATCCCGAGCCGCTGTGCGGTCATCACGAGATTGAAACCGCTTTCGCACCAGGCGATCAGCGTGTCACGCAGTGCAGTGAAGTCGTTCTCGCGGCTCAGATTGCTCAGCTGCGACTCCATGAACCGCTCACGCGCCGCCGCGGTGGTCGAGTCGAGCAGCTGGCGGACACGAAGGTCGGCGATCTCGCAGACCTCGACAGCGGGCCCGTTACAGCCGATCCGAAGTGCGGCGGCCGCGTCGTCATAGGATGCCGCCAGTGAGGCAACGTTGTCGCCGGCCTCCCCGACACCGACGTGCATGACGATGCCGTGCCGGTCACATAGCAGTTCGGCCGCGCGCCGGGCCCGGTCACGCACGTGCTCGTTGTCTTCGGACGGAAAATGATGAAGCACAACGTATTTGCCTGCGGACAGCTCGGCCACGATGTCGAGTCGTGATCCGAAGACCTCACCGATGGCGCGAACCGACGACCGGTAGGTCTCGGGACCCGGTTGCGCCTCGAAGACGACGGCGACGCGGGGCCGGGTCAGGTCATAGCCGAGCTCGAGGCCGCTGGCCATCACTATCCGGTCCTCGACCAGCCGCGGGTCGAAGAGAACGACGTCGCGGACCAGCTGCGCCAGCCGGTTCTCTCTCAGCAGGCGGGTGCGCTGAAACAGCGACTCACGCAACAGGATCTCCGTCTGGCGCTGGACCAGCCGCCCCAGCTTGACCACGGTGTCCGGTGCGCCGGTGATGCCGACTGTGCCGACGACCTCGCCGTCGAGCACGATCGGCATCGTGATGCCCGGCAGCACGCCCACCAGTGCGGCTGCCTGCTTGGCATCGTGGCTCTGGGCGACGCCCGACTCGACGACCGCCACAGACGCCTCGTGGATCGAGCCGACGCGGGAGACGTCGCCGCTGCCGATCACATTCGCCTTATCGTCGGTGATCAGCACGTTGTGCCCGAGGATGCGGGTCGTCTCGTCGGCGATCTCCGCGGCCAGCTCGGGCGTCAAGACCGGGGTATCCATGGCCCTCCTCTGACATAATGCACAAGCAGCCGCAATATTTAACCGGCAAATTCATGCATAACATACAGTGACCTGGAACACACGGCTCATTACTTTGGCGACATGACCGCAACGAAAACCTCGCTGGAAACCGCTCCCGCCACGCGGACCCAATGGCTGATCACCCTGTACGCGGGTGGCGGCGAGTTCTGCGACGGCTACATCCTCAGCATCATCGGCGTCGCGTTGCCGCTGCTGACGACCGCTTTTTCACTCACACCCGTCACCGCGGGCCTGCTGGGCGCCGCCTCGCTGGTCGGCATGTTCTTCGGCGGCCTGATCTTCGGCGCCGTGACCGACAAATTCGGCAGGCAGAAGGTCTACATCGCCGACCTCGCGTGCTTCGTCGTGCTGTCTGCGTTGCAGTTCTTCGCCAGCGAGCCGTGGCAGCTGATCGTGCTACGCACGCTGATGGGCGTGGCGGTCGGCGCGGACCTGGCGATCGCGGGCACCATCGCCTCGGAGTTCGCACCGCAGAAGTCCCGCGGTCCCCTGCTGGTCGTGTTGGTCACAATGTTCTCGGTAGGCGCCGCGATCGCATACACCGTCGGCTACTTCATGTTGAACCTCGGCCCAGACGCGTGGCGCTGGATGCTCGCCAGCAGCGCGATCCCGGCGCTGCTCATCCTCACGATGCGGCTCGGCACCCCCGAATCACCACGTTGGCTGTTGAGCAAGGGGCGTACCGAGGAAGCCGAGGCAGTGCTGAAGCAAATGCTCGGTCCGGACGCGACGCTGGCCGACATCGAAGAGCCCGAAGACAGCCCCAAGGGCTACATGACGATCTTCCGGCCTGAATTCCGTCGCAGGACACTGTTTGTCGCGTTGTTCTGGGCATGCCAGCTGGTGCCGATCTACGCGATCGCGACATACGAGCCGAAGATCCTCGAGCAGTTCGGGCTCGCCGAAGGCAACACCGCCTATCTCGGCGCCGTGATCATCCAGATCTTCTACGTCGTCGGATCGCTGTCGGGCATGCTGTTCATCAACCGCGGACGGCGCAAGCTGCTCCTCTACAGCTTCGCGATCTCGGCGCTGCCGCTGATCGGTCTGGCCGTGGTGGCGAACCCGCCGATGTGGCTGGTGCTCCTGCTCTTCGCGATCTTCGGCATCGCGATGTACTCCGGGCAGTGCCTCGAGGCGATCTATCCCTCTGAGCTGTTCCCGACCGGTGTGCGCGCCACGGCTAACGGATTTGCCACTGGCGCAAGCAGAGTCGGCGCAGCGATCGGTGTTTACGGTGCCCCGCACCTACTGAACTACTCGGTGCAGTTGACGATGCTCGTCGGTGCAGGCGTTGCCGGCCTCGGCTGGTTCGTCACCTACCTGCTGGCACCCGAGACCAACGGCAAGCTGTTGACCGAATCCAGCGCCGTGACCGCGCCCGCGATCCGCAGGCCGGCCGGTTCGCCGATCGCCGGCGACGGCCGGGCGCAGGCCGCGCTATGAGGATCGCCGTCATCGGCGCAGGCATCGTCGGCGTCGCCGCGGCCCATGCTCTGGCCGAACGCGGTCACGAGGTACACGTATACGACCGCCGCGGCGACGTCGCGTCCGACACCAGTGCAAGCACCGCTGGTCTCGTCGCCCCGGGACACTCATACGCATGGGCATCGCCGAAAGCGCCTGTGATGCTGCTGAAGTCGTTACTCGGCGAAGCAACGTCGATTCGGGTGCGGCCGAGAGCGGATGCCGACCTGGTGCGGTGGGGGTTGCGATTCATCCGCGAGTGCACGCCGTCACGCTCTCGCGCGAACACGCTGGCAAAGCTGCGGCTGGCCCGATACAGCCAGCTCTTGATGGACGAACTCGCCGTACGCGAGGGCCTGCAGTACTGGCAGACCCACTCCGGGGTGCTGTACCTGTTTCACGATATGGCTGAACTCGAAGCGGCTGAACGGAATTCACAGTTGCTGATCGAGCACGGTAGGCATCAGGTGGTGCTGGGTTTCGACGAGACAGTGAAGCTGGAGCCGGCTCTCGGGCACAGCAGGACGCGGCTCGCCGGCGCGATCCATGACACGTCGGACGGCACCGGCGATCCGCACTTGTTCGCGTCCGCGCTGGCCGTGGTGTGCCGCAGGCTTGGCGTGACGTTTCACCTCGGCATGTCCGTTGACGCGTTCGACACCGATGGCTCGTCGATCGCTCGCGTCGTCACCTCGGAGGGGCCGGTTCGGGCGGACGCCGTGGTGCTGGCGGCGGGGCCGGCCAGCCCGCTGCTGATGCGCGCGGTCGGCGTCCACTTGCCGGTGTATCCGGCCAAGGGTTACACGCTGACCGCGACGGTCAAGGATCCCGAGCGCGCCCCACATGTCGGGGGTATCGACGAGCGCACGCTGGTCGCGTGGTCACGGTTCGGCGGCGCGCTGCGGATGTCGGCGACGGCGGAGTTCGTCGGCTACGACCGCAGCAGCACGCCTGCCGACTACGCGGAGATCATCGACACCGGCGACCAGTTGTTCCCTGGCGCAATCGACTGGGACACAGCGCGTTACCGCACCGGGCTTCGTCCGATGACCCCCGACGGGCCACCATTGATCGGTCTCGGCCGACACGACAACCTGTACTACAACACCGGACACGGCCACGTCGGCTGGACGATGGCGTGCGGGTCGGCGCGGATGCTCGCCGACCTCGTCGACGAACGCCGGCCCGACATCGACCCGACCCCCTACTCCCCGACGCTGCGCAACCGGCACCGCAGCCGGTCGGAGATCGAATCCGTCATGAGGCCGCTGCGGCTCCCATGAGGTGTACATCGATGGGCGGCAACACTTCCAACCGGAGTGCGGCCGCCGTCATGGGCCCGACGATGCCGTCCACCCGCAACCCGGGGGTGCGACGCTGAAACGCCCTCACGGCGGCTTCGGTCTCCGGTCCGAAGTCACCGTCGACGCTGACGCCCAGTTGTCGCTGGAGCGCGGCGACTTGCGGCCCTTTGGAACCCCGGTAAAGCAGGACATCGGCGTACACGCCGACGGGGACGGGCGGTCGCGGCGTCGGCGCGGTACCGGGAACCTCGCCGATTCGAGCCTGGATGTCGGCGCGCAGGATGTCCATGTCGATGGCGCCGGGGTCCCATTTCCCTTGTACGCGCCCGGCATACTCCTTGTGGCCGATGGTCCGCGCCGAGGTCTGGCCCAGCCGCCGATTGATCGCCGCGCAACTGTTCACCAGGGCGAAGTACTGCGCGTCGGGCCAATTCGTCCGGTGCGGCGCGGTCGGACTGGTGCCGCTGTTGGCGCATTCGATGCCGATCATGTGCCAGTTACCCATGTTGGTCGGAAGCCACGGATACATGCCGACGCCGGCGTGCCACGCGACGCCAACCGCCACCACGGTCACCGTGCCGTCGCGGGCAATATGCAGATTCGAGACCGGCCCGGGTAGGTCAGGGCGTCCGTCGGCGATGGATGCCGCCGTTGCGTTGTCCGATCCGGTGTGATGCACCATGACACCGCGGATGTCCTTGAAGTCGCCGTGGCCGCGGTTCTGCCAGCCTGGGTATTCGACGAGGTTGACGGGTTCGGCCCGCAGTACGTCGGCGATCCAAACGGGGTCGCCTGTCCAAATGTCTGTCTGTGCCACATCTCCGATCGTACGGACCGATTCCGACGCGTGCCCGCATTATTTCGGCGACGAAAGCATCTCGCGTTCAACATGTTTGCCCAACTGGCACCGTTGGCGGCGGCGGTTTGGGCTGACCGAGCACTGTCTGCGCCGAGCGCATCCGGTCGCAGGTCAGGCAACCGAGCCTCGATTAGCCGCCTACCAGATCGCGGCAGAAGATGCCGAGAAGTCGGCGCAGTTGCGCCGCAAGCGCGCCGGCGGGGGATACCGTCGGTGCGGAAGTAGCACACGGGACTTCGGGGGAATCATGACTGCAGCTGCCGAGGAAGCGATCGAGTCCCCGCAGACGGGGCGGAACACATACCGGTATCTACGAGGCAGCATGGTGGTCGTCGTCGTGCTGCTGGCTGCGGCCATTCTCATCGACAGCGTGCCCACAGACTGCTGGCAGGGATCGATCAGCGCCTACTACTACACCGCCGCTCGCAACGTGTTCGTCGCGGCACTCTGCTGCCTGGGCATCTTGATGATCGTCTACAAGGGCAGCACCGACAGCGAGGACGTCCTGCTCAACCTGGCCGGCACGCTCGCATTCTTCGTGGCGTTCGTGCCTAGCAGCATTCCTGAGACTCCCGGCTGCCAGCAGATGGTGCCGACGGCCGCCGAAAAATGGGATGCGATCGAAAACAACATCGGCGCTCTCATCGTCGCACTCGTAATCGCTCTCGGCACAGTGGTTTTCGTCTACATCGTGGACAAGGACTCGCGGGCTCAGACGAGCCTATGGGGTAACCGCCTGCGAGTGCTCTCCGCGATCGTGCTCGCCGTCTTCATCGCCGCGTTCTTCTTGGCTCCCGAACTATTCGAGGCGGCCGCGCATTGGACCGCAGCGATCCTGATCTTCGTCATCATCGGCGCGGTCGTGTTCATCAACGCCTACCTGGTGGGCAACCAGGACAAGCAGGACCGCGTGAAGCGAGAGCGCTTCCACCTGGGCTACCGCGTCATCGCGT
The DNA here is from genome assembly GCA_046735135.1 of Actinomycetota bacterium. Lineage (GTDB taxonomy): Bacteria > Actinomycetota > Actinomycetes > Mycobacteriales > Mycobacteriaceae > Mycobacterium. The sequence continues at coordinate 28,734 of JBKPSU010000047.1, forward strand.
GGGCGATGGTCGGCTCGTTGCTCGGCGCGCTGATCGTCGCCGCAGTTGGCAGAATCGCCCACCTTCAAGGCGGGTCATGGGACATTCCCGTGTTCGCGCTCGAGACCGCCCTGCTCCTCGAGTTCGCGGTGTTCTGGGCGCTGCAAACCGTCGAGCTGTGGAACTACGCCGACCGCAACACGCTCATCCCGCAGGACAAGCAAGCGACAATGCCTCCGCTGTGATGCGCGTTGAGCGCATCACGCCGCTTGCTGTGTGCCCAACACGCGAAGCAGATCGGGCTTCATCTCCTGCAGCTGCGCACCCCAGTAGCCCCAACTGTGGGTGCCGTCGTCGGGGAATTTGAAGATCGCGTTGCGGCCGCCCGCGGCGGCGTACTTCTTCTGGAACTCCTTGTTCGTCTCCAGAGTGATGTTCTCCAGATACTGGGCGCTGAACTGGGTGCCGAAGTTTCCATCGTTGGCGTCCAGGTCCGAAAGCGCGCCGTTGCCGCAGTAGACCCATAGCGCGGTGCCGTTGGCTACCAGCGTGTTGATGTTGACCATCGGATCGTTGCGACGCCAGGCCGGGTCGCTGGTCGGCCCCCACATATCCATGGCGTTGTAACCGCCCGCGTCCTTCATCGAGATACCGATGAGAGTCGGCCAGAGACCGTTGGAGGGATTGAGGAATCCCGACAGCGAGCTGGCGAAGATGAACTGGTTCGGATGCCAGATGGTCATCGTCAGCGCCGCACTGCCCGACATCGACAGTCCGACAACGGCATTGCGCGCCGGATCCTGTCCTTTGTTGGCCGCGAGCCAGGTGGGCAGCTCCTGCGTAAGGAAGGTCTCCCATTTGTAGGTGGTGGTACCCGAACTGCCCGCTGCGGGCTGGTACCAGTCCGAGTAGAAGCTGGACTGCCCGCCGACGGGCATAACGATCGAGACTCCCGACTGGTAGAACCACTCGAACGCCTCGGTGTTGACGTCCCAGCCACTTGCATCGTCCTGCGCGCGCAGACCGTCGAGCAGATAGACCGAGTGCGGGCCGCCGCCCTGGAACTGCACGCGGATGTCGCGACCCATGGAGGCCGATGGGATTTCCAGGTACTCCACCGGTAGGCCCTTGCGCGAATACGCCGACGCCGTCGGCGCGTGAATCACCATGGCCGCCAACGATACCAAGACTGCCGACAGCACGGCGAACGCGCGCGTCCACGTCCGGAAGACTCTGCTGACTTCTCGTCCCACCACGAACACCGCCACCACACCTCATCCCGTCTCGGGGCTTGCTCCCGCAAGTTAACAGCGACACCGATGAGGTCTCGAGACGCAGCGCGGCACGTGATCGGCTTGTTATCAACAAGTTCTGAGATCGTGAGCCGATCAGCGCGAGCAGTCGAGCGACACCGTGATCGTCCGTTCGACAACGACGGGGATGAAGTCGCGGTCGCCCGCACGTCCACGGACGCGGACGAGCTCCGTTCGGTCTCGCGGGTTGCGCACGTCGGTGACCACGCACTGGTTCAGCGGTGCGCTGCCGATCCGATCGATCTTGACGTTGAATCCCTGCGCTTCCAGCTGACCGATGGTGATGGCAGCGGATTCGGCATGCGCCGTCGCCGACAGCGTCAGCGCAGCTGCTGCGAGGCCCGTACCGACGAGCGCGGAACCGATCATCTTCTTCATGAGAACCCCTGTTCGGGCGAGCCGACGCTCGCTCTTGAATGACGTACTCATGCTGCGTCGAGCACGCACGTCGTCGCTTGGAGGCCGGGTGGAGATTCGGTGGAGATTGCAGGAAGACCCCTACGGCCAAGCCGTCGACTGGCAGACTCTCTGCCACGGCGATATGCCATCGACCCGGGGGGACGTCATGGAGAGGGCTATCGGTTTCGCAGCCGGTCTGCTCGTGATGAGCCTGACAGCGCAGGGAATCGCATCCGCCGACGAGCCTCTGGGTGCGCCCATGGTCGCGACGACCTTCGGCCTCGGCGCAGGCCCGATGCCCGACGTCGCAACGGATTCGTCCACGCACAGGGCGTACGTAACCAGCCAGGGCGACGACTCGCTCTACGTCGCCGACTCCACATCGCGCGTCGCCACCATCAAGGTGGGACCGGCACCCGGCTTCGTGGCCGTCGATCCGACGACGCAGACCGCCTACGTCACAAGCGGGAACTCTGTGTCAGTCGTCGATATCGCGACAGGATCGACGACCGGGACCATCCCCGTCGGTAACGCCCCTGAAGGCATCGAGATCGACACGTCGACCCGTAAGGCCTTTGTCGCGAACTCGGCAGACGATACGGTCTCGGTGATCGACACCGGATCCCAAACCCTCACAGGGACAATCAAAGTCGGCAGCAGGCCAGGCAAGATGGGTGTCGATCCGACGAGCCACCTCCTATACGTGTCAGAACGAGGGAGGGCCGCGATCTCCATCGTCGATCCGGCGAAATCGGTGATCGTCCAGACAATCCCGGTGCGGCGCAATCCAAACGATGTGGCGCTCGACCCGCCCACGCGCACAGCCTACGTGCCCAACACCGACGACGGTTCGGTGTCGGTGCTCAACCTCGACAGCCGTTCGGTCACGCAGACGATCCCCGTCGGGGCCCGGCCGAGCGCGGCCACCGTCGACTCCGACGCGCATACGGTCTACGTCACCAACAACGGCGCAGGCACGGTGTCGATCATCGACTCGCAGAAGCGGGCGGTGACTGACACCGTCGAGGTTCGCGACGGCCCGCAGACCGTTGCCGCGCCCCGTCCACCCACACCGCCTGGGTCGTCAACTACGCAGACAACTCGATCTCGGTGATCGAACGCTAGCGGGAGGTGAGCTTCCGTCGGCGCGACTAGCCGGACGCGACAACGGAACTCGCGCTCCACGGCGCAAGCGGTGTATCCGTGTCCCCGCGGAACTCGTCCGGCAGGTCGTCGACGACGTGCCATGTCGCGGCGAGGCGTCCCAGCCCGACGCACAGGGCGCAGTGCAGCCCCAGTGCGACGAGTTGGTCCTCGCTGAAGTGGTTGCGCAGCTCGCCGTAGACCGCGTCATCGATGGCGAGGTGGTTGGTGGCGAACAGGTCGGCGAATCTCAGTGCAGCGCGCTCGGCCTCCGTCAGATCTGGCGCCTCGGCGGGTCGCTCGAGCGAACACACCGCGTCCTCTGTGAGCCCGTCGTCGATCGCGCTCTGATAGCGGACCGACATGCAGCTGCGGCACTGGTTGTGAAAAGCGATGCGCAACCGGACCAGTTCCATCAGCCGTGGCGGCAACCCACCCGTCTCGCGCACTGCGGCGGTGACGCCGCCGACGGCGGCCGCCACATCGGGCAGGCGGGACATGATGCCGGCGACGCCGAGATTGATGCGGTCGCCCTGACCCAGGTCAACCGTGGATATCCCGGCGAAAGCGTCAGTCGGTTCAATGCGTGCCACCAGGATCCTCCGATCGCCGAGCGTGTAGCCACTGCGAATATCCTTGCCTCGGATTCTCATGGTTTCACGTTCGGTGACCTGGACGTAGCCGGCGGGGCCATCCAGCGGTTGCGCGGCGCCGAATAGCGTTCATGGGGATGGATGAATTTGACGGCGGCTGTGTGCTGGTCCTGCCCGGCGGCAAGCTGCGCAGTGACCGCCATTCGCGGCGCTGGCAGTTGGCGAACCTGAGGATGGCGTTCTTCGCCGCGGCGCTGCGACGGCGCCTCGGTCCCGTTGTCGCGGTCGAGCGGGTGCAGTACCGGTTTCGCGGCTGGAACAGTCCGCGACTGGATGCGCTGCGTGATGCGGAGGCGGTTCTCGAGAGCGCGCGCGACCGATTCGAACCGGCGCGCATCGCGGTCGTCGGCCATTCCATGGGTGGACGCGTCGCCGCGCACCTTGCGGCCCGAGGTGATGTCGGCACAGTCGTTGCGCTGGCCCCATGGTGGGTCGGTAACGACGGCGACCTCATCCCGGCCGGCACTCGCCTGCTCGTCATGCATGGCACCGCCGACACCTGGACCGACCCGCGAGCATCCCGCACGCAGGTGGCCCGCGCTCAGCAGCGTGGGGTCAAGGCGCAGTGGGTGGGCTTCGACGGCGCGGGCCACTACATGGTCCGCCGGTGGCGGCAATGGCACCGGCTCTCGAGCGAGTTCGTCGCCGATCAACTCACCGCGGCGAACCGGGATACCTAGTTGTCGACGCCACGTCAGCTGAACTGCGTCTTGGGGCGGCCAAGCGAAACGCCGTCGACGACGATGTCGAGCTTCTCGTTGTAGAACGCCACCATGCCCGCGATCGGGGCGACGGCGGGCAGCGGGTAGTGATACGTCCAGGCGAGGTCGGGATGCAGTGTGTCGCCGGCCCGCACGGACCAGTAACCCGATGTCGTCCCCTTGTACGGGCACAGCGACTCGGTGGAACTCGGCTCGAGGTGCTCAAAGGCCACATCCGTCGGATCGATGTAATACCTTGTCGGCAAACCTGTTTCGAACAAAAGCACCGGCGCGACAGTGTCAGCCAGCACGACGCCGTCGAGCTGCACACAGATGTGGCGGTGTGAGCGCAGTGCGTCGACGCGTGAATACGGATTGCGCGGATGGCCGTAGATCGGTTCGTCCTCTTCGAACCAGCGCAACCGATCCCACTCGAAGCGCACCAGCCCCGCGACCGGACCGCCTTCGTCGAACACCCGCGCCGCCGACTCGTGCGTCTGGCCTGCGCCCACTAACGACTGCAACCGCGACGGTCCGAACTGCACCTTCTGCGGATGGTCCTCGTCGCGCAGAAACTCCGCACGGACGTCGGCGAGGGGGATGTAGTACTGCGGGTAGTACGGCACCTCCCAGACGTAGCGGGCCGAGGTGGTGTCGAAAACCATCTCATGGCCGAGAAAGCCGCGGACCCGCCGCGGCGCAGGCTCGATGCGTCCGCGCGCGGCGGCCATCTGCGGGTAGTCACGATCATCGCTCATTCAGCCATGATGTCTCGGGAATGCCGCGAGCACACCCGGTGTCATAGGTATCCGAGGACAGCACCGCCGGAAGGACTGACACATGCGAGTGGGAGTGACGTTCCCGCAGACGGAACTCGGCGGCGATCCCGGTGCTGTGCGCGCCTACGGCGAGCGTGTCGAGGAGCTGGGGTTCACCCACATCCTGTCCTACGACCATGTCGTCGGTGCCGACCCGGCAGTTCACACCCGCTGGAACGGGCCGTACGACGTGCAAACGACGTTTCACGAACCCTTCGTCATGTACGGGTATCTGGCCGCCGTCACCCAGAAGGTGGAGCTGGTCACCGGCGTGATCATCCTGCCGCAGCGTCAGACCGCCCTGGTCGCCAAACAGGCCGCCGAGGTCGACCTGCTCAGCGGCGGACGTCTGCGCCTTGGCATCGGCGTGGGGTGGAATGCCGTCGAGTACGAAGCGCTCGGCGAGGATTTCGGTAATCGCGGAAAGAGGTCAGCCGAGCAGATCCACTTACTGCGTCGCCTCTGGACTGAGCAGACGGTGACGTTCGACGGCGAGTTCCACAAGGTGACCGGCGCCGGTCTGGCGCCGATGCCCGTGCAGCAACCGATTCCGGTATGGATCGGAGCGGCGTCGTCACCGGGCTACAAGCGAGCAGGCCAGTTGGCCGACGGATGGTTCCCGATGATGAGGCCTGGCGCCAAGCTCGACGAGGCCCGTGCCGTCGTCGGACGCGCGGCGGCTGACGCCGGCCGAGATCCTGCGGCCGTCGGCATGGAGGGCCGCGTGAATTGGCGTGGTGACAGCGACGCAGCTCTCGGGGAGCTCAAACAGTGGGCCGACGCGGGCGCTTCGCACGTCTCGGTCAACACAATGGGCGCCGGGCTGAAAACGGTCGATGATCACCTGGAGGCGCTGGCACAGGTGGCCGCGTCGCTCCCAGTCGACTGAGCCGTAAAAGGCCTCTGGACTCTGAGAGATCGGCAGGCGTTTTGTGTCCAAACCCTTAGACACTTCCGGAGTGCATTCCGCCTGGGCGTGACAGCATTGGCCGGTGGGAAAATTGGGACTCGCGGGTTCCGTGGGAGCAGTGGTAGCTGCGACCGCGGCCCTGCACGCTGGGCCGATGCCGTCTGCGAACGCGGCGCCGTGCCCTGACGCGGAAGTCGTGTTCGCCCGCGGCACCACCGAGTTGCCCGGCCTCGGGCCGACCGGCGACGCGTTCGTCGACTCACTGCGATCCCGCATCGGCGCCAAATCGCTGGGGGTGTACGCAGTCGACTATCCCGCCGCCATGGACTTCGCGACCGCCATCGACGGCATCTACGATGCCCGCGCACACATCGTTTCCACGGTCACGAACTGCCCGACCACCAAAATGGTGCTCGGCGGCTTCTCCCAAGGCGCGGCAGTGATGGGCTTCGTCACCGCGAACGTGGTGCCCGATGGCATCTCGGCGCTGGATGTGCCCGCGCCGATGCCACCCGAAGTGGCAGACCACGTCACCGCGGTCGCCCTGTTCGGGAAGCCGTCGCCACGATTCATGAAGGCGATCAACGATCCGTCGATCGTCATCGGCCCTCGGTATGTCTCCAAGACCGTCGACCTGTGCGTCGACAACGACCTGGTCTGCGACCCAACGGGTAAGAGCTTCTCCGTCCACAATCTGTACGCAGAGACCGGCACGGTCGACGAGGGAGCGGCGTTCGTCGCGAACAAACTCCAGGCCAGCTGGGTCGCGGACCAGGCGGCCGCCTCGGCCACCCCGACACCGCAGACGCCCTCGACGCCGACGCCCGCTCCGCTGTCGGCGCCCCTAGCGGGTTCGTCGCCCTCGGCACACCTGGGAACGGCGGCGGCCCAGATACTTCCCGGACCGCCGCCTCTGCCCGGCCCGTCAGCACCGGTCGTGCCAGCGCAGGTTCAGCCGCTGACGTGATTTCGGCACGCTAGCGATCAGATCCGCATCAGTTTTTCCGCGTTGCCGTGCGCGATGGCGCTGCGTTCGTCGTCGGTGAGGCCTGCTTGTTCGAGAAAGCTCGTTACGTTGTCGCGGACGACGTACGGGAAGTCCTCGGAATGGATGATCCGCTCTGAACCGACTTCAGCGAGAAAGAACTTCAGCTGATTCTGGCTGTACAGACCCGACGGCGTTATCCACACATGCTCGCGGTAGTACTCGCTGACGGGACGATCCAGATGGTCGGCCCAGCCGATTGTCTCGTCGAGTCGCTCGAGCCAGCCGGCGACGAGTTCGCCCCAGTGACCGCTGAGCAGCTTGAGGCCGGGATGGCGATCCAGCGCCCCCGACAGGATGATCCGCAAAACGTGGATGCCGGCCTCGGCGTGCCAACCAAAACCCGGTGAGGAGAACAGGAACTCGATTGCTGTCGGCCAATTGCCCGCGTAGTACGCCCTCGACACCGGGTTCGGCGGGACTCCCGGGTGGACGTAGATCGGCAGGTCGACGTCCTCGGCGGCGGCAAGTACGGGGTCGAAGCGCTCGTCGTCGAGAAACAATCCGCCGCAGGTTCCCATCACGAGGGTGCCGACGAAGCCGAGTTCGTTGACGCATCGTCGCATCTCGTCGGCCGCCGCGGCCGGATCGTGCAGCGGGATGGTGGCGAACCCCCGGAACCGCGTCGGGTGCTGCGAAATCTGCTCTGCGAGAGCATCATTCACTTTGCGACATAGTTCGACGGCGTCGGGGTGGTCCAGGCTGCTCGGGCTGTTCGCGCCGTGCGAAACCACCTGGGTGTCGATGCCGACCTCGTCCATGTGCGCAAGTCGCTTGCCCGCCAGCCGTTCGGCGGACTCCTTGTCCGGCGCGAAGTCCCGAAGGAACGAAGCGAACCCGGCGTCGGGCGTGACGGACGGCGGGTCCGACAGCTCAAGGACGCGGGCCACGGCCTCAGGATGTTGAAAGTGCTCTTCGACGGTGATGATGCGCAACGGAATTCCCCTACTCTCCGACAGGTGGCGGGGCGGGGCATGACGACACCCGCCCTTCCTTACTACGCCGGAGAGCTGTCAATGCGATCGTCGTCGGCCAGGAATTCCCGCAATTGCGTGAACCCGCCATGGCGTTGGCCTGATAGGCCCAGATGGCAGCAATGACAGGCAACGGACCGAATGCGACCCACCAACGCGCACTCGGCGGCACAAGGTCGGCGATCACCTGGCTGCGCGGCATCCCGTCGACGGTGGCCGGCAGCCACTCGTTCAACAGAATCGTGAGCATGCGGGTGGCCTCGAACGGACCGGCGACCGTCGCCAAAACCCAACTGCCGCAAGAGATCACACCACCGGCGAGTTCTCGACGGCGCCGTTGCGCACCACGAGCAGCGGGACGACGCCGATGAGCGCCAATCCCGCCGCGCGCACCACCAGCGGCAGGGTGAACAGCCTGATGTCGCCGGCGTCGACATCAGGGTCGCTGAGCCTGATCGAAGCCAGCTCGGCCTTCAGTACCGAGCGCCCATGGCGAAACGCCATTCGACGCGCCACAGCGCGAATACTACGAGCTCAGCGACCGTTCGAGAGCACGTTGTGCAGCCGATGACGACTAATCGTCCTCGCCTTGGTCGTCGCCGTCACCGTGGCCCCAGCCGCCGCGCCACTGCGGGCCGTCGTACCAGCCGACCCAGCCCGGCGCTTGGACACACGCTTGCGCGTAGCCGAATGGACCGTTCACGCACAGACCGGGATCCGCGGACGCCGACGCCGCGCCGCCGACCGCGATTCCCAGTGGCGTGACCACGGCGAACAGTCCAGCCGCAGTCTTTCCGAGGATTTTCGAACGGATCACACCCCACCTCCGGATTCGCCTCTTCGAGCGTTCCCCCCGTCCTCAATCCAACCCAGTACTCGGGATGGGTGCCTCTAGACGGCGGGGTGTCTGGATTGACGACGGGCTCAGCCGCCAGGGGGCGCGGCCGGTGATGACGGCGTGGTGGTCGCCGACGTTGACGGCGTCGTGGTGGCCGTCGTTGGGCTGGTCGTCGGTGACGGCGACGTCGTTGTCGGACTGGTGGCAGGCGCTACCGGCGCACCCGTCGTCTCGGTGACGGTTGACGTGCTCGTGGAGACCGATGTGGTGGAGGTGGTGCTGGCCGGTGCGAGGACTGCGCAGGCCACCCGCCCACCGGAGTCGCCCGTCGCCAGCGTCTCGGCGTCCGGACCCGGCACACCGTCGTGGGTGTACCGCTGCGGGATATTGGCGAAGTTGTCAGGACCCTGATGAATTATCAGCGCGCTTCCTTCAGGCCCCTTTAAATCGTTCGCGGTGAACGCGTCGGTGGTCGCGACGACCTTCCCGGAGCCGTCCTTGCGAACATTCAGAGGTGTCAGGTCGCCGCTCGCCGGATGCTCGGTGCGACCGCCGACCTGCAGATGGCCTCCGGCGGAATCGAAGTCGCCTGGAGGGCCGCCGGTCGGAGCGACGGAGTTGGCCTCGCACTTGCCCACCGAGTGGATGTGCATTCCGTGGCTACCCGGCGACAAGATCCCGCCTGCGACAGTCTCAACGGTCACCGTCGCGTACCCGTTACCGAAGTCGATCGTCGCGTTGGCGACCGGTTTACCGTCGGCCGTCTTCAGCTCGGCCTTGATGGACTGGCCGGACGCGCCTGAGGCCGTCGTCGTCGTCGTAGTCGTTTGTTCGCTGCTCGTCTGGTTGGAATTGCAGCCAGCCAATACGGCGACAGGGGCCGCGAGCAGGGCGGCGACTGTAGTTGCACGGTTCAACATCAGGGTGGGGTACCCCGAACCACCAAAGCGAATCAATGAGCACTCAGACATCGGTCGTGCTGTACCTCGTCTTGACCGGAGCCGACGCGAGCAACGGCGGCAGCTGGGTCAGTTTTCCTTCGCCGGCCCGGAACCGGCGGTATGCCTCGTCATGATCGACCGTGTCCCAGAGTTCGTAGATCAGCCAGTGCGCTTCGTCGTCCTCGTCGACGAGCACGTCGGTTCGCAGGTTGCCGTCGAACGCGCGCGTGTCTTGAAGCGCTCTGCCCATGACTTCGCGTCCGTCGGCCACCGATTCGGGTTTGAATCTTAGCTCGAGGATCACTGTGACTGACATCGTCTTCTCCTTCTGTCGCAATAGATTCTGACTATGCCAGCCCGTCACCGCATCGACTCCAGCAGTCCGCAGAAACACCGGCACCGGTCACGGTGCGTCTAGCGGTGAATCGACATCGGGCAAGACTCCGCGGCAGTTGTTGGTGCCGGCGATTCTGGGTAGCTGCTGTGGGTGTTGCTGAATCTCAACCGGTAGCGCCGTCGGAGAGGTACCTTCCGTCCAGCCGAATTCCGGTGCGGTATAGAGAGGATCCGCCATGCGAATCTTGAAACCAACGGTCGCGGCGCTCTTCGCGGCGTCGGGTATAGCAGGGGGAATCGGGGCCGCCGGCGGAGGATCGGTCGGCGGGGGCGGTGGTGGCGGTGGCGGTGGCGGACACCGCTAGCAGCTCGACCGCGCGCTCGTTCAAACCCAATTCGCCTACCGCACAAACGTTTCCCACTGAGCATCGAGAGTTCAGGAGATTGACCATGATCCCCCTAGCCCGTATCACCCGTCACACTGCAGCTGCCGCATTGGGTGCTGCGACGATCGCAAGCGCGCTTCTCGTCGGTGGCGCTCCGACCGCGCTCGCTGACCCTCCAGCACCACCGCCGCCGCCGGCACCGGGTTGTTCGGCGGGTGACTTCGAACAGCTCAGGTCCCAAGTTGCAGCGGCCACCGCTGGGTATATGTTCACCCATCCCGACGTCAACGCCTTCTTCTCGAGCCTGAAAGGCCAACCGAGAGATCAAATGCGCAACGACGTGAAGAACTACATGGCGAGCAACCCCCAGGTTCAGTCCGACCTTGCGGGCATCCGCCAGCCGCTTCGAGACATGAAGGCCCGCTGCCAGTAGCTGTCGTCCGGGCTCGCGTCCAGCGTCGTCAAACGCTCAATTGCCGAGGGCCGCAACGGCCATGTCGTAGATTGCCTTCGGCGCCTTGGACGGCGCGCCGGCATCGAATGGCGGATGGGGATCGTATTCGATGGCGAGCTGAATGGTCTGCGCGATTTCGGGTCCGGCGATATCCGTTGCGAGATTGAGCGCGAGGTCGATCCCGGCCGAGACCCCCGCACCGGTCACGATGCGCCCGGAGGTGACGACGCGTAGCTCGGTTGGTTTGGCGCCGTAGGAGGCTAGTTCGTCGTAGGCGCTCCAGTGTGTGGTGGCGGGCAATCCCTTGAGCAGTCCGGCGGCGCCGAGCATTAGTGCGCCGGTGCATACCGAGGTGGTCCACGCAGTGTGCGGATGTGCCTGACGGATCCAATCCACAATCGGATGTCCATCAGCGGCCAACTGCCCGGCGCAGGGACCGCCGGGCACGAGCAGCACGTCGGGCCGGGGCACATCGGCAAAGGACTTGTCGACGCGCAGGTGCACCAGGTCGTTGTGGTCGTCGACCACGCCTGCGGTCTCTGCGCAGATCACGGTCTCCGCGTCAGGCAGGTGCGTGAGTATCTCGTAGGGACCGATGGCGTCCAGGGCGGTGAATCCCTGGTACAGGCCGACGGCGATGATCATGAAAATACCCCTCGCAGTTGAAATGTCTGATCAGGAAGCATCATTCGCCCCTAGCGCCTCGGCATTGGGTCATTCGGCAAACTAGTGCACCCGAGGTAGCCGAGTGTTAAAAGCCGATGGGCAGACCGGCGTAGTTCTCCGCCAAACCCGCTGCGCCTGGCTCGCTCGAGGTGACCCATCGCAGCTGAGAGAGCTGCAACTGCTCGTCGAATGGGTCGTCGCCCTTGTGCAGCATTGTGGTCATCCACCAGGAGAAGTGGGTGCACCGCCAGACGCGTCGCAACGCGATGTCGGAGTAGTCGACGGCGAGACGGTGGTCGTTTTCGCCGACCAAGTCGACAAGTGCGGGAGCGAGCAGAGCGACGTCGGCGACCGCGAGGTTGAGACCCTTGGCGCCCGTCGGCGGGACGATGTGGGCGGCATCGCCGGCTAGGAAGAGGCGGCCATGCCGCATCGGAGTCTGAACGAACGACCGCATAGGCAACACGCTTTTGTCGGTGATGTCCCCTGTGGTGAGCTCCCAGCCGTCCTGACCGTGCCCGAGTCGAGTTGCCAGCGCTTCCCAGATCCGGTCGTCGGACCACTCTTCGAGTCTTGTGCCGTTTGGCACCTGAAGGTAGAAGCGGGAGACCGTGGCCGAGCGCATCGAATGCAATGCGAATCCGTCGCCGTGCCAGGCGTAGATCAGCTCGTCGGTCGAGGGGGCGACATCGGCGAGTATGCCGAACCATGAATACGGATAGACCCGCTCCCAGTGTCGGCGGATGTGCGATGGCACTTGCTCGCGGCTGGGCCCGAACGACCCGTCGCAACCGACCACGGCCTCCGCTATGACCACGCGCTGACGCCCGTCAGCGTCGGTGAAAGTCACCGAGGGACAGTCGGTTTCGACGTCGTGCAGCTCGGTGTCGGTGACTTCATAGTAGATCTCCTGACCCGCCGCGATTCGTGCGTCGATCAGATCCTTCTGCACCTCCGTCTGGCCGTAGACCCAAACCGAACGCCCGATCAGGTCGACGAAGTCGATGTGGTGACGCTCGCTGGGCCACTGCAGATAGATACCGCGATGCTGGTCCCCCTCACGCTCCAACCGCTCGCCGAGCCCGCAACTCCGCAGCAGATCCACGGTGGACTGCTCGAGGATGCCTGCGCGTATTCGGGACGCGACGTACTCCTCCGAGCGTGTTTCCACCACTATCGACTCGACGCCGTCCGCGGCGAGCAGGTGCGAGAGAAGCATCCCGGCGGGGCCCGCTCCGATGATCGCCACTTGGGTGTGCAGATCAACCTCGGCCATGGTTTCAGTCAAGCGCTCCGACTCCGATTGTGCCAGTGCCTATTTCACTGCTTACCACGAGTATCGGAGCGAACGTCATCGACGCCCGGTACATGCGCGGGCACGGTAGCCAAGGTGACGACGGCGATTACGGCGGCCAGCGTGAACGCGTAGAAGCCCATTCACACCCCGTCAAGGAAAACTTGACGGCCAAGCGAGCGTCAAGTAAACCTTGACGCATGAACACCGTCCTCGAGGCTGCCGCCCCATTGACCCTTCCCTCGCCCGACAGCCACTGGCGGGAGTGGGTCACCTACGGGTTGCGCTGGGCCGCCGCCCACCCGCCTGCCACAGACTCGGCACGCGCCGCCGTAGTCGACGGCGACCGCTTCATCACGGTGCACGCCTACCGAGAAGCCGAACCCGGACCCCGCTGGCGGGCGTTGTATGACGCGACCTGGCCGGCCTACCGCAGCTGGTACACCCGGGAAGGGCTGGCCGCCCGGCCGTCGCTGAAGGAGTGCCGCGATGCGCTCACCCGCTACCTTCCCGAATTGGTGCCGACCTGGGAGCGCCTGTGCCGCGTCAGCGACGACGATCCCGTCGCCGCACGGATGCTGTCGATGTGGCGTCTTCCCGCGTTCGCCGTTGGCTGTTCCCAAGTCGTGCTCCCTGGCGAACAGCCGACACTGGTGCGCAACTACGACTACGACCCGGCGCTCTTCGAAGCCGTCATTGCGTCCACTGATTACTCCGGACGCCGTCGAGTGATCGGCACCAGCGACATGCTCTGGGGACTGCTGGACGGAATGAACGACGACGGGCTCGCGGTCTCGCTGACGTTCGGCGGCCGCCCCGATGCCGGCGAAGGCTTCGGTATCCCCATCGTCCTGCGCTACGTGCTGGAGACCTGCGCCACCGTCGAGCAGGCGGTCAGCGCACTACGGCGGATCCCAATTTCGCAGTCCTACAACGTCGCTCTGCTCGACAGTGCAGGCGGACACGCGACCGTTTTCGTCACGCCGGGCCAGCCTGCGGAGGTGAGTGCACTTCACGCGACGACCAACCACCGACTCGATCAGGTCGAGCATCCCTCCCACGCCGCTCGATTCAACAGTGTCGGACGACTTGCCCGATTGGACGAAATGCGAACGGGTGATCCGTCGAGCGGGCAAGTGGTCGCGGCGATGCTGGCACCGCCCTTGCGCAACGATCAGTTCGAAACGGGCTTCGGCACGTTGTACACGGCCGAGTACCGGCCCGCGACAAAGGAAGCCACGTGGCACTGGCTCGAGACGTCCTGGACGCGGGGCTTCGACGACCCTGATGGCGTTTGCGAGGTCCGATTGGCATGAGCCGAGACCCGAGCGATATCGAGGCCGAGGTGCGCAGGCTGCTCAGCGCGCTCGCCGACGACAGCGACCCGGCGGCGTTCCAGGTGTTGCTCAGGCTCAGTCAGTACCTGGGCGAGTGTTTGGGAGTGTCGGCGCGGACCCTGGCCGAATCCCTGTCGTGGGGCGATGTCGCGGGTGTTGCCGGCACCACGAAGCAGGCGGCATGGTCGAGGTGGCACCGCTAGTCGGCGGTTTCAAGTCCGCCTTTCCTCTTACCGCTCCCCGTATGGATCGAGACCGTCGTCCCAGTCCTCCCACCGCTCATGGCGTCGTTGGCGAGGAGCGATGATGCGGCGTCGTAGCTCCATCAACAGCTCCTCGGTGGATGCACGCGACAGCGCGTCATCGACGGGGTGCGATACCGGCGCGGGACTCTTGCGGTCCATCGTGACGACTAGTTCTTTGGGCTCTCCGCCGGTGAGAACGGTGTCTATGCTGCCCGGCGCCCACCCGAGCTTGTTTTCCAGCATGGCGTAGGTACCCGGGCTGGCCCTGCGCACCCCGTTTTCGATATCAGCGAGGGTGCGCACAGTGAACATGAGGCTGTTGGCCAGCTCGATGCGTGTGCGATAGCCCAGCGCGACACGTCTGCTCACAACGTGACGGCCGAGCTGTTCCAGCGCTTCCCCGTCCATGAACGGATCATGCAGTCCCACGGACCGCGATGTCGAGCCGCCATGCCAAGTTTTTTCTATTTTTTTCTAGGCGACCGGAAATCACTTCTTGGGCACGCCAGCCAGGTCGGCCCTGACTTGGGTGATCGTGACCCAGAAGAGTTCCTCGACTTTGTCTCTGGATAGCCCCACCACCTCGACCTTCGGCACGCCGGCCACTTCACGGCGTACCACCGTGGCCTCAGGCAGGGCGTCCCCGGTCCACCATCCCTGGCGAATGTCGAAGTCGTCGAAGCGCTCACCGTCGCGGGTACGCCGCAGCTCTCCGCGGCGCTTGCTGACCGGCACCCGCGCCCACCACTCCGCCCGCCAATACGGCCCGTCGTAGACCCCTGGCGGAGCACCGCTCTCCCACTCCTCCACCTGAACAGGCTCGTTGGGCGCAGTGCCGTTGTAATCATGGGCAAACCGATGCGCCTCGTCAGGGTCGAGGTAAACCCGCTCAATACGGTAGGTGTCTGCGCGACCCGCTGTCACCACGTACACCATCGCCATCGCCGCCTCCAATGTCCGCTGGTGCCTGCATCAGTCTCCCACCGCTCGCGCGGCGATGTTCGATGATTGGCTGGTCGAGCATTTCGATGGAGCTTGCTTGCGCTGCGGGCCACGCTTGAGAGAACTTAACGGAACTTATAGCCATTTAGTTGCAATTATTTCTATTTCTTGCTTATATTGTCTCCGTGGTAAATATGCCGCCCCCAGCCGGTTCTCCCTGGCCTGGGACCGGCAGGGGCGGTCGTGAATCCCATAAGCAGGCTGAGTGGCCCCACGGGCATTGGGCGGGGATGGGGCCACTCAGTCACCCGCATCGCCGTCAACGAGTCGCGAACTTCCGCGTCCCTATTGGAAAATCGGCTGTGAACTGAAGAGCAGGTGCGGAATTCCGACAGCATTCGGCAGGTGGCAGCCGCAGGATGCCGAACGCTAGCTCACATGGGGTCCGGGTCGCGCAGCGTTTCCCAGTCGTGCTTTTCGTCGAGTTCAGCGATCAGTCGCGAAGTGCGTTCGCGTAGAAAGAATGTCATCGCGATGCCGACGGCGATGGCGATGACCAATGCGATCCACGAGAAGCGCGACAGCCACCGTTCCGCCGCAAGGCCCGCGTAGTAGACCACAGCGGTGGTGCCGCCCGCCCAGATCAATCCTCCGGTGGCGTTGGCGGCCAAGAACTTTGGGTAGCGCATCCGAAGGGCACCGGCGAGCGGGCCGGCAAGGATACGGAGAAGTGCGATGAACCGACCGAAGAACACCGCCCATACGCCCCAGCGCGAGAACAGGTGTTTGGCCAGC
>JBKPSU010000048.1:0-49234 GCA_046735135.1 Actinomycetota bacterium
GCACGCCAGGTCTGGCCAACGTGGCACTGCTTCGCAGGCCGGCCCACCTCGACGAGGCGACATGGCTGGCCCGCTGGCACATCGACCACACGCCGGTGGCGATCGAGACGCAGTCGACGTTCGGCTACACGCAGAACGCCGTGGTGCGGACGTTGACACCTGGCGCGCCCACCATTTCGGCGATCGTCGAGGAACTTTTCCCTTCGGAGGCGATGTCTGACCTGCACGCGTTCTTCGGCGCGGCCGATGACGACGATCTGCGCGACAGGATGGAACGCATGGTCGCCAGCACCGCGGCCTTCGGGGCCAATGAGAACGTCGACACGGTGCCGACGAGCCGCTATGTCTATCGAAGCCCGTTCGACGAAAGGCCGAAGGTTTCGCGATGACCCTCCAGATCGATGACGAGAACAGGGTGCGGACGCTCACCCTCGACCGCCCGGAGGCGCTCAATGCCTTCAACGAGGCGCTCTACGAGGCGACCGCGGACGCGATCCGGGCCGCGGCAGACGATCCCGAGGTGGCGGTCGTACTGCTGACCGGCAATGGCCGGGCATTCAGCGCGGGTAACGACCTCAAGGAGATGCAGGCGCGCATCGCCGATCCGGGGATGGCCGAAACGGGCAGCCATTTCAGTTCCATGATCGACGCGCTTGCCGACTTTCCCAAGCCGCTGATTTGCGCGGTCAACGGACTCGGGGTCGGCATCGGCACGACGATTCTCGGCTATGCAGATCTGGTGTTCATGTCGTCGGAGGCACGGCTGAAATGCCCGTTCACCAGCCTCGGTGTCGCACCGGAGGCCGCGTCGTCGTACCTGCTGCCGCAGCTCGTCGGCAGGCAGAACGCGGCGTGGCTGCTGATGTCCTCGGAGTGGGTGAGCGCAGAGGAGGCGCTGCGCATGGGTCTGGTGTGGCGGGTCTGCGCACCTGACGAGCTGCTTCCCGAGGCGCGCCGGCACGCCAAAATCCTTGCCACCCGGCCGATCCCGAGCCTGATGGCGGTCAAGCAGACGATTGCGGAGCCGTCCCGGTCCGGTATCGAGGCCGCCACCGAACGGGAGAACGCCCACTTTGCAGAGTTGATGGGTGCCGCCGCCAACGCCGACGCACTGGCGGCGTTCACCGACAAGCGGGGGAGGGCAAGCTCGTAACGTGGCGGCATCGCACAGGCCCGGCGCCGACGAGGTCGCCGCGCTGCTCGAGCCGATCCTCCGTCAGCGGATTCCCGGCGCGGAGGCGGCACGTATCGTCAACTGGCGCGGCACCGACCGTGGCTTCTCGACCGAGACATTCCTGTTCGAACTGGAGGTCGACGACGCCGGTGGTTACCCAACCATGTTGAGGCGGTTGGTCTTTCGTCGGCCCCCGCAGATCGAGATCTTTCCGGACTACGACCTGCTGCGCCAGGTGCTTGTGATGAACCGGCTTGCGCACACCTCGGTCACAGTTCCCGCGGTGTGCTGGTTGGACCGCGGCGACGACGCGCTCGGCACGCCCTACTTCGTGATGGAACAGTTGCCGACGGTCGGCGGCCCCGGCGACGTGCCGTCCTATCACTCCGCAGGCATGTACCTCGATGCAGTCACCCGAGCAGCGCGCCGCCATGTGGTGGGGTTGTGTGCAGGCCATCGCCGACGTCCACGCGCTGGACTGGCGCGCGCTGAAGCTGGACAAACTGCTGATGCCAGATCGCGGCGGACAACCCGTTGAGCAGATCGTCGACTACTACTCCGACATGCTGCGGTGGGCGACGTCGTGCGAACCGCGCGCCGAGCTGGCGGCCGCGGCGAAATGGTTGCAGGACAACATCTATGAGGCCGACCACCTCCGACTGTGCTGGGGAGACAGCAGGCTGTCCAACATCCTCTACGGCCCGCAGTTGGAGGTCGCGGCGGTGGTGGACTGGGAGATCGCCTACATCGGCGACCACGAAGCCGACCTTGCCTGGCTGCTCGTCACCGACTGGGCGATGTCGGAATACCAGGGCTTCCCGCGGCTGGAGGGCACACCGGGCCGCGAGGAGACGATCGAGCGCTATCAGCAACTGTCGGGCCTGCCGGTGCGCAATCTACGGTTCAACGAGATGCTCGCCGCCCTCGCCCTGGCCTGCCCGGTGTCTCGGCTGGAAGCCCGGTTTCGCGCTGAGGGGTTGCTCACCGATGACGTCGAACTCGTCGGCTTCTGTGTCGAACGAATCCGGCAGTTGTTGGATTAGCGCCGCGCGGCCGAAGGCGTGCCGTTCTTCGCGAAGTGCGCCTCGATGATCGCCCGCACGGTGCGCCTGCAGCGTCCGCAGTCGGCGCCTGCTCCGCAGGCCGCCGCCACTTCCTTGGACGTCGCGGCCCCGTTGGCCACGGCTTCGCCGACCACGTGGCTGGTGACTCCGGTGCACAGGCAGACGAACATCTATTCACCCATCACTTCTCGTCGATGGCCATCAGATGGGCGAACTTGCCGACGAACTGCGTTGGGTAGGCCCCGAAGCCCGCCTGCGACATCCATTCGGCGGCGGCATCGGGGTGATCGATCCATTGGCGGGCGTTGATCTCGTTGTCGATCTCCTGCAGGATCATCACCTCCCCTCCATCGTCGAGCGCGCGGTAGACCCAGATCTTGCGGACGCCTCCGCGCTTGAACCGGTCGAGACCGTCGTGGATCTTCGTCATCGCGTCCGGCACGTCATCGACCGACGACATCACGCCGACCACGATCCGGCCGACGTGATCCTCCGGGGACGGTGCGTAGAGGTCGATCTTCTCGACGACCTCGCCGCCAAAAATGGGCGGAATGTCGTCAAGGCCGGCGATATCAAACCATTCGAAAAGGGCGGGGGAGCGCAATATGTCGCGAATTGACCGCGCGTGCCGAATTCCGATTGTCACCAGCACCCGGCCCGGTTCCCAAATTGAGGTGTATACGACGACATGATGCGCGCCGATGGACACCAAATTGTCGCGACGCTTACTGAGCCACTGCCACATTCTGTCGATATCCTCGACATGAAAATCACAGGCGAGAATAAGTGAGTGCAAATCGTACTCACCCATCGCTTCCCCTCGATCCGACTGCGTCGCGGCGTGTTAGCGCAGTCTAACCTTAGTTGGCGCAGCCAGTCCAGACGGGTAACGGCGTTCCGCGATCGCTCCGCCGAAGCTCGTTGCCGCGACGCGTGAAACACGCCACGCACACTGTGAAGTCGGCACTCCCGGCGTTCGCCTGCACTAGATTGTCATCCGGCGAGACCAGCCCACCACACCGACCACTCGCACGGCGCTAAGGAGCCAGCATGCAAGGTGATCCCGACGTTCTGAAATTGCTCAACGAGCAGTTGACGAGCGAGCTCACGGCCATCAACCAGTATTTCCTGCACGCCAAGATGCAGGAGAACTGGGGCTTCACCGAATTGGCCTCCCACACGCGTGCCGAGTCCTTCGATGAAATGAAGCACGCAGAAGCGATTACCGACCGCATATTGCTTCTCGACGGGCTGCCGAATTATCAGCGGCTCTTTTCGTTGCGGGTAGGTCAGACGGTCAAGGAGCAATTCGAGGCCGACCTCGCAATCGAGTACGAGGTGATGGCGAGGCTGAAGCCCGGCATCATCATGTGCCGCGAGAAGGAGGACGCGACGACGGCCAACCTCTTCGAGATGATCCTGGCCGACGAAGAGAACCACATCGACTACCTCGAAACCCAGCTCGAGCTGATGGGCAAGCTGGGAGAGGAGCTCTACCTGGCCCAATGCGTGTCCAGGCCGCCCGGCGGCACCTCTGCCTAACGGTGCGTTTCGCGGTCGCCCGCGCGGTAATCCTGCGTCCGGCGAGACGATGTAACTTTTCTAGCCTGTCTAACGATATGGCCTTAGGAATCGTCGACTCCACGGAAGGCAGGTATGACGAGTCAGGCACCGACGGCCACTCTCGCGAACCCCGAATCGAGTAGCGCAGGCATCGGCTCCCAGCGCCGCAACCTCATCTTCGTTGCGGTGCTGCTCGGCATGCTGCTGGCCGCCCTTGACCAGACGATCGTGGCCACCGCGCTACCGACCGTGGTCGCCGACCTGGGGGGTGCCGGCCACCAGTCCTGGGTCGTCACCAGCTATCTGCTGGCTTCGACCATCGTGACGGCGGTCGTCGGCAAGCTCGGTGACCTGTTCGGCCGCAAAGCGGTGTTCCAAGCGTCGGTGGTCTTCTTCCTCGCCGGCTCGGTGCTGTGCGGCCTGAGCGGTTCGATGACCATGCTTGTCGCATCACGGGCGCTGCAGGGCATCGGCGGCGGCGCGATCATGGTGACGGCGATGGCCGTGATCGGCGAAGTCATCCCGCTGCGCGACCGCGGGCGCTACCAGGGTGCGCTTGGCGCCGTGTTCGGTGTCACAACCGTGATCGGTCCGCTGCTTGGCGGCTTCTTCACCGACCACCTCACCTGGCGGTGGGCCTTCTGGATCAACATCCCCGTCGCGATCGTCGTGCTGCTGGTGGCCGCCGTGGCCATCCCGTCGCTGGCGAAGTCGACCCGGCCGGTCATCGACTACGCGGGAATCGTGTTCGTGGGCCTTGGCGCCTCCGGCCTCATCCTGGCCACCAGCTGGGGCGGCGGAGAATACGCTTGGGGATCCCCGGTGATCATCGGCCTTTTCGCGGCGTCCGCCGCCGCGCTCGGCGTGTTCGTCTGGGTGGAAAGCCGTGCGGCCGAGCCGATTCTGCCGATCAGGCTGTTCGCCAGCCCGGTGTTCACGGTGTGCTGCATCCTCGGCTTCATCGTCGGGTTCGCGATGCTCGGCGCGCTGACATTCCTTCCGACGTTCATGCAGTTCGTCGACGGCGTCTCCGCAACGACCTCGGGCCTGCGCACGCTGCCGATGGTGGCGGGCATGCTCATCACGTCGATCGGCAGCGGCAACATCGTCGGGCGCACCGGCCGGTACAAAGTGTTTCCCGTTGCCGGCACCGCGATCATGGCCGTCGGGTTCGTGCTGTTGTCCAGGATGGACGCCAGCACGCCGACCTGGCAGCAGTCCGTATACCTGTTTGTGCTCGGCGCCGGGATCGGACTGTGCATGCAGGTCCTTGTTCTTGTCGTGCAAAACACCTCCAGTTTCGCCGACCTCGGCGTGGCGACGTCGGGCGTCACCTTCTTCCGGACCATCGGAAGTTCTTTCGGCGCAGCGATTTTCGGGTCGTTGTTCGCCAACTTCCTCGCCAGCCGGATAGGGCCTGCGCTGGCCGCCAGCGGAGCTGCGCCCCGCGCGGCGCAGTCACCACAGGCGCTGCATGCACTGTCGCCGGAGATGGCGGCCCCGATCGTGAACGCCTATGCCGACTCGCTCGGCACGGTGTTCCTGTGCGCGGTTCCCGTCGCGGTCGTCGGCTTCATCGTCTCGCTCTTCCTGAAGGAGGTGCCGCTTCGCGAGATGGACGCGGGGTCGGCCACCGACTTGGGCGAAGGCTTCGGCATGCCGAGCACCGAGTCGCCCGAGAAGATCCTCGAGGTGGCGATCGGCCGCTTGATGCGCAATTCGCCGGAGATCCGGTTGCGCAGCATCGCCGGCCGGGCGGGCTGTGAATCCGACATCGCGCTGCTGTGGGCGCTTATTCAGATCTACCGCCAGAGCCAGGTTTTCGGGTCCGCGCGGCTGACCGACATCGCCGAGCGCCTGCGGGTGCCGCGCGAGGTCATCGAGACCACCTTCGACCGGCTGGTGGACTGCGGCTACGCGCTGCGCACCGGCGACCAACTATGGCTCACCCAGGCGGGTGTGCGCCAGGTGGACTGCGCCTCCGCCGCTCTCGTGAACCGGATCGTCGACAAGCTCGCGACATCGCCCACCTTCGAGGGCAGGCCCGATCGCTGGCAGGTGGAGGCCGCGCTCGAGCACATCGCGCACCGGGTTCTGGTGCAGCGCGACTGGGACGATGATCGGGCGGTACCGGCGACCGCCGCCAGTTGATCTAGCTGCGGTTACCGACCCTTTCTAGAACGTGTTCCACTTCTGTCGCGCTCGGCGTACCATTCCCGCCATGAGCCGCATTGGAGATTTCGCCGACGACGACGCCGCTGCCTGGGCGGTCAAATCCCCGGAGATCGGTGCAGGCATGCTCAAGTTCACCAACGCGGTCTACAACAAGAACCGGCTGCCGATGCGGGTCCGCGAGTTGGCCCGAATGGTGATCGCGCTCGACAACGAATGCGTGGTGTGCCAGAACACCCGCGACTCCGACGGCACCGCGGCGGGCGTCGACGAAGACCTCTACGACCATGCGGCCGAATGGCGGACGTGGCCCGGTTACAGTCCGCAGGAGCGGATCGCGGCAGAATTCGCCGAACGCTTCGCCGGCGACCACACCGGCCTGCGCGACGACGAGGACTTCTGGGACCGTGCAGCCGAGCACTTCAGCGACGAACTGCTGACCGATCTGACGCTGTCGTGCGCGCTGTGGCTGGGCATGGGCCGGATGCTGCGCACGCTGGACATCGGCCAAACCTGCAAGATCACTTTGTAGGCCTCGGCCAGGCAGCGGCAGAATGGCGGCATGGCAGCCAAACCCCTCGCCGCAGCGGCCATCGCCCAGCTCGAATCCGATGGGGTCGCCACCCTCATCGGCACCGTCGTCACCGCCGCCGGGCTGACACACGCCAAGACCGTTCCACTTCGGCGCATGGGTGCGTTTGCCGATCCCGGCCTCGGCGCCAGTCCGGTCTGGCACGTGTTCACCATCGACCAAACGGGCATCGCGTTCACTGACGCCACCGGTGTCGTCGGCGACCAGCGAATCCGCATCGACCTCGGCGCCCTCCGCATTCTCGGCGACGGATTGGCCTGGGCGCCAGGCGCTTTCTTCGACCAGGACGGCGATCCGGATCCCTACTGCAGCCGCGGCACGCTCGCACGCATCGAGAGCAGGCTGGCCGACGCGGGCATCGACGCGCTCGTCGGCCATGAAGCGGAGTTCGTGCTCGTCGGGGCCGACGGCAGCGCGCTGCCCGCCCACCTGTGGGCGCAGTACGGGCTTGCAGGCGTGCTCGAGCACGAAGGTTTCGTGCGTGATGTGACCAACGCGGCGACGAATTCGGGCGTTTCCATCGAGCAGTTCCACCCGGAGTACGGGCTCAATCAGTTCGAGATCTCGCTGACCCCACAGTCACCCATCGCCGCGGCTGACCAGCTGCTGTTGATGCGCATCATCGTCGGCAGGGTCGCCCGACAGTACGGCCTCCGGGTCAGCCTGTCGCCGGTGCCGTTCGCCGGGAGCGTCGGATCCGGTGCACATCAACACTTTTCACTGACGAAAGGCGGTGAACCGCTGTTCTCCGGCGGCACAGGTGCTCGCGGAATGACGCCAGAGGGGGAGTCGGCGGTGGCCGGGCTCGTCGCCGGTCTCACGGAGGCCGAAGGCGTGCTGTGCGGCTCGATCCTGTCCGGATTGCGCATCCAGCCGGGCCACTGGTCCGGCGCCTACGTGTGCTGGGGCACCGAAAACCGCGAGGCCGCCGTGCGTTTCCTGGTCGGCGGGAGCAGCAATCCCCACGGGGCCAACATCGAAGTCAAGGTCATCGATCCGTCGGCGAACCCCTACTTCGCCACGGCGACGATGCTCGGCCTGGCGCTGAACGGTATCGAGCAGAAGCTCTCTCTGCCAACGGAAACCACCGTCGACCCGTCCGGTCTCTCCGAGGCGCAACGGGCCGATGCAGGCATCACCGTGTTGCCGACGAGCCAGGCCGAGGCCGTCGACGCCCTGGACGGATCGAAGCGGATACGCGGCATACTCGGCGACCCGGCGGTCGACTCCATTGTGGCGGTGCGGCGATACGAGCAGGAGAACTTCGGCACGCTGGGCGAGGAGGAACTCGCCGAGAAGTTCCGGATGGCCTGGAGTGTGTGAGCCAGGTCAGACGAGGCCGGTCGCGTCGAACACCCACGAGGTGTCAACCGACGCCAGGCCTTCCACGTATGACGGCGGCGCTTGCGACAACAACGTGTTGAAGTCCGAGTAGTCCTTCCAGAGGGTTATCGTGCCGCCCTGGACGCGATGCACCGAAACGAACGGCAACCGGACGGATTCTCCGCTGTCCCAGCCCCACGTTTCCGAGTGCTCGTAGATGACGTCAACGCCGTTTGTCAGCAGCAGCCCATCGTGATTGACGTACGACGACAACGCCTCCAGTCCAATCTTGAGCTTTGCCACGATGTTCTCCGGGCCACGAGCCGAAACGGCGGGCATCGGCATGTCGACGTAGAGGCAATCATCGGACAGGTAGGACTTCACCGATTCCCAGTCGCGGTCGGACAGCGCTTTCCACATGCCGAGGACGGTTTCACGAACGGTCGCGTCGTTGGTCACCCCGTCAACCTAGACCCAGCCGTCGGGTTGCCTTCCGTCGATGTCGGTGAAGCCGTACTCGCGCGCCAGATCCGCCGACGTCACCGATCGCTGATTCCAGCGCGCTCGGTCCTCGTCGGCGGCGATCGCGGCGATGCCCCTTCCGACGTACCGCGGCGATTCCGACTCGGCGAACCCCGGCGGTGCGATCGGCAGGCCGCCGCCCCGGTCCGGGTCGAGGGCGGTATTCCAGTTCTCCTCGCCGACGCCCCAGTTGTCGAGCATCATTTCCGAGCGCAGCCACCCCGGTGTCACCGCGACCGCGGTCGCGCCGAACCGCGCCAGCTCATGTCCGTGCGCGAAGGCAAGCCGGTTCACCGCCGTCTTGGCGAGGTCATAGAACACCGACAGCCGATAGTTCTTGTCGTTGTAGTCCCTCGTGCCGTCGGTGACCTCGACGAGCAGGCCGCCCTGGCGCTCGATCAACAGTGGATGCAGGCAGTGCGACGTGATCAAGTGGGTGTCGATGCCAAGCCGGAGAATCCGAAGTCCGTCGTCGAGGTCGTGCTCCCAGATCGGCCTGTTCCACGTCGGTGGCGGACCTTTGAGGATCTCGGCGCCCCAGATGTCGTTGACCAGAATGTCGATCGCGCCGTAGTCACCGCGGAGCCGGTGTGCAAGGGCGCGGACCTCACCGGAATCGAGATGATCGACCTGAATCGCGACGCCCTCGCCGCCGAGTTCGTCAACGAGGGCAGCGGTCTCCTCAATCGTCTCGGGACGGTCGTAGTCAGAGTTCTTGTTGCCGGACATGGAACTTCGCCCCGTGCACACCACCGTCGCGCCCGCTTCACCGAGCGCGGCGGCGATTCCGCGGCCGGCGCCGCGGGTCGCCCCTGCGACCACGGCGACCCGCCCGTGAAGAGCCTTGGCGTCCGGTATCGGTTTCATTGACGTCAGTATCGCGCGTCGGCGACGCGGCTACCCGTGTTCGCCCGTCCTGGCGCATACTCGCGAAGGTGACTCCTCTACAGCGATACATCGCAGAAGAAATCGCAACCGACCATGTCGACGGACTACTGTCCAGACGTGAAGCGTTGCGACGCCTGGCACTGCTCGGGGTGGGCGCCGCCGCCGCGAGCGCGCTGATCGCCGCATGCAGTGAGAACAAGCAGACGGTGAGCAACGCGCCCGCCACCTCGACCGGGCCAGCGACCGAAAGCGCACCCCCGCCGGGTATGGACAAGGCGCTGTCGACGGCACCCATCACCTGGCCGGGGCCGCAGGGCGAGCTGCAGGCCGCGTGGGCCGAGGCGCCGAACGCCCGCGGCGGAGTTCTCGTCATCCACGAGAACAAGGGCCTCAACGACTGGGTTCGGTCGGTGGCGGGCAGGTTTGCGGGGATCGGATATTCGGCTTTGGCGGTCGACCTTCTGTCGTCGCAGGGGGGAACCGCGAAATTCACCGATCCCGCCGCGGCAACGGCTGCGCTCGGCAAGATTCCGCCCGAGCAGTTGGTCGCGAACATCAAGTCGGGCATAAGTGAGTTACAGCGACGCGTGCCCGACAAGAAACTCGCCGCCGTAGGTTTCTGCATGGGCGGGGGACTGGTCTGGCAGACGCTGGCCTCGGGTGCACCCGAATTGGCTGCGGCCGTGCCGTTCTACGGGCCTGCGCCCGACAATCCTGATTTCAGCGGCTCGAAAGACGTTGCGGTGCTGGGCTTTTACGGTGCTCAAGATCAACGAGTGACGTCGACGGAACCGGTCGTCAAGGCCGCACTCGAGAAGGCCGGGAACGTACACGAGTTGGTAACAGAGCCCGATGCCAACCACGCGTTCTTCAACGACACCGGCGACCGGTACAACGCGACGGCGGCCGCCGACGCGTGGCACCGTGTTCAGGACTGGTTCGGCAAGTACCTGACGTGACTTAGCGACGCCACGTGGAACAAGTGCACACTCGCGGCGCAATGCTGATGCGGCCAAACAGGAATACCCGGCTGGAATCCCTGGTTCCAGCAAAAGTGCCGCTAGCAAGTCAGTGGCCACCGCCCACGTGTAGCGGCGTCTCCAAATATGGCGTTAACGAATCCAGTCCGACATAAAGATTCAGGCCGGTAGCGAACATTTCCTGAGTAATGAGGCTGGGAGCGCGTTTAATTCATTGATTCACGCGCCGTTTCGTCACCGGCTCGCTACGCGGAATTCACCTAGAATTGCAGTCCGTATCCGCACACTCCTATAGGTTGGTCCGTCAGTGGGATATCCACACCAGCAAATCTAGGAAGGACACTAATCGATGGGACGACATGAAGCGCAGCCTCAGCGGCGGGCAACCGTGACCAAGGTTGCCAGTGCGGCCGGCTTGGCGGCGGCAGCAGCAACGGCTGCGATGACCGTCGGCGCAGGCTCGGCTCAAGCAGACCCGATCACAGACACAATCAACAGGATCAGTAGCATCGGCGGCTCGACGGCAGCATCAGGCCCCGATATCGGGGGGTTCCTCAGCTCGATCGCCCCGTCGGTCTATAACCCCGGACCCTTCACCATCGGTCCGGTGACGAGTCCGAAGTTTCCTTCCGGCTGCACCGTTAACGGTACGAACGTCTGCTCGAACTTTGCCGGCGTATTTGTGAAGCCGCCGCAACCTGGCAGCACGCCCTTCGTGTCAATACAAGGCATCCAGATTCCGATCTGGACAGTCAGAGGTGGCACGCCGGTGCCGCCTGCCTGATTCGCTCGAACAGGCTTTGGGCACGGCCCATTCGCGCTGCAGCGCGGGTGGGCCGTCGCCGTTGTCTATCGGTGGCGAGATACGCACAGTAAATTCGCAGCCGCGGGAACCTATCGGATCTGGTCGCCTGTCGCCAACTCTCTATCCGCTGCCGTTTCAAGGGCGACCGTCGTCAACGCCCCACCGCTGCATTCGCCTCCTGGACGGCGCTAGCCACACCAGCATCAGCTCGAAGAGGTTAGGCACGCCCAGGCTCAGGTGTTCTGTTGCGCAGTCGCGCAAGCTATTTGGGCTTCATGCGCGCTGGTGTTCATGTCGGTTGCCGTCGAGTTCAAGCTGTCGCCTCCACCGCGGACTCCCATGACCAGGACGAGCTTCGCGGCGTTCAACGACCACGTCCGCATCGGCGTAGTGATCTCCGGCGCTGCGCCCGGTATCCCGGATGCATTGAGCGCAGCGGCGGCAGCTTGCCTCAGAGCGGTCCTGCCTGCCACGTTCGCGTTGTCGACGGTTTGATCGGCGTAGTTCACATAGTTGCCGCTGCCGGCGCTGTAATCCGCGAAGTCCTCATAGTTGGTGGCCGCATAATTCACTGCCTTGTTGAACAGATCGCAGGCATCCTTCGTGGGATCGCCAGAAGACTGCATCGGCACCACAGCTGGGTCCGTCCCCTGAGTTGCACCGGTGGGTCCGACAGCCACACCTTGCGCTGAACCTTCGCCCGGTAGTGCGCCGGGCGCAGCGGCCGCTTCAGGGAGTGGTCCCGCATTGGGACCCGCAGGTTGCGGCTGATCGGGGCCGGCGGGATCGGCGGACGCGGAAGGCACTACGGCCATCCCTACGCCGAGCGCGATCAACGCGGTTGCCACCGTCAGCCCTCGAACGGGAAATGACCTCATCGTTTCCTTCCAGATAGTCGGTTCCCACTGGCGCTCAGCCGGAATCAGGATCCCAAACCGATCTCGGCCAGTCTCCAACCCCCCGTCCCGACCAACGGGTCGCGCCATGGCCATGCAGGTTTCGAAGGTCAGCCCGATGGTCGGTCGAGCACATTTCCCGATCATGAACGGTTCCTTAATAGCCGATGCCCGACAGCAAACTATTGCGTGTCTTCGGGCGCGATCGCACATTGAGGATTCGCCACGCCGATCCGGAGACGCCCGGTCGATGGGAACAGGGTGCTAACTGTTGGCGCTGCGTTCACCGTTTGGACATTCGACCCCTTAAAGATTCCTCAGGACAGACCCCGTGGGGACTTTGGATGAGGAGAGGCGCTAACGCGAATGTTGAATCGTTTTGCCACGCTAGCTGCTGTTTGCACACTGGTCCCGGTCGGGACAGCTCCGCTGGCTCTCGCCGACGATCCACCGCCGGTGGTGCCGGTTGGCAATGCCGCCCCACCGCCGGGCCCCCCCGGCTCCCCCGGACCCGCCGGACCGGTGCCATCCGCTCCTCCGGGTGTTCTAAAAACGCCCGATGGCTACACCCTGACAGTGCAGGGCGCCAACGAGTCGATGGAGCCAGTTGCGGCGTTGACCGGCGCGCCGACATCGCGCGAATACTTGGTGGATGGCCAATTCACCGGATCGGTGACAGGTTCAGGTAGCCCCAAGCTGGCCGGTGGATCGCTGGAGGCCGGATATCAGATCGGCTGCGGCATCGCCCAGGACGACATCGAGAGCATCGTCAGCGCAGGTATCACTCCGGGCGTCGCCATTCCTTTTGTGAACGGCTCTATTTTCCCGCTCACCATCACGCCGTCGCTGGCCTATCAGATGAAGATCGACCTGAAGCCGGGCACGGTCAACATCGTTCCGGTCGACAAGAAGACGTTCAAGGGCACGAGCCCGAAGATCAACATCACAGGTCTACGCGTGAAGTTCGACCAGTGCGCAGGATCGTCGTTTATTCGCTCCTACGCGACGCTGACCAGTTCGACCGATGACACCGACGATGTCGTGACGTACATTGGCGTCACCAAGATGGTTTGACGCTCAAAGGGTTTCGCCAGTGGTCGGCGCCGGCGTAGCCCCGCCTCCCCTCGACGCGTGCCCCCCGCCAATGCGGGGGGCACGCGCCATTTGACACACGCCATAGGTTGTGACGTGAATCACCGCGTTGGCGGATTGCCTTCACGGCGTTGAGCCGGGGCCCTACGGCGCCCGAAGAAGATGCCCGGAATTAATGCAGAATTGCAGTGTTGACGTGCGCGAAGGTTGCCCGCGTGTTATTCGCGTGCGGCGCGGCCTCGCGGATCGCTCAGTGGTCGGTAACCGGGCGTGAGTTGTTGGCGCTCCGTTTACCGTTTGGACACTCGGTCCCTTAAAGATTCCTCAGGACAGATCCCGTGGGGAACTTGGACGAGGAGAGGCGCCAACACAACATGTTGAATCGTTTAGCGACAGTGGCTGCTGTTTGCATGCTGGTCCCAGTCGGGACGGCTTCCGTCGCCTTGGCGGACGATCCCCCTCCGCCGGCGATCCCCGCCGCTGATGTCGGCCCCCCGCCGGACAACGGTGTCGTTGCGTCTGGGCCGCCCGGAATTGCAAACACTTCTGACGGACGCACCTTGACCGTCGTCGCGAAGGACGAGACGCAGCTGCCGATAGCACCGCTGACGACCTCGTTGTCATCACGCGACTGGCTTGTCGGCGCCACCTTCACAGGATCGGGCATGGGCTCGGCGAAGGGCGGTTCAATGGAGGTCGGGTACCAGATCGGCTGCGCGATCGAGATGGACAAGATCAAGCTGAACGGCAGCATCGGTGTCGGCACGGGGGCGGCTTCCTTAAGCGGCACAGGCGTTATCGGCTTGCCGGGCACGCTCTCATTCCCGATCCAGGGACAAGTCGAGGTCGAGCCGCGGCCCGGCACGATCACCAACGTCGTGGTGGACAAGAAGTCGTACAAGGGCAACTCGACGCGAGTCACCGTGAAGGACATCCACATCAAGGTCGACAACTGCGTCGGCGCGTCGTCGCTGCGTTCTTACGCGATTCTGACCAGCTCGAACGGTGACACCGACGACGTCGTCGCCTACTACGGCGTTACCAAGGTCTTCTGAGTGACGGTCCAGAATCATGTCGCCATCGCTCTAGCGGCCGGCGTACTGGCCGCAGCGGCGACGATCGCCTGCTCGGCGACCGCAGCCGCGGATGAACCACCACCCCCGCCGGCGCCCGCGGATCCCGCGCCAGTGTCTACGGGTCTCATACCGCCGCCAGGGACGTTGCAGAGCTTTTTGCCTCAAGGAGGCATGGCACCGGGATCGGGATACGACTTCCTACTGGGCCAAGCCCCGCTGCCGACAGCGCAAGGCGGCCAACCGACCCCCGTCACCCTCGGGGCCGACGGCCAGCCCGTTGCGGCGGCCCAGACGCCGACAATCCTTGACCAGCAGGCAATTCAGGCCCTCAAACCAACCAACTTCGCGCTGGCGGGACAGGGTCAACAATCGCTCTACAGCAACACGCCCGCCGCTCCGGACGCACCGCCTCCTAACTTCATCGACAATGCCAAAGGGGCGCACGGTATTTGGAACTACCAGATGGGCAGGTTGAGCACGGAACAGCTCGGTCAGCCGCTCCCAGGGACCGCCCCGCCACCGGGAACCAATATTCCGGTGGGACTCGCGCCTGACCCGAATGATCCGTCGGCGCCTCCGCCTCCACAGCCACCGTTTCCGTTTACCGCAGCGACGCCACCACCTCCCGGGTGACAGCACTCGAAAAAGTAATTTGACCGAGATCGTCTGAGGGTCCCGCTCGGAGTTGCGCGGGGCCCTCGATCGTTTGGTGGACAAAGCTGTTCATGGGCCGTTAAGACACCAGTTGTAGAGGCGTCGCTGATGGCACAGACGTGCCGGTTCTCATTCGAGTCATGCGTGTAGTTCAGGTCGCCAACTTCTACGGCCCCCGCTCAGGCGGCCTCAGGACGGCCGTCGACCGCCTTGGCGCCGAGTACTGCGCCGCCGGACATGAGGTGTTCCTCATCGTGCCCGGTCAACAGCCTGAGTCGGTCGCCCTCGACTCGGGGGTCACGCGGATCTCACTGCCCGCCAGAATGATTCCCTTCACGGGCGGTTATCGCGCGGTGCTGCCTAGACCTGTCACGGCACTCCTGGAAGCTCTCGACCCCGACGCGATCGAGGTGTCCGACCGGGTCACGCTCCGATCGCTGGGTAGCTGGGGGAGGCGCCAGGACGTCGCCACCGTTATGATCTCGCATGAACGCCTGGATCGTCTTGTCGGACAGGTGCTTCCGCGCCGCGTGGCCAGGCCGATCGCGGATTTCGCCAATCGTCGCACCGCCGCGAACTATGACGCCGTGGTATGTACGACGGCGTTCGCCCGCGCGGAGTTCGACCGGATTCACGCACCGAACGTGTTGACCGTGCCGCTCGGCGTCGACCTCGAACAATTCCACCCGCGCAGGCATTCGGAACTGATGCGGCAG
Organism: Actinomycetota bacterium; assembly: GCA_046735135.1. Classification (GTDB taxonomy): domain Bacteria; phylum Actinomycetota; class Actinomycetes; order Mycobacteriales; family Mycobacteriaceae; genus Mycobacterium. Next base: position 15,518 of record JBKPSU010000048.1, read on the forward strand.
CGGTGGGCGCAGCGCGGGCAGCTACTCCTGGTGCACTGCGGCCGCCTATCGGTGGAGAAACATGCGCACCGGAGCATCGATACCGTTGGGGCGCTTTGTCATTCGGGCGTTGATGCGCGGCTTGTGGTAGTGGGAGAGGGACCGATGCGGACGCGGCTGGAGCGGCAGGCCGCCCGGTTGCCGGTTGCCTTCACCGGGTACATCGGCTGCCGCGACACGGTGGCGACCATCCTGGCGTCTGCCGATGTGGCACTCTCGCCGGGTCCCCACGAGACGTTCGGGCTGGCCGCACTCGAGGCGCTGGCGTGCGGCACTCCGGCTGTGGTGTCGCGGACATCCGCGCTCACCGAGATCCTCACCAACGACAGCGGCGCGACGGCGGACAACGATCCGCGCGCGATCGCACACGCCGTGTCGTCGATCATCAGCAGACCCGAGGCACTGCGCCGGACGAGGGCTCGCAGGCGTGCCGAGCAGTTCACCTGGCCGCGTGCGGCGGCCGGGATGCTGGGGGCGCTCGGCGCGGTGTAGCCGCGTTGGTCCAGCCGAGACGCTACGTTTTTCCCATGACGGAAGCCGCCGGCGGCCCAGTGGACACGGAACGGTCCAGGACACTGTGGTTCGCGGTGATGCTGACGCTGACCAACGGCTTCCTCGACGCACACACCTACATCGCCCGTGGCCACGTGTTCGCCAACGTACAAACCGCAAACGTCATCTTTTCCGCCATCAACGTGTCCGAGCGACAATTCTCCAACGCGCTGGCGCATGTATGGCCGTTGCTCGCGTTCATCGCGGGCATGTTGCTGGCATCCCACATCAAATCGGGCCGCCTGGAACAGATGCTGCCGTTCTCGTTGCGCTGGACCATTGGCATCCAGGCCGTCGTGCTCGCGATCATCGGATTCGTCCCCGGCGCGGTGGACCACACCATCGTGACGGTGCCGATCTCGTTTCTCGCCGCTGTGCAGATCGGCCTGTTTCGCAACATCGGTGACCTCGCCTACCTGCCCGTTGCCACCACCGGCAACCTGATGCGATTCTTGGAGTCGGCATACGACAGCGTCGTGGAAAAACGAGCGGAGGCGCGGCGCCCGCTGGTGGTGTACGGCACGTTGATCGTCGCATTCGCCAGCGGAGCGCTCGCTGGCGCGTTGTCCACCGACGCCTGGGGTGTGCGAGCGATCTGGCTGCCCGCGTCCTTCCTCACCGTCACCCTCTGCCTGTTCATCGTCGGCGAGCGGCAGTGGATGCGGTAACAGAATTCTCATTCGGCTGAACTCTTTCGACCCGCTGATCGTGTCGCGGGGTAGGGGTCAAAGTTAGGGGTCAGGATGAAGAAGATCGGTATGTTCTTGGCGGCGATGGCTCTCATCGCGGCCATGGTCACGGCGTGCGGCGGATCGTCGAGCTCGAGCAAAGCATTAGACACCGCGGCGGCATCATCGAGCGAAAGCAGCCCGACGGCCGCAGCGGGCGCGACGATCACGATCGAAAACATGGCGTTCGGTGCACCGCTCACGGTGGCCCCGGGCACGGAGATCACCATCGCCAACAACGACACGGTCGAGCATTCCGTGACGTCAGACACCGCGGGAGCGTTCGACAAGGACGTCGAGGGTCACGAGAAGGCGACGCTGAAGGCGCCGACCCAGCCGGGTGACTATCCCTTCCACTGCTCCTATCACCCGAACATGAAGGGCACACTGACCGTCAAGTAGCCGAGTTTAGGAGCCGTCAACGGCGGGCACTCCCGAGCGATGGTTCATCAGCCCGCGGTGCTGTTCGACATCGACGGCACCTTGGTCGACTCCAACTATCTGCACATCCACGCCTGGTGTCGGGCCTTCAGCGACATCGGCCTCGACGTCGAGTCATGGCGGATCCATCGCTGCATCGGCATGGACGGAACGCGGCTGGTGAAATTTCTGACCGGCGACGCCGAGGAGGATGTGCAGCAGCAGGCCAAGGATCTGCATCTGCAGTACTTCCAGGAGTCGGCGTCGCTGTTGAATCGCCTGCCCGGCGCCCGGGAGCTGCTGCAGCGCATCCACGCGCTCGGTCTGCAGATCGTGCTGGCGACGTCGGCGAGCGAAGACGAATTGGCGCTGCTGCGAAAGGTATTGGATAGCGACGACATCGTCTCCGCAATGACGTCATCGAAGGACGTCGACGTCGCCAAGCCGGAACCGGGAATCATCCAGGTTGCCTTGGACCGGGCCGGAGTCGACGCCGACCATGCCGTTTACCTGGGCGACGCGGTATGGGACATCGTGGCCTGCAAGAACGCGGGGGTGTCCTCGATCGGTGTGCTCAGCGGAGGGGTGTCGCGCGAAGAGCTCGGAAACGCGGGCGCGGAACAGGTTTTCGACAACGCCCGCGAGTTGTGCGAACGAATCGACGACACGGCGATCGCGGCGCTTCGCGCCTAACGAGGGGTCCAGGCGACGGGCAGTCGCTTGATGCCGTGGATGAACGCCGAGTGCAGCCGATCCGGCTCCTCGGTCGCGGTGATGTCCGGCAACCGCCGGTGCAGCTCTTCGAACGCGACGGTGATCTCGCGGCGAGCGAGGTTGGCGCCCAGGCAGAAATGCGCGCCTCCGCCGCCGAAGCCCACATGCGGGTTTGGGTGGCGGCGCACGTCGAAGGTCCACGGATCGTCGAACTTGGACTCGTCGCGGTTGGCTGACCCGTACCACAGCGTGACCTTGTCGCCCGCGGCCATTTTCACGCCGCCGAGCTCGACGTCACGGGTGGTGGTGCGGCGCATGTAGGCCACGGGCGACGCCCAGCGCACGATCTCCTCGACCGCCGTCGGGGCGACCTCGTCGTAGCTGCCCCACCAGTCGGCGCGCTGCTCGGGATAGCGGCTCAACGCCAGCACACCGTGGCTGATCGCATTGCGCGTGGTCTCGTTGCCCGCGACCACCAGCAGGATGAAGAACGACGCGACCTCCGCGGAGGTCAATCGTTCCCCGTCGAGTTCGGCCTGTACCAGGCTGGTCGTCAGGTCGTCACCGGGTGTGCCCCTACGCTCTTCGGCCAGCGCGGTGGCATACGCCCCGATATCGACCGCGACCTTGAAGAACTCGTCGAAGTCGGTGGCGATGTCCGGATCGCCGAAACCCAGGATGACGTTCGTCCAGCCGAAGATCTGCTCGTGATCGGTCTCGGGGATGCCCATCAAGTCGCAGATGATCTGCAGCGGAAGGGGCCCGGCCAGATCGGCGACGATGTCGCCCGTGCCGTCGGCGTTGTCGGTCACCATCGTCGAGACCAGCCGCCTGGCCCGGTCGCGCACCGAGTCCTCGAGGAGCGCCAGCACCCGCGGCGTGAATGCACTGCGAACGATGTTGCGCAACCGGGTGTGCCGCGGGTCGTCCATCGCGATCATCGACCCGAAGTATTCGGCGAGCTCCGGGGTCTGATCGCCGATCGTGATACCGCCGGCAGAGCTGAAGACCTCGGGATGGCGGCTGGCATAGAACACGTCGTCGTGGCGGGTCAGCGCCCAGTGGCCTGCGCCGGGGGTGAATTCTTCGCCGACGAAGGATTCATGGAACGAGATCGGGGCCTCCCTGCGCAGGGTGGCGAAGGTGCCGTCACGGATGTCGTCGTCGAGACCCCAGAAATCCCAGGAGCCGAGGTCGATGTCGGAGAGCGGCACCTCTGGAGGTGCCGCCCCGTTCACCCTGGTCGCTATGCCCACGCCGCGAGTCTACGGGTGAGCCTCGTGGCCGGAACGGCCCTTGCTGCGCCGCTTGTCCTTCATCTGGGCCTCGAACACGTGCCGCGCCCCGTGTTGCAGCTCGTCGCGGACCCGGCGCTCGTGATCGCGGAAGATCGACCAGTACTTGTCGTCGAACTCCTCGACGACCTGAAACGTCCATCGCCCGTACAGCACGTTGCGGCCCACCAGCTCGCGCTCCAGACGGTCGGCGACCCGGTCGTGTCCGGCGGCTCGCAGCTTGTCGCACGCCTGACCGAGCAGCAGGTCCGCGTGGCCCATCAGCTGGTGGAACGAGTACAGGTGGCCGCGGGCGCGTTCGACGAACTCCAACGCCTCAGACAGCGAACCGGCGGCCTCGACGGTCTCGTCACTGACTCCGTCCGGGCGACGGCGCAGGTCGGCATCCGGCTGATCGGCGCTGTTCACCGTCGTCTGGTACCCGGCCACGCAGCGGCCCAACCAGGGGAGTCGTGCGCGCCATGTCGCTAACGCTGAAACCCGTTGCCTGAGGGGATTAATTGCCCTGTTTCCGGTGTGAACTCCATATGCACCGATACACCTGACCGGTGAGCCGGCCGCTGGTGGGTCGCGACCACGACGGTGCGGTCCTGGCTGAACAGGCCCGCCGCCGGGTCGAGCAGCGCGTCGAGCATCGGCTCGGCGTCCTCGGCGTCGAGGTGCTCGGTCGGTTCGTCGAGCAATAGGATCGGTGCAGGCGATAGGACGGCACGCGCGAGCAAGAGGCGGCGCCGCTGCCCGGCTGAAACGGACTGGGCACCACCGGCGAGCACGGTGGCCAAACCGTCGGACAGCCCGCTGCGCCACCGGTGCAGCCCGACGCGATCGAGTGCGTCGACGATTTCGTCGTCGGTGCAGTCGCCGCGGGCGACGAGGAGGTTGTCGCGAACCGTCGTCGCAAACAAATGTGCGTCCTCGGCGAAGAAGCCGACGCGATGCACGAGGTCCGCCTCGCCAATCGATTGCAGTGCCTGGCCGTCGAGTGTGACGCGACCCTGCAGCGGGGGCAGCAGACCGGCCAGCGTCATCAGCAGCGCGGTCTTGCCGGCACCGCTGGGCCCGGTCACGACGGCCCGAGAGCCGGCTGCGAACGTGACGGTGATCGAATCGCCAACGCCGTGCACTGCATACCCGCAGCGGAGGTCGGCGGCGGCGAGTTCTCCCGCTCGCGGGGCGACGGTAGGGACACGCCAAAACGGTTGCGCCGCAGGACCGGCCAGTTCGGTCAGTCGATGCGCGGCGATCCGCGCCCGGCTGAGAGCTGCCGCGGCCGCCGGTAGCGCAGCGCAGGCTTCGAACGCGGCGAGGGGTACGAGCATGAGGACGGCGATGGTGGTAGGCGCGACGCTGCCGGCCAGCGCGATACCCGAGATGACCGCGGCAAGCAGACTCACTCCGGTCGCGCCGATCGGTAACGCCGATGCAATCGCCGCGGGCTTAGCCGCCCGGTCGGCGGCAGATCCCCAATCCTGCTGCTGCCGACGGCATTCGGCGATGACGGCGTCGAGTCGGCCGCTGATCCGCAGTTCGTCGGCATGTTCCAGCGCAGCCAGCGCCGCGGCGTCGCGGGCCGCATGATGCCGCGAAGCTGCGACCTCTTCGGCCCGTGCGGCGCGGGCCGCCAACCACGGAGCGATCACACCGGCCGCCAGCATGCATCCGGCCATCGCGATCGCGGCTGAGGGGGAGATGACGGCGATGACGGCTGTGCCTGCGCACGCGAGCACAGCCGCGACGCCGAACGGGATGAATCCCCGGACGAGCGCGTCGGCCACGTGATCGACGTCGGCGCCGACCCCGGTCACCAACTCGCCACTTCGGCGCCGCATGACGCGATCGACAGGGCCGCAGGCTAATCGCGCGTAGATGCGCTCCCTGCCTGTGCCCGACGCCCGCAGCGCCGTGTCGTGGGAGGCCAACCGCTCGCAGTATCCGAAGACACCTCGCGAAATCGCCAGTGCGCGCACAGTGACGACGGCGACGGTCAGTTGGAGCACCGGCGGCATCTGCCACGACCGCGTGACGAGCCACGCCGACATCGCGATCAGCGCAACAGCGCTGCCCAGCGACAACGCGCCGAGGACGACGGCGAGCACCACGCGTCCGATGCGCGGCCTCAACAGCGCCATGGCAGACAGCAGCGGATCAGGCGAGCGCACGGTCTCTCCCCACATCGATCACCTCGTCGGCGATGTCGAGCACGCGATCGCGGTGAGTCACGACGATGACGGTGTCGCCCCGCCTGGCGCGATCGGTGATCGCGGTCAGCACTTTCGCCTCGGTGGCCGTGTCGAGATGGGCCGTCGGCTCATCGAGGAGTAACACCGACGCGGGCGACCCGAGTGTGCGCGCCAACCCGAGTCGTTGGCGCTGCCCGAGAGACAGCCCGGCGCCGCCACGCCCGAGCACCGTATGGAGTCCGAGCGGCAATGTTTCCAGGACGCAGTCGAATCCCGCTTGTTGACAAGCGGATCCGCAATCGTCGAGCTTCCCGAACAGATTGAGGTTCTCGCTGACGGTTCCCGGCACGATCGCCGGTCGCTGTGCGAGCCAGCTGATCTGTCGCCACCAGGACTCGAGGTCCAGATCCGCCAGGTCGACGCCACCGATCGTGACGCGTCCGCTGGTCGGTTCGGTGATTCCGAGGATGACCTGAAGGGCGGTGCTCTTGCCCGCGCCGTTCGGCCCGGTGAGCACCGTCACCGAGCCTGGTTCCATCACACCGCTCAGTGACTCGGGGCGGGGACCGTCGCGCCCGACCACCGTGACGCGGTCCATGCGTAATTCAGCGCCCCGAGCCTGGACCGACCGGGTCCCCTGCGTCCTCCCCGCGGATTCCCCGATGAGCTCGAAAGCCATGTCGGCGGCGGACTTTCCGTCCTGGGCAGCATGAAACTCGGCGCCGACGCGCCGAAGGGGCCAGAAGACCTCCGGTGCGAGCAGCAGTGCGGTCAGTCCGGCCGACAACGACATCTCGCCGTAGACCAGCCGCAGGCCGACGCCGACCGCGACGAGCGCGACGCCGAGGGCGGCCAGCAGTTCGAGCACCAGGGCGGACAGAAATGCCATGCGAAGCGTCGCCATCGTCGAACGTCGATGCGCCGCAGCGAGTTCGGCGATGCGCCGGACCGAGCCGCCTGCGCGGCCCAGCGCCCTCAAGGTCGGGATTCCCGCGACCAGGTCGAGCAGCCGGGCCTGCAGTGTGATCGTCGCGGCCAGCGCCGCCTCCGAACGTGATCTGGTCGCCAAGCCGATCAGCACCATGAACAGCGGAATCAGCGGCAGCGTGATCACAACGGTGGCGGCTGACAGCCTGTCGTAGATGGCGATCACGGCCAGGGTGGCCGGGGTGAGCACGGCCGCGAGCACCAGCGCCGGGAGGTAGGACGTGAAGTACGGCCGCAGGCCGTCGAGGCCGCGGGTGATCACCGCCGCCGCATCGCCCGAGACGTCTGCGAAGTGTGACGGTGCCCGCGCGGTCACGCTGCGCAGCACCTGTTCGCTCAGATCGGCGATCACCGCCGTCGCCCCGCGCTGGGCGAGACGCGCCTGTAACCAGCCGACGACTGCGCGCACCGACCACAGTCCGGCGAGCACCGCGAGAGGAATTGCCCAGTGCCCGAGCGTCCGTGATCCCGGATCGGTGACCGCTCTTGCGAGCACGTGCGCCAACAGCACCGCCGATGCGATAGTGGTCGCGGCGACCACCGCACCGCAGGCGACCGTCGCGGCGAGATGTCGGCGCAACCCGGCCGACTCCCGCCACAGCCGGGGGTCGACGGGGGAGCGATGCGAAGTGGTCAGGATGCCCGCCTCGTCAGACCGGCAGGGGCCGGGATGGCATCGGCGGAGATACGTTTCCGGAACACCCAATACGTCCACGCCTGGTAGGCGATCACCAGGGGCGCGAAGATCAACCCAGCCCACGTCATGATCCTCAGCGTGTAGGGCGTCGACGATGCGTTGTAGATCGTCAAACTCCAGTCCGGATTGAGCGTCGACGGGACGAGGTTCGGGAACAGAGATCCGAAGAGGAGGACGACTACCGCGGCGACGACGATTGCGGTACACGAGAATGCCCAGCCGTCACCGCCCTTGCCCCACACCAGCATCCCGGCGGCCAGCTGCGCGACGAGCGCAACGCCGAGCACCAGCCAGGTCCAGTCCTTACCGTGCGCCAACTGTGTCCACAACCCGAATCCGGCCACCGCGAGGGTGACCGGAACCACCAGCCGCGTACTGAAACGGATCGCGTCGGTACGCACGACACCCGTGGTCTTCAACATGATGAACACGGCGCCGTGGAATGCGAACAGGCCGGCTGTCGCGAGCCCGCCCAACAGCGTGTAGGGGTTGAGCACATCGCCGAAGGACAGGTCGATGTGGTGGTCGGCGTCGACGGGCAGCCCCCGCACGAGCGAGGCGAACGCAACCCCCCAGAGGACCGCAGGCACCCAGGAACCCGCCGCGATACCTCTGTCCGCCCAGGTCCGCCACGCGGGATCGTCGATCTTGCCCCGCCACTCGATGGCGACGATTCGCAGGATCATCGCGAACAAGATCGCCAGCAGCGGCAAGTAGAGCCCGGAGAACACGGTCGCATACATGCCAGGAAAGGCCGCGAACATCGCGCCGCCCGCGGTGATCAGCCACACCTCGTTGCCGTCCCAGACGGGACCGATGGTGTTCAGTACCGCGCGGCGGTGCTGATCCGGATCTCCTTTGGCCACCCGACCAAGGGGAGCCATCAGCATTCCGACGCCGAAGTCGAAACCCTCGAGCACGAAAAAGCCGAGGAACAGCGCGGCGAGGAGCACGAACCAGAATTCCTGTAGTCCCATGGTCGACCTCCAGACTCAATAGGCGAACGACAGCGGCGCGACATCCTGGTCGTCGGGCGGGACAGGCGGCGCCGGTTCGGCGTCGTGCTCCTGTGGTCCCTCAACGACATATCTGCGCATCAAGTAGAACCAGATGACGGCGAGCACGGCATAGACGAGGGTGAACGCAACCAGCGAGGTGAGCACCGTTGCAATGGAATTCGGTGAGACGCCGTTGGACACGGTGAGTCGCACCATGTGGTTCCCGGTGGGATTGGGCACGACCACCCAGGGCTGTCGACCCATCTCGGTGAAGACCCAGCCCGCACTGTTGGCCAGGAACGGAGTGGGTAACGTCACCAGCGCGAATGTGGACAGCCAGCGCCCGCCCAGTGCTCGGCCGCCGCGGGTCAGCCATATCACTACAAGTGCGAACAGAGTTGGCACAGCGAGCAATCCGATCATCATTCGGAATGCCCAGTACGTGACGAACAGGTTCGGCCGATAGTCGCCGGGCCCGAACTTCTCGACGGCCTGCTTCTGCAGATCCCCGACGCCGTCGAGCGTCACGCCGCTGAGCTTGCCCTCGGCCAGGAACGGCAGCACATAGGGCACCTCGATGACGCGGGTGATGCTGTCGCAGTTGTTGTGCGTGCCCACCGTGAGGATCGAAAAGTACGGGTCGGTTTCGGTGTGACACAACGACTCCGCCGATGCCATCTTCATCGGTTGCTGCGCAAACATGAGCTTGCCCTGGATGTCTCCTGTGCCGAACAACCCGACCGCAGACACCAATACGACCCAGCACCCGAGGATGGCCGCGGGCCGAAACATCGCGATGGCCTCGGCATCGGAACGTTTGCGAACCATCCACCACGTACACACACCGGCAACGAAGGCGCCCGCGGTCAGGAACGCGCCCGCGACAGCGTGGGTGAACGCGGCGATCGCGGTGTTGTTGGTGAACAGGTCCACGATGCTGGTCAGCTCTGCTCGCCGCGTCTCCGGGTTGTAGCGTGCGCCGACCGGATGCTGCATGAACGAGTTGGCCGCGATGATGAAGAACGCCGACATGTTGACCGCTATCGCCACGATCCAGATACACGCGAGGTGGATGAGTCGGTGCAGGCGGGTCCAACCGAAGATCCACAGCCCGATGAAGGTCGACTCGAAGAAGAACGCCACCAGGCCTTCCATTGCAAGTGGGGCGCCGAAGATGTCGCCGACAAACCGGGAGTACTCGCTCCAATTCATGCCGAACTGGAATTCCTGCACGATTCCGGTCGCCACGCCGATCGCGAAATTGATCAGGAACAGCTTCCCGAAGAACCTGGTCAGCCGATACCAGGCGACGTTGTCGGTAAGCACCCACACCGTCTGCATCACCGCGATGATCGGCGCGAGCCCGATCGTCAGCGGTACGAAAATGAAGTGGTAGACGGTCGTGATGCCGAACTGCCATCGCGCCACGTCGAGTGCGTCCATTGCACCATCTCCCGAGTACTCAACACCGAGTCTACGACACAGTGTAGTAGCTAATCTCGTTTCGCGCGATCCACCTTGTGTCCACTGTCTCGATAATCACTATCCGCAGGACAGGGCCGACAGTCCCGGGAATCGACAGTCGGTCACCTGGTACTTCCCGATCGGCAAAGTCCCCGATGTGCTGCGCAGTCGCGGGCGCGCGTGATAGCACCGATTCGTGCGCAACCCACATGCAGGGCAACCCTTTACGACGTCGGACGAGGAGATCGCGAACGCGCTGCTCGACGTGAGTATTCCGACGCTGATGCTCTCACTCGTGCACATGTCGGGCGACCCCGAGCTGATCCGCGGTGACCTGAAGCCGGCGGGGCTGTTCCTCAACGAGGTGCAGGGTTACATGTCGGAGGAGGACAAGGCCGCCGTCCGCAAGATCGCGCTGGACGTCATCACCGACTACCGCGACCGCGGCTGCCGCGACCCCGAACCGATCAGTGCCGAACTGCTGCACGAGATGATGAACTGGCTGGTGTGCGAGCCGGTGCCCGACGAGTACGTGCCGATGCTGCTCGAGGAGATGGAGCTCGACGGCCGCGACGCGCGGCTCGTGCCCCCTGCAGGCAAGGCCGATGGATTTCCGGTCGTCATCATCGGCTGCGGTGAGTCGGGACTGCTGGCGGGGATCCGGCTGAAGGAAGCGGGCATTCCGTTCACAATCGTCGAGAAGAACGCAGGCGTCGGCGGCACCTGGTATCAGAACACGTACCCCGGCGCGCGGGTCGACGTACCCAATCACTTCTACTGCTACAGCTTCGAGCCGACCGATCAGTGGACGCACTTCTTTGCCGGACAGCCAGAACTGCAAGCGTATTTCGAGCGCGTGATGGACAAGCACGACATCCGCCGGCATGTGCTGTGGGATACCGAGGTCACCGAGGCATCCTGGAACGACGACAGCGCGACGTGGACCGTTCGCACCCGCAACCGCGGCGGGACGACGACAGAACTGTCGGCGCGTGCGGTGATCACTGCGGTGGGGCAGCTCGACCGGGCGCACACCCCCACGATCGAAGGACAGCGCGACTTCGCTGGACCGACATTCCACTCCAGCGCGTGGGATCACTCCGTTGACCTCCACGGTAAGCGAGTGGCCATGATAGGCGCAGGGGCCAGCGGCTTTCAGATCGCACCGACGATCGCGCCGGATGTCGAGCGCCTCACCGTATTTCAGCGCACCGCGCAGTGGATGTTCCCCAATCCGAGTTACCACGACGAAGTCGGCCCCGGTGTGCAGTGGGCACTGAGGCATCTGCCTTTCTACGGCCGCTGGTATCGCTTTCTGTTGTTCTGGCCGTGGTGCGACAAAGGGCTCGACGTGGCCCGCGTCGACCCGGACTATCCGGATCAGCAGAAGGCGGTCAACGAGCTCAGCGAGGTCTCCCGGATCATGTTCACCGACTGGATCATCAGCCAGGTCGGCGATGACCCCGACCTACAGGCGAAGGTGGTACCGGATTATCCGGCGACCGGCAAACGCACGCTGCAGGACAACGGCAGCTGGCTGAAGGCGCTGACGCGCGACAACGTCGAACTCGTCCGGACCGGGATCGACCACATCGAACCGGACGCAGTCGTCACCGAGGACGGCAAAAGATATCCAGCCGATGTGCTCGTGTACGCCACCGGATTCCAGCACACGAAGCTGTTGTGGCCCATGACCATTCGCGGCCGACGGGGAGAAGTGCTCAGCGAGCGCTGGGGCGAGCGACCGTCGGCCTATCTGGGCATCACGATTCCCGGCTACCCGAACTTCTTCTGCATGAACGGCCCGGGCACCTGGCTGGTCAGCGGCGGCAGCCTGATCTTCCACTCCGAGTGCCAGATGCGTTACATCACACAGTGCCTGGAACTGCTCATCGCAGGCGGACACACCACGATGGAACCCACTGTCGAGAAGGCGACGGAATGGCACGAACGCAGCCAGGCCGAGATGCGCACGATGGTGTGGTCACAGCCCACGATCAAGCACTCGTATTTCAAGAACAGCTTCGGCGAGGTGCACACGCTGAGCCCATGGCGGCTCGTCGACTACTGGACCTGGACTCGCCAGCCGGATCCGGAGGATTTCGTAATTCGTTAGCCCAGTTCCCAACCCATGTTCTTGGCGAACGTACGTGCGTCATCGGAGATGGTGCCGAGTTCGTGGCTGCGCTGGATGTACTGCTGGATCATCAGCATGAAGTTCATCGGGTTGTAAGCATCTTCCTCGTAGCTCCACTTGTCATCGCCCGCGTACTCGAGCACGGTGATGACCGCCGCCCCATGGACACTGCCGTCGCCGGGATCCCTCATGGTGTTGATGTTCTTGAATATGACCCAGCCCTTGTCGGTGTCGATCGAGTACCACTCGACCGGGTAGGACGGCATCTCACTGCCCGGGAAGGTGTTCATCGTCGACACGATCCACTCGCGGATCTTTTCGCGGCCTTCCATGTTGCCAAGGGCGTGCTCGACGTACTTGGCATCCTCGGTGAAATGGTCGGCATAACTGGACCAGTCCCACGTCTTGCCGACGTCGACGACGGATTCCTGGTATCGACGCCAGGCGTCCTCGAGCTCCTCACGTGACCATTGCCCCATCGCCGGACTCCTTCGGCTCGCATCAGAAACTGGAACCTGTTCTACCAAAGGATCGGGTGGCGTGGAGCCGAATCAGGACACGGTCAGCGTGCGTTGGCGGAGCCAGACGTCGACCCATAGTCCGGTCGCCTGCGCAATAGCCGTGAAAGCCTGTGCGCGGCGGTCACATCCGAGCTCACGGGCGATGAGGGCCGCCAACACGACGGCGAAGCCGGTCGCCACGGACGCGGGCAGCGCCAGCGCCAGTTGAGAGCCCGGCGCGACGGAGTCCACCAACGCGGCCAGCGCGGGCGCCAGCGGCGGCTGATCGGCCGATCCCCGATCCAGGTGGTATCGGCCGCCAGCACGTACACCTCGTCGAACCAGTAACCGCGGCCCAATGTGCTTGTGGCGCAATGCAGAACAGTAACGAGGGTGGCCACCGCAACGACCGGACCGGTGGCGAATGGCGCGATGCGCCGATCGGTTGACGCGTCGACAGCTGCGGAGGCCACGTACCGCCACGATACTGTCGGTCCATGGTGCTGCGTCGCGACCCTCAGGTGCACACGAAGATGACGTCGCTGACAGAGGCGCTGGGAGAAACGGAGCAGGCGCCCGTGGGCGACGTCGTCGGGCGACGGCGCAGCGGTCACCGCATGATGGACTACATCGCCGCAACCGCGGCACCCGTCGACGGCGTCGAAACCGAATCGTTCGCCATCCCCGGCAGCGACGGCGCCGCACTGGACGCGACCTGGTATCGCCGATCGGCCGACGCGCAACCTGGCAGCGCGGTGCTCTACCTTCACGGCGGGGGCATGATCTTCAGCCTCGAAGAAATGGGCAAGGTCTACGACCTCGTGGCGCGCCGCTACGTGGCGGCTTCCGGGGTGCCGATGCTTCTCGTCGACTACCGCGTCGCACCCGAGTACCCGCATCCGACCCCGGTCGAGGACTGCTACGCCGCGCTCACCTGGCTGGCCGGGCACTCCGACGCGCTGGACTTTGAGCCGAGCCGGCTCGCTGTGATGGGTGACAGCGCCGGTGGTGGGCTGGCGGCCGGTGTCTGCCTGATGGCGCGCGACCGGGGCGGCCCTGCCATTTCCCAGCAACTGCTGATCTATCCGATGTTGGATGACCGGCCGTCGCGGCCCGATTCCGCCATAAAGAAGTTCTTGACCTGGACCTCTGACGACAATCTCACCGGCTGGGGTGCGCTGCTCGGCGACAGGGCGGGTGGAGACGACGTTTCGCCGTATGCCGCCCCGGCCCGCGAGACCGACCTGGCCGGCCTTCCCGATACCTACATCGACGTCGGAGACCTGGACATCTTCCGCGACGAGGACATCGAGTACGCACGCAGGCTGTCCGACGCCGGCGTCCCCACTGAACTCCACCTACATCCCGGCTGCCCACATGCCTTCGAAGTCCTCGCATATGGCGCTGACGTGTCATTACGCACGCTGAACGACCGCATCCGCCGGCTTCGGTGTCTGTAGACAGGTAACGGCCAGTTAGCGCGGCTCGATATACAGACAGGGGTCATGGCTTGCGCTCAATGGAGCGCGTCATGCAAGCCAGGGGAATGAACACTGGCACACCCGGCGTCGAAGAGGTGGGGAACCGTTCGACGTCTACGTCAACCCAGCTAGGAGTCAAGGATGAAACTCGCAAGGACAGTGGTCAACGCGATGGTCGTCGCTGCGCTCGGCCTTGGGGCAGCCGGGCTGGGCAGCGGCGTCGCGACCGCGAAGCCCGGTCACGACATCAACCAACCGTGTTTCCCGTTCTGTGACGGCCGCAACGACAACGGCAACAACTGGAACAACAACGGGAACTGGAACAACAACGGGAACGACTGGAACAACTTCGACCGCGGCAACGGCAATTGGGACAAGGGTCCGTGGTGGGCCGCCAACCGCCACGACTGGTGGGACGACCGCCAGGGACCGCCGCCGTGGGGCTGGGGCCCACCACCTGCCTATCAGTGGGCCGGCGGCCCGCCGCGGCCGTTCAACTACTGGGGTTACAACGTGAACCCGGTCTGGGATGACGGGTTCCATGGGTGGGGCATCTGGTTGTTCGGCCTGTGGATTCCGATCTTCGGGATCGGCTGATCGAACCGTGGCGACTGCCGCCTTACCGTCATGGTGAGGCGGCAGTTGTCATTCAGCGCCCTCCGAGGGCGCCTCGACGACGGCCTTGATCCGTTCGAGTGTCTTGCGCATATCGGATGTTGCGCCGCTTGCGGAGCTGGCCGCCGAGCACCGCGAACACCTTGGTGAACGCGCTGTCAGTCATTCGGAACGACTCGGTCACCTCGGTGCCCCCGTCGGCCGGCGTGAACAGGTAGTGCCAGTTGTTCACCGGTGTGTCCCCGACGAGAACTGCAAAGCCGAACTCCCGGCCCGGCTCACACGCGGTGACCCGGCAGGTCGTCCAGTACACCGGGCCGATCTCGTTGCGGCGCACGTGCCCACGGAACCGGGCGCCGAGCGCCGGGCCCGCGGCGTCGTCCAGCCACTCGGCCTCGATCACCTCGGGTGAGAACTTTCCGGTATTGCACCTCGGCGACGATGTTCCAGATCTTGTCTGCCGGCGCCGCCATCGGGACCGTCACCGATGCTTGCATTGGACCTCCTTGAAGTTTCCGCCCTGCAACCGATCGCCGTTCACGTTAACTGTCTTGGTGACCGATTGGAGCGGCGAGGATTACGCAAATATCAGCACGCTGCAGCGCGCGATGATCGAGGAGGCCAGGGCGAGCCTCGCACTAGCCGATTCAGACGGGGTCCTCGACCTGGGATGCGGCGACGGCTATCTGACCCGTTCGATGGCACATATGGTGCCCGGGGGGTACGCCGCGGGCGCTGATGCGTCACGCCGAATGATCACCACCGCGCGCGCTGCACAGGCCGCGACGGAATCGGGTCCGTGGTTCGTGGTGGCCGACGCGCGCCGGCTGCCCTTCGGCGAATGCTTCGACGTCGTGGTGTCTTTCAACGCCCTGCACTGGGTGCCCGAACAACGGCAGGTTCTCGGCCAGATCGCCGCCGTCCTGAGGCCGGGCGGGCGGGCCTTGATCCAGATGGTGTGCGCAGGCCGGCGCAAGAGCCTGGAGACCGTGGCGATGGAGATCTGCCGAGACCCCCGCTGGGCGACGTCGTTCAACGGGTTCGACGCACCCTTCGTCCATGTGGATCCCGACGACTATGGGGAGCTGGCGTCATCGGCCGGGCTGAGATTGACCAACCTCACGGTCACCGATCGAGAATGGGACTACGGCTCCCGCAACGCGTTTCGGCAGTGGTGTGCGGTCGGAACGACCGCGTGGACCGGCCGGTTGACCCCCGAGGACCGAGAGCGGTACCTCGACGAGCTGGTAGCGGTGTACGAGGGTGTGGTGGGCAGGCCCGGGCTGTTCCGGTTCATGCAGATGCGGGCCGACCTTCGGCGTTGATCGTCTGGCCCTCGAAGTCGAACAGGGCACGCATCTCGTTTTTCGCCGCACGGGAATCGACGACCACGACTTCCGCGTCGCCGCTGGGGATCTTCGGCAGCCGCAGGTGGAACGGAACGGAGATGATCAACTCGTTGTAGTCGTCCAGGCTCAGCACCAGACCGTCGCGGAACATGATGCGCTGCACGGCGCAACCTTTGATCGATTGTTCGGTCATCTCTTCACCCTGGACGGTCGGGCTCCGGCACACAAGAACGGTGAACCCGGGAACGAACAATCCCGTGTCACATAGCGTTACCGCACACGTCTATCCGACGTAATCGGGCGCTGGGAGGAGCCGTCATGATCCGTCGTCTATTGCTTTTGAACAGGTCTCTGGCCGTCGCTGTGGCCGCTGCCGCGATGGCGCTGGCGCTCAGTAGCCCGCCTGCAGCACTCGCCGACGATCGCATGGCCTTCACCGGCACGACGCTGAGCGGAGCCCCGTTCAACGGCGCGTCGCTGCAGGGCAAGCCCGCCGTGCTGTGGTTCTGGACGCCGTGGTGCCCGTTCTGCAACCAGGAGGCGCCGTCGGTGAGCAGTGTTGCCGCCGCCAACCCGAAGGTGACGTTCGTCGGCATCGCCGCACGCTCGGATGTGTCCGCCATGCAGGGCTTCGTGTCGAAGTACAACCTGAATTTCACCAACCTCAACGACGCCGACGGCTCCATCTGGGCGCGCTACAACGTGCCGTGGCAGCCCGCGTACGTGTTCTACCGGCCGGACGGCAGTTCGACGTTCGTGAACAACCCGACGTCGGCAATGCCGCAGCAGGAGCTGCAGGATCGGGTGTCGGCGCTGTCAGCGTAGTCGCGAGTGCAGCAGAACCTGGTCGGGCTGGCGTTGGCCGCCGGGCTGGTGGCCGCGCTCAACCCGTGCGGCTTCGCGATGCTCCCCGCCTATCTCGCGTTGGTCGTCCGCGGGACTGACAACGGCGGTGCCATCGCGGTGGGTCGCGCCGTCGCGGCTACTGCGGCGATGACGCTCGGCTTTCTCGCGGTGTTCGGCACATTCGGGCTCCTGACGGTGTCGTTGGCTTCGACAGTGCAGCAGTACATGCCGTACGTCACGGTGCTGATCGGCATCGCACTTGTGGCGCTGGGCATCTGGCTGCTGGCCGGACGCGAGCTGTCGCTTCCCAACCGGGTCGGCCAAAGCGGTTCATGGGCGCCCACGGGCGCGCTCGGCTCGATGTTCGGTTACGGCGTGGGATATGCCATCGCGTCATTGTCTTGCACCATCGGGCCGTTCTTGGCGGTGACGGGCGCCGGGGTCGGGGGTACATCCGTGACGGGTCGCGTGTGGATTTATCTGGCGTATGCGGCGGGCTTCGCGTTGGTCGTCGGCGCGCTGGCCGTCGCGGTTGCATTGGCCGGATCGGCTCTGCTCGAGCGGATGCGGCGAATCCTGCCCTACGTCAACCGGATTGGCGGTGCGGTGCTGATCCTGGTCGGCCTCTACGTCGGCTACTACGGCTACTACGAGGTTCGGCTGTTCCATGCCGGCGGCAGTCCCGATGACCCGGTGATCGCGGCTGCGGGGCGTCTGCAGGGCGCGATCGCGGGATGGGTGCACCGGCACGGCCCGTGGCCCTGGATCGTGTTGCTGGCGGCACTTCTCGTAGCGGCACTCATCTGGGCTTGGTATAGGAGACGGTCCCACGAAGGTCTGGCCACGGCGGACGGCGAACCATAGCGAGCGAGGCAAGCGTCGCCGAGACCAGCCCGATCAGTTCACCCATCAATGCGATGCGGGTCGAGTCGACGGCGGGAACCCACGTCGCCTCGCCATCCTTGATGACGAACACACCGACTGGCCTCGCGGTCAGGTGAAGATCGGCGTCGGCGCCCCGTTTCGTTCGTCCGCGCACCCTCGCGACGGGGACGACGGTCACTCCGTCAGGGGTTTCATAGGGTTGCCCGTAGACGTGTGCGGCGGCCGGGTCCGGCACGATCGAATCGAGGGCGTCTCGCAGCTTCACAACAGTCCCTTTCGGTTGTTCGCGGTCGATGATTTCGTCGATCATCCGTGGTCTCAGTTGTAGGCCCCAACCGGGAGGAGCACGACATGGTGATAGTCGCGGGGCATCTGATCGTCGGCGCCGAGGTGCGCGACGACTACCTAGAGGGCTGCTCGGAGGTGGTGGAGCAGGCCAGGCACGCGCCGGGCTGTCTCGACTTCGTCATCGCAGCCGATCTCCTCGATCCGTCGCGGGTGAACGTTTTCGAACGATGGGACTGCCAGGAGTCGGTCGCGGCGTTTCGCGGTAGCGGGCCGAGCGCCGAGCAGGCCACCGCCATCGTTTCGGCCGCGGTCTCCGAGTACGACGTATCCTCCGAACGCAGCCTGACCTAGCTCCACAGCAACGTGGGCGCGCCGTCGGATCAGCAGATTTTGCTGAATCCGCGAAATTCCGGACACACGGCCGACGGTAGCGTCCTACACTCAATTGACAGCAGCGCCAAAGCGAAAACCGCCACAAAAAGCGCTCAGGTCAAGACAACTGGAGACAGCCATGACCGTCTCAACTACAGATCGCGCATTCGACGCCGGCGAGGCCACCCAACCCGCCACCGTGTGCACTCTGCTCCGAGAACTCGGCATCTCCCACGCCTGCGTGGAGCAGCAGAAGGTCGCGCTTGGCACCTGGCTGATGATCCACGAGGCGGCGCGACCATTGAGAATCAGTTTGCGAGAGAACGGTTTCGGCCTCCTGCTGAAGGAGACCGACGCGAAACGCGCCCTGTCGGGCGCTCTGGCCTGACCTGCGGGCGCGGTCAGCGGTCGAAGCCGCGCTCGTCGTCCCCCGACGGAACGGCCATTGCCTGTTCGATGAGATCGGCCTCATCGGCCTCGGCCGCGAGTGCGTCGGTGATGCCGGACGGGTCCCATTCGGCTTCCTCATCGTCGCTGTCGACGGGTAGATCATCGGGATTGGTCTTCATCGCTGCCTCCCTTCTTCGCATCCACTGACCTGTCGGTACGAATAAATTGTCCCTCTGTGCGCAAGAGTCTGTAACTGCTCATTCGTGGTCGGCGATATCCCACTGTCGGGGCTTTAGGCACGATGGGAAGTAACGCCATGACAATCCTCCGCAGGTTCTCTGCCGCCGCGTTCGCGGCGACCCTCCTTGCCGGCCTCGTCGGCATCCTCGGTGGCACCGCGACGGCTGCCGCAGCACCCGAGGTGCTCAGCGTGCCGTCGGCGTCGATGGGTCGTGACATCCAGGTCCAGTTCCAGAGCGGCGGGCCGCGCGCGGTGTATCTGCTCGACGGCCTGCGGGCCCGCGACGACCGGAACGGCTGGGACATCGAGACGGGGGCGTTCGGCTGGTTCGACGGATCCGGGCTCTCGGTGGTGATGCCGGTTGGCGGCATGTCCAGTTTCTACACCGACTGGTACCGGCCGGCGGTGGGCAACGGCACCACGCAGACCTACAAGTGGGAGACGTTCCTGACGTCCGAGCTGCCTGGCTGGCTTGCGGCCAACAGGGGCGTCAGCCCGACCGGGAATGCCGTCGTCGGCCTTTCGATGTCCGGGGGAGCGGCGCTGGTGCTGGCCGCGTATCACCCGGGTCAGTTCGTCTATGCCGGGTCGCTTTCGGGCTTTTTGAACACCTCGAACAGGTTGTGGCCCGTGCTCATCGGCGTCGCCATGGCCGATGCCGGTGGTTTCAACGCACTCGACATGTGGGGCCCCTACGGCGGTCCGGCCTGGCAACGCAACGACCCGATGCTGCAGATCGGGCGGCTGATCTCCAACGGCACCCGCATCTGGGTGTACAGCGGCAACGGCAACCCGACCGACCTCGACGCAGGCCTGGGGAATGCACAGATCCCTGCGCAGTTCCTCGAGGGCTTGACGCTCAACACCAACAAGGAGTTCGAGGCCCGCTACGAACGTTCGGGCGGCAACAACGGCGTATTCAACTTCCCACCCAACGGGACCCACAGCTGGGGCTACTGGGGCGGGCAGCTGCAGGCCATGAAGCCCGACATCCAGCGCGTGTTGGGCGCCGCACCCAAGGCCTGATCTACAGGTCGCGCGACCAGTATTCGCCGACCAGGCCACTGCCGAACTTCGTGTGCGGCTCGCTGCGATCGAGCAGGAAGCCGGCCCGCTGGTAAATTCGCCGCGCCGCCAGCAGAACATCGTTGGTCCACAACATGATTCGTCGGTAGCCTGCCCGTCGCGCGAAACGAAGACATTCGTCGACGAGCCGGGTGCCGACGCCGGCGCCGCGCGCCCGCGGTTCGACCAGCAGCAGCCGCAGCTGCGCGGTGTCCGGAGTGTCCGACGCCGTGCAGAACACGCAGCCGACCCGCTCTCCGTCGAGCTCGGCGATCCAGGCGGCTTCGCGCTGCGCGTCTCGACGCGAGCCGAAGTCCGCGACGAGGCGTGCGGCCAGCGCCTCGAAGTCGACGCCCCAGCCGTACTCGGCGGCGTAGCGCGCGCCGTGCCGCTCGACCACCCAGCCCAGGTCTCCCGGCTCGGGGGAGCGCAGGACGAGTCCCGGCGCGGGGTGCCGGTCGTCGAGCACCCGCCGGATCCGCCCCATCGCAGAGACCAGCTCGGACTGCTGATCGTCGTCCAGTGGGCCGACGAGACGGTGGATGGCGTCGGCCTGCAACGTGTCGAG
The DNA here is from genome assembly GCA_046735135.1 of Actinomycetota bacterium. Taxonomy (GTDB): domain Bacteria; phylum Actinomycetota; class Actinomycetes; order Mycobacteriales; family Mycobacteriaceae; genus Mycobacterium. The sequence goes on from JBKPSU010000048.1 coordinate 36,329, forward strand.
TTCGGCGAAGGCGGCCCGTCCCGCGTTAGTGAGCCGCACATTCTGGCGCCGGCCGTCGGTCGCCGACGCCTCCCTGTCGACCAAGCCATCGGCGATGAAGCGGGACAGGATCCGGCTGAGATAGCCGGCGTCCAGATCAAGGGTGCGCCGCAACTCGGTCACCGCCATCTGGTCGGTGTGCGCCAACTCGAACAGGACCCGGGCCTCGGTCAGGCCGTACGCCGAATCGACCAGCTGCGGTCGGAGTAACCCCAGGACGCGGGTGTAAAAGCGGTTGAACCCGCGCACTTCGTTGACTGTGGAAACCGGCATTGTTGACAGCGTCAAACATTTTTTTGACGATGTCAACTGATTGTGCCCGCGGCCAGGTCGCTCAGCTTTACCAGCTATCCTCTACACCGACCAGCGTCGGCCGAGACCACGCGCCGACCGTGCCTGGGAATCATTTAGCGCCGAAAGGCTGGATCTTGCCAGAAACACCGACCGGGACGCCGGATCTGGAGCCGCACTTCGAGGACGTCCAAGCGCACTACGACCTGTCCGACGACTTCTTCCGGCTTTTCCTCGATCCTACCCAGACCTACAGCTGCGCATACTTCGAGCGCGACGACATGACGCTCGAAGAAGCTCAGATAGCGAAGATCGATCTCTCGCTTGGCAAGCTCGGGCTGCAGCCGGGCATGACGCTGCTCGACGTCGGCTGCGGCTGGGGCGCCACGATCAACCGTGCCCTGGAGCGCTACGACGTCAACGTCGTCGGCCTGACGCTCAGCCGCAACCAGCAGGCCCACGTCCAACAGCTGCTCGACAAGCAGTCGAGCCCGCGCAGCAAGCGAGTGCTCCTGCAGGGTTGGGAACAGTTCGACGAGCCGGTGGACCGCATCGTGTCGATCGGCGCCTTCGAGCATTTCGGGCGCGATCGCTACGACGAGTTCTTCAAGAAGGCCTACGCGGCGCTGCCTGCCGACGGCGTCATGATGCTGCACACCATCGTCAAGCCAAGCGACGAGGAGTTCAAAGAGCGCGACCTGCCCGTCACCATGACAAAGCTGCGCTTCTTCAAGTTCATCATGGACGAGATCTTCCCCGGAGGCGATCTGCCGCAGGTGAACGTGGTCGAAAACCACGCCACCAAAGCAGGTTTCAAGGTGCAATTGGTGCAGCCGCTGCGGCTGCACTACGCGCGGACCCTTGATACCTGGTCGACCGCACTGGAAGCGCGCAAGGACGAGGCGATCGCGATTCAGTCGCAGGAGGTCTACGACCGGTACATGAAGTACCTCACCGGCTGCGCAGACCTGTTCCGCGAGGGCTACACCGACGTCTGCCAGTTCACCCTCACCAAGAGCTAGGACTCACCCGCACCGAGTGCGACGATCGCGTCGACTACCGCAGCCGGATTATCCAACGCCACAAAAGTTTTGGCGTCAGGCACCTCGATCAACGAGGAGTTCGGGAACAACTCGGCCATGCGTCTGCCGAGCGACGGCTTGAAACACCGGTCGCGCTGACCCCATACCAGCACAACCGGTTTGGTGAACCGGTCGAAGCGGGTGGACACGTCGGTCAGATCGGTTTTGGCGACATGCCGCAGCAGGGTGGCCAGGTCGCGGCAGATGCGCGCGTCGTGTCGGCACGGTTCGAGCCAACTGTCGGTGAGTGCCGGATCGGGATCGGTCAACAGCAGCCCGAAGCCCAGCGGTGAGTGGCGCAGCGCCTTCAGTTTCATCTGTGCAAACAGTGCCTTGATCGACGCGGGCCCACGCAGAAGCGCGAAAACAACGGGGAAGGGAAAGGGCGGGAACTTGTCGAACGCGTCGCAGTTGGTCAGCACCAATCGCCCGACCGCTTCCGGATGAGCGTCGATCACAAGCTGACACAGTCCGCCGCCGGTGTCGTTGCCGACCAGTGTGACGTCAGAGAGGCCGAGCGCGGTGATGAAGTCGCGGATCAGCGTCGCGATGCCGCGGGGTGATAGATCGGTGCCTGCGGTCGCGGGGATGGCGTGGGATCCGAGCGGCCAGTCCGGCAGGATGCAGCGATATCCCTGCTGCGCCAGCCCCTCGGCAACTCGGGACCACAGACGATGGTCCACCAAGATGCCGTGCACGAACAGCACGGGTGGATGCGGCGAGTCGTCCGGGCCTAGGACCCGGTACTCGATCGTTGCCTGCTCGAGTGCGATTTGTGGCATGCGCCTACCTTACCGACTCTCGGTATGGAAATAACAGAGGCCGCTAATCCAGACCGGCCGCCTTGAGGATGACCTTGTCGAACAGGCGATCCGGGAGTGTGCGGCGCAGCAGCAGCATCCGCTTCGCGCCGTCACCGGCCGGGTAACGACTGCGCGGCTTGTTGCTGGTCAGTGCGTGCAGCACCGCAGCCGCTACCACGTCGGGCCTGGAGCCTGATGCGGCGTGTGCACTGATGTTCTCGGCGATTGCCTCCAGCTGCGGCCCGTATCTGCGCCTGGCCTCGCCCGGTAGTGAGCCGATGGCGTTCACGGTGTCGCGCTGAAGCTTGCCGCCCATAGCGGTGGCGATGAAGCCCGGCTCGATCACCGAGACGTGAACGCCCAACTGGCGGAACTCCATCCGCATCACGTCGCTCAGCCCTTCGAGACCGTGCTTGGCGGCGACATAGGGCGCCATCATCGGGAGGCCGGCCTTGCCGCCGACCGACGTGACATTGACGACGCGGCCGCAGGCGGTGCGCAACAACGGCAGCAGCGCCTTGGTGACCGCCAGCGGACCGATCAGGTTGACTTCGAGCTGGCTGCGGAAGTCTGACAGCGGCAAGTACTCGACGGGTCCGGGGAGTGTTGTGCCGGCATTGTTCACCAGGCCCATTAGACCGACGCTCCCGACAGTGCCGCCGACCTGTTCGGCCATCGCTGCGACCGACTGCTCGTCCGTGACGTCGATGTGCACCGGCGTCAGCGGGCCCGTCGCCGCGGCCTGCAGCGTCGCGCCGTCTGCATCCCTGCGGACTCCGGCGAAAACTCGAAATCCTCTGTTGTCCAATGTGAGAGCGCATGCGCGGCCGATGCCGCTCGACGCTCCGGTGATGACTACTGCCTTCATGTTTCTCACCTCGATTGGGTTTCTGTCCCCACCGCGTTGCAAAATGCGGCGGTCATCGCGTCAATCACCGTCTGTCGCCCCGGCACCGAAACGCCTGCTGCCCTCAGCCTGCCGCGCGCAATCATGTGCACGCTGATCGGCGAGATCAGCAGCGGCACCAGCAGCGAGAGCGGCAGGTCCACGCAGCGGCCCGCGTGAATCTGTTCGGTCAGCCATTCGCCGACGTTTGCGGTGATGCGGGGCAGTATTCGGTGCCGCAGGAGTTGTGCGGCGACCCCGTTGGGCTTCGCCAGTACTTCGGCGAACAACGCCTCCAGCACACCGGTGCCGCCCTGCTGACCGGTGACGGTGTCGAACACCACCGTGTAGATCGCTCGGACACCGCCCTCGAGGTCGGTGAACCGTTCGGGATGCTCCGACATCAGTTGCACCACGGTCGGCAGCGGGGCGTGGCGCTCGAAGACCGCCGCCAGCAGGCCCTCGCGTCCGCCGAATGCGGTGTGCACCGCGCTGACCGAACATCCCACCCGCCGAGCCACCCCGTCGACGGTGAGCGCGGCGACGCCGTCGGCGGTGATCACTTCGGTCGCCGCGGCGATGGCACGATCGGCGACACCCACCCGGCTTCCGGGATCGGACCCCGCCTCACGGATCGCGTCATCCAACGCCTGCCGGTTTCGCACCCGGCGGTAGATCGTCGAGCGGGAGATCCCGGCGCGTCGGGCGATCCGGTCCAGTGAGAGCTCTGCGACCGGGGTGCCGGTCGCTGCGGCCTCGGCCATTGCCGCATGAACGATGACGCTGTCCATAACAGTGATACTAGACACTATTGCTACTAGTCTCAAGTGTCAGCGTGACGAGCCTGCTGACACGGGCGCGTAAGTTTGCCGTCATGCGCGACGGAGACGACCGGTATCTCAGGACTCCGGCAGCGAGGGCGCTCATCCTTGTCGCGCTCACGATCTCGCTGGTCTTCGGCATCGCCTTCGTCCTCATCAACACGCCACCGGCGACCGGTGTCGGCGTTCTTGGCGAATCCACGCCGCTGACGGACGATCAGTCACGCGCCCAGGTGGTCGATTCGGCGCGTCAGATCGTCGCCGCCGCCCGCCTGCGCGATGTCAACGGCAGCTACGTGTTCCTGTCGTGCACGAACGAGCACGACCCGCCCTATCAAGCCGCCCTGTATCTGAATTTCCCACTGCCTGAGACGAATTCGTTTTCCCATGTCCGCGACATCGCGGCCTCGATGGTCACGCACGGCTGGCAGGAGGCTCCGTCGTCGGGGGAGCATTTCGGCCTGAAGTTGACCAAGGACGGAGTCACGTCGACGTTCCACGAGAATCTCGACGACCCGCGGTTCGGCACCATGCGCATCTACGGGGAGTGTCGCAACATGGCCGATCACCGCGGCGACAACCCGGCATGGAAGGACATCACCGACCAGCTCAGCTGAGACTGCGCTGCGCACCGGCGAGCGTGCGTGTCTGGCGGCGACGCGCCGCGAAATTTTCCGACTTTGCGCACGCTCACCCTGGGCCGCTATTCACCGAAGTAGGAAATACGCTCCGCGAGCGTGCGCGGAATCGGCTATTCGTTCGCGTGTCGCGCCGCAGACACGCACGCTCGCGGAAATCAACGGTCAGCAGGCGACCGGATGCGACTCGCAATACGGCGTGGTGCCGGGAAAGCGGTAGCGATGATCGGCGACCCATCGATAGATGAAGCCCTGCAACGACCTCATGCCCGGAATGCGGAAGACCATCAGCGGCAGCTTGGTGCCAAGGGCCGCGGAGACGGCCGCGTTTGCCGCCTCCGCGCCGCCGTAAACCTGTCCGGACGAATCGAGCCACCAGATCGATTCCATGAGACGGTCCGGTGAGATCCCGAGCCGTTGCACGGTGCCCGGCGCCTGAAGCGGCTCGGTCTGCATGTCGCCGGTTCGGTTGAGCCTCAGCAGGAAATCGCGGGACCGGGTGCACATCCCGCACGCGCCGTCGAAGAAGAGAATTCCGCTCATGGTGTCAGTGTTCCACCGGCGACAGTTCCGCTAACGCCTGCCGGGCCGATGTGACTGAACTCATCCGCAGGGCGCTCTCACCCGCGTAGCACGCGGTGCAGTCGACAGCGGATGCCGGCATTCCGAGCGTCGGGGCGATGGGGGAGAACACCGGGACTCCCGGTGACTGCATCCGCAACACCGACGTCGTTGTCGGGAGCTTGGCGAGAAATCCGCTGCGGGAGTTGATGAGCCGGGGCGCGGACTTCGCGGATCCGTCGGCGTGACACCACCGTTCGGTGGCGGCGTTGGCGATCACCCGATGCGGCGCAGGCCACCCGAGCCCGAACAACATCGTCCTGAATGTCTTGTCGGCGGCGAGGATCCGGCGCTGATACTCCGGATGCGCGCGCGATTCACGGGTCAGCAGGAATCGCGTTCCCGCGACCACTCCGCTTGCCCCGGCCGCTAACGCCGCGCGGGCTCTTCTCCCGTCGCGATGCCGCCTGCTTCGCCGCCCTGCGCGATGAGCCCGTCGGCGTGCCATGACACCGCGCGACGGACCTGATCCTCGGTGCCGACCATGACGAAGACGAAAATACCTGCGCCCCTTAGCTACTCGGCCAGGTCACGGTCGCCGCCGAACGCCACGACTGCCGCGTCGATGCGCGTATCGACACAAGCGGACACCTGGCTTCGGCGCAGAAACGGTGTCAGCAGGTTCACCGCGACCGCTCGGCCTGGCGCGCCGTCACGGACCCGGCCGATCGCGCGGCGAAGTTGGTCGGCGGGTTGGAGGCCAAGTGTGCCCAACCCGCCCGCTTCGGCCACTGCGGTCGGGAGCTCCGGGCCGGCGAGGCCGCCCCCCATTCCGGAACTCACGGGAACCTCCAGGCTCAGCCGGTCAAGCAGGTCCACGAGCCGGAGGACCGGGCGTGGCATTGCCCGCTGCGTCGCGGCGGCGGGCGGCCATTCCGGCCAGCGCCTCGAACACGACGCGGTGTGCGGCGTTCACGGTGAGCTCGGCGTGGTCGTACGCGGGCGCGACCTCGACCACGTCCACACCGGCGACGTCATGCTCGTAGCAGAGCTGACGGACCATACGGAGCAGGTCCGCGCTGGTGATTCCACCCGGCTCCGGCGTGCCGGTTCCCGGCGCATGAGCGGGATCGAGGACGTCGATGTCGACGGAGACGTACAGCTTCTCGGCCTTCGCCAACGCCTCTCCGACGGCGTCGCGCATCACGTCCTTGAACCCGCGCTCCCAGATCTCCTGCATGGTGTGCCAGGTCATGCCCTGCTCGAGCATCCACTCGAAGGTGTCCTGCGGCGGCCAGTATCCGCGCAGGCCGACCTGAACGAAGTGGGTGCCGGGCACCGCGCCGGATTCGATCAGCCTGCGCATCGGAGTGCCGTGGCTGGCCAGGTTCCCGTCGATGATGTCGGCGGTGTCGGCGTGTGCGTCGAAGTGCACGATGCCGACGTTGCCGTAGCCGTGCACGTCGGCGACGGCCGTCGCGGCCGGCCAGGTGATCGAGTGGTCACCGCCGAGGACGACCGGCACGATGCCGCGCGACGCGACGGCGTGCACCCGTTCCCGGATGTTCCTGTGCGACACCTCGGTGAGGCCATGCGGGCAGAATGCGTCGCCGAAGTCCACGACCTCCAGCCAGTCGAAGATCTCCAGCCCGTAGTCCAGGTGATACGTGCCGGGTTCGTATGCGGTGGCCCGGATCGCCCGCGGGCCGAATCGGGCGCCCGGCCGGTTCGTCGTCGCAACGTCGAACGGTGCGCCGACGATGGCGACGTCTGGCCGCCACGAGTCGAGCTGCTCGAGCTCGGTCAGGAACGGACGATGCCCGAAAGACACGAGGCCCGAGTACGGCAGGTCGAGCTGCTCGGCCATTCCCGGCGGCAAGTCCCGCTGCGGCCCATGGTCGTGCTGATCACCCATGAGCGTGACAGTACCGCTCGGTGCGACCCGATTTCGCCGATCAGTGCACGCCCACGCGCGCGCCCGTCACTTCGCCGCGAACTCGGCAAAGCACTGCAGTCCCGAACCCCAGCCATCAGCCGAGCCGACCGCGTCCGCCATGCCCTGACCACCCTCGGGCAGCCGCCAGAAGTCTTTGTGCACCACGGCGACTCGCGTTCGGTCGCCGTCGGCGGTGAACGTCACAGAAACGCGCGACGCCTTCTCCACGTCCGTCTCCAGCTGCCAGGTTCCGGTGATCATCCAGGCGAAGGTGAAGCCGCGGGGCGGATCCCATTCGGTGACCTGGCCCCACACCGACTCGCTGCCGTCTTCGCAGCTGTCGTAGATCCGGCCACCCACCCGCGGTTCGACGGTCATCGCCACCACAGGCGAGCCCGCCAAGTGATGGTCGGCGGGCCACCATTCGGCCATCCGATTGGTGAAGAGGTCGAATGCCCGCTGCGGCATTCCCGTAACGGTAACCTCGCGACGGACATCGGTGATGGTGGTCATGAATCGTCTCCTGAATCGTTGGGCTGGCTGTCGGCGAAAGCGGCAAAGGCCGAGAGCGCATCGCGCCACATGACGTCGAGCCACTGCCGGAGCACGTCGAAGCCGTCTGTGGTCACGGTGTAGACGCGACGCGTGCCTGCCGCGTGGGATGTGACGACGCCTGCGTCCTTGAGGATCTTCAGGTGCTGCGACACCGCAGGCCTGCTGATCGGCAGCTGGTCGGCGATCTCTTGCACCGACGACGGCTTCCGGCGCACCAGGTCGAGCACCTCCCGCCGACTACCGTCGGCGAGAGAGTCCAGCACCATTCCGTAAGTTACCACTTACCGTTCATATCAGCTTACGGATCGATGGTCAAGCTACGATCTTCGGCGTAGCGACGCCAGAGTCGAGCCTGCAAGACGATGGTCGGCCGCGCAGCCAGCCACTACCCGAGACCGCGAACGGCGGCGAGCGCTGCGCTGTTCGTCCTTCTACTGCCCGGCCTGCTTCTGTTCTGGTACATCCTGATTCCGTTCTTCAGGCGGGGCAGCGAGTTTCACGTGGAGCCCGACGGGTCGGCTGCGGTCCGCGGCGGCGCGGCCTGGCAGGCACTGCTGGAATACGAGTACTCGTCTGTCACGGCCGATGGAACGAGGATCACGTTCAGTTCGGCTCCCCGCCAAGACGAGCGCGGAGTTTTCCGCCGCCTGTGCGGCCGCGGGTTCGAGCTCGATGACGAAAGCGCCTCAGCGGGTGACCGTTTCACCGCACGTCGGAAGTAATGGCCGCCCGTCGCAGCAGATACGGCGCGATCACGCGATGGATGGGCCCGACAGCCGTCCAGACGATGCGGGCCAGCACCGGTCGCCGGTAGGTGACGTACGTCTCGAGCACCGCTGCCGACGGCCCGGCCCGGCGTGCGACGAGCATGCCCTCCATGAGCGATCCCGTTGCACGCAACCGCATCACGTCGTGCTCAGCCGACAGGACCTCCCAGCCCATGATGTGGTTGGGCGTCCCCGCCGGGGCCAATTCGAATCGCAGCACGTATCGGTGCGCGATCAACACCATCATCCCCAACCATCCGGGCGCTCCCTCGAGACCGGCGCGGACCACCTCCTCCGCCGTTCGGGTATCGGGCGTGCTCACCGACACCTCGAATGCGTCGGCGTAGTCGCATGTTTCGTCGGCTACGATCGATCGTCGCTGTACGACAACCACTTTCGACCAACTCCCTTCAGCATCCGGGGATAGACGATCATGTACCGAAACGGCATGATGGCCGCCATGTAGGCGCGGCCGAGCAGACCGTTTGGTTTCACCAGAATCGCCATCTGTCCCCGGTATCCGCCCGTGTCGTCGGAAACCCAACCGAGGTGAATGACTCCGTGCACGGTCTTGTTGATGAGTTCGGCCGCCCACTCGTCGTCGACCTGATACAGGGCCGTGAACCCCTTCGCGGGTGTAATGCTCGAGGGGGAGTGGCGCAGGTCGGCCGGTAACCGGTCGCGCAGGCTCGGCCGTCCGGGATCGTGTGTGACGTCGTCCCAGCCGAAAACCCGGCCGAGCGATTCTCGAACCGCGAACAGCAGGCCCACGACCGAAACGCGCTGCCGTGCATCGCCGAAGGAGGCGACCATCTGAACCAGGCGGGGGAAGTCGTCCCGTCCGCCCGGGGTGGGCAGCGCCCAGACGTCCTCGAGCCGGAAGTCGCGGGTCAGTTCGTGAATTCGCCACGGCCGCGAAAAGTGGGCACTGTTTGGAAGTTTCATCTGGAGAACCTCCTCGTCGCTAGAGTAACATACGTACATGCACGTATCTATATCTGATTCGTACACCCGGCCTCGCACACAGGCCGAGCGCCGCGCACGGACGAAAGCCGCCCTTCTCGAAGCCGGGGCGAAAGGCTTCTCGCGATACGGCTACGGCAACGTCGTGCTCGAGAAGGTCGCAAGCGAGGCCGGCTACACCCGCGGGGCGCTGTACCACCTTTTCGCGGGGAAGGAAGAGCTTGCGCTGGCGGTGGTGGACTGGGTTGCCGACACGTGGGAGCGGGAGGTGTGGCAGCCGGCCCAGCGCGCGGACGCGCCCGTCGACGTCCTGGTAGCGCTCGCACGCGGCCACATCGTCTTCTGCCGCCGCGACATCGCTCGCGTGATGATGGCATTGCGCGTCGAGTTCGACGGCAGAGAACATCCCGTCGGCGCCAGGGTCACCGAGATCGGGAAGGACCTCGCGACGCGGTTCGGCGCCGTCATCTCCGCGGGCCGCAGGGACGCTTCGATACCGCCCGGACCGCCTGCCAGGTCGCTCGGGGCGGCGATCACCGCCGCCGTCGAAGGGTTGGCCATTCATCTGGCGGGCGCTCCGCACGACGAGATGATGGCCGAGCGGATGGTGCGCGGGCTGCTGGGTCTCAGCGCGGATCGACGTTGACGGGCAGACTCGAACCGTGCAGCTGGTCACCGTCGAGGACATCGAAGCCGCATCCGAGCGAATCAAGAGCGCGGCGGTCCGCACGCCGCTGATCCCCGCGGACTGGGCCGACCGGGACCGTCCGTTGTGGATCAAGCCGGAGAACCTCCAGCCGATCGGTGCGTTCAAGATCCGCGGCGCCTTCAACGCCGTCGGCAACCTGGACGAAGCTGATCGCGCGCGAGGCGTCGTCGCGTACTCGAGCGGGAACCACGCTCAGGCCGTTGCCTATGCGGCCGCGGCGTTCGGCGTCCCCGCACACATCGTGATGCCGGAGGAGACGCCCGACGTCAAAGTCCAGGCAACACGCGACAGGGGCGCCCGCGTGGTGCTCTGCGCAATAGGACAACGAGAGAAGGTGGCCGCCGAAATCCTGGAACAGACTGGGGCAGTGCTGATTCCACCGTTCGATCATCCCGATGTGATCGCCGGCCAAGGCACCATCGGACTGGAGATCGCAGACGATCTGCCCGACGTGGAAAACGTTTTGGTTCCGGTCAGCGGCGGCGGACTGGCCTCCGGCATCGGCACGGCCATCAAAGCCAGGTGCCCAAACGCGAAGGTCTTCGGCGTCGAGCCGGAACTGGCCGCCGACACCACGGAAGGCCTTTTGCGAGGTGAGAGGGCGGACTGGTCCATCGAGGACCGCAACCGCACCATCGCCGACGGGCTGCGATCGCAGCCCTCGGCGCTGACCTTCGCGCATCTGCAGAAGGTCATCGACGCAATGATCACGGTGTCGGAGAACGAGATTCGCGCCGCGGTCCGTGAACTCGCAGTCAAGGCCCACCTGGTGGCAGAGCCCAGTGGTGCTGTTGCGCTGGCCGCCTACCGGCAGGGCACAACGCCGAGGGGCCGAACGGTGATGGTCCTCTCCGGGGGCAACGTGGAGCGATCGGCACTGGCCGAAATCCTTGCCTACTGAAATCATCAGCAACATGTGGAGGTTTGCCACTTCGACTGATGGCGCGTGTCTCTACGCGGTACACGACTCACTTGATTTGCTCGGTGGTCGAAGGCCGTGAGCGGCGGCGGCCCAGGGACGTCCGTACCCCCAGAGCCGGGTAGTCTCACCCCGACAGGTGACGACGACCACGCCCGAAATAGAGGTCCCAAGGGGGTGCAGATGGACGCGGTGCTCGGACTGTCGATGACGCCGACCACCGTTGGGCTCGTTCTCGTCGAGGGCCAGGAAGCTGACGGCGCCACGATGGACAAGGACGAGTTCGCGGTCCACGACCGCGGTCTCGTCAGCGCCGTCAACACGTCGGAAAAGGCCGCCGCTGCGGTGTTGCGCACCGAAGCGATCGCGGCGGCACGCGGGCACCGACTTCATTCGATCGGTGTGACATGGAGCGAGGACGCCGACACAGAGGCGTCGCTGCTGTTGGAGTCGTTGTCCGAGTCGGGCTTTGAGAACGTCGTCGCGGTGCGCCTGCCGGAGGCGACCGAGGCGCTTGCCCGTGGCATCGCCAGCGTCGTCGGCCATGAGATCACCGCCGTCTGCGTCATCGAACCCGACGATGTTGTCGTGTTGGTGGTCGATACGCATGCCGGTACCGTGCACACGGCGGTCAACCATGCCGTCTCCACCGACGAGGACCTCGCCCGTTGGCTGAGCTCGATCTTCGCACGCGCCGCCTGGCAGCCCGAAGCCCTGGTACTAGTCGGCTCGGGCAGCGACCTCGAGGCGATCACACCGCATCTGGAAGACGTGCTGGCGGTGCCGGTCTTCGTGCCTGCCGAAGCGCAGTTGGCGCTCGCCCGCGGCGCGGCCATGGCCTCCGCGCACGGGCCCGAGGTCTTTCTCGACGAGACCGGCGAGGATTCGGCGCGCGTCCCGACCACGGCAAAACGGAAGCGGTCGATGACACCCGTCGGCGCGGCGAGCGTCCTGCTCGGCGCGGGCGTGGTGACCTTCGTGGTGTCCGGCTCGCTGGCGCTCGGTCTTCAGTTGACGTCAGGCGAGGGCGCGCAACCGGCCCGGAAGCCGGCCGCCGCGAAGACCGTGGATGCGCCCGCCGCGGTGAAGTCGGTGGCTCCCGCTCCCGCCGCGCCGCACACCGTCGAAGCGCTGTCGCCGCCACCCCCGCCTGAAGAGCTTCCCCCACCGCCTCCTGACGCCGCGATCGAACCCGCGCCCGTCGCCGACCAGCTGCCGCCCGATGCGCCTGCTCCAGACCCGCTCGCTCCGGTTGACCCCGCCGCCGGTAGCGCAGGCCTTGCCCCGAACGGCGTGCCGCTTCCGCCAGGTGTCACCGACCCGGTTCCGGGGATCCTGCCCCAACCGGTGAATCAGGTGCCCGAGCAGAAAACCGGACTTCTGCAGCGCATCAAGGAGAGGCTGTCCGGCGGCGGCCAGCCAGATCCCGCGCAAGCGCCCGCCGATGCGGTGCCACCGCCGCAGGACCCGCTTGTCGTGCCGCCGCCTGCGGACGCGCCACCTCCGCCACCGCCTGGATAATGACCCTGTGCGGGTGCTCCTGCGCGTCTTGATCGTCGCGACGGTGATCATTGCGCTCATAGCCGTCGAAACATCGTCGCGGTCCGGGGTCCTTTGGCGGCTGATCACCTTCACGTACCAGGCGAACTTGTTGGCGGCGGTGTACTACGCCTGGAGTCTGTTCTCGCCGCGAGCCGACGCGCGCGCCGGGCTTCGCGGCGCGGTCGTGCTCTATGTTGTTGTCGCCGGGCTGATCTGGAACCTGCTGCTGACCGCGTACAGCATGGGCTACACCCCGGCGAACATCCTGTTGCACATCGTCGTGCCCGTCCTGGTCATCGTCGACTGGCTGGTCGTCGGATGCCGCCAACGTCACCTGCGCTGGTTCCAGCCGCTCGTCTGGCTCGTCTATCCGGCGGCCTATGTGGTGTTGGCA
>JBKPSU010000049.1:0-17657 GCA_046735135.1 Actinomycetota bacterium
ATCAGAGCGCAGTTCAGTAGCCCACGCATGCAACGCTTCTGGTGTCACTCCGATCTTGCCCTCGTCGCGCACGATCCCGTCCTCGACCACCGCCAGCTGCGCGAACTCGCGATGCACATCCATGCCGACATACCTGACCACTGCCTGGCTCTCCCTTCCTGGGCGATCACTGGCTGGGGAACCGCTGGGACGGAACGACACCTACGGATACGCGCTCGCAGCGCAGCCGGACAAGTCGCAGGGGCGGCCAACTACTAACACGGGCTCGCAGCCCATCGAGCAAGAACGGCCTGCCCATACGTGTTCCCCGAAGGCCCCTGTTCCGGACGGTCGCACCGTATGCCCGCCACAGTTGACCAGACAAGACAGAACACCACGCGGGCCTTCATCCCATTTCATACCGGGTACCAACGCGGTGGAATCACTTAATGCCCGTTAGCAGCGTGCGATTCGGGCCCGTGGACACTTCCCGACCGAACAGGCCGCGATGAAGTGCCTCTACCTAGTGACCCGATCCCTGGACCCCACCGGCCGCGGTAAGGCACGATGGGCAATGAGGTGAAAGCCCACACTCAACGCGTTCGCGATCACCTTCAACGGCCGGATCACTCCGACTGGCAACTAACCAATGCCAAGTCAGATCCACCCTTTATCTGACAGTCCCCCACTAGGTCGTCCTCGCTGATGTAATCCGCGTAAGTGGTTAGCGTCAGTACGAAGTTTGAGTGACCAAGCCACTTCGACACCTGCATGTAGTGCTCGCAGCCGACAGGTTCATAGTGGCGAAGGTGTGGCGCAAGTCGTGAAAGCGTACGGACCCTAAGCCGCACTCCCGGCAGGCTTGGGCGAAGTAGTGCTCGTGCAAACTGCCCGCGTGCACCGGTTTGGCCCAATCGAACGTGTACCGGTTACGGCGACCAGGAAACAGGGGAGCATGCGGTATGTACTTCATGCCCTGCGTGTTGGTGGCGGAAAATGGATGTGTCTCGGTCAGATACTGACGCAGCTCGTCGGCTAACCAGGGGGCTAGTGGGACTACGCGATCCGAGCTGGCCTCACTCTTCGGCGTGCCGTAGATCCATTCGCGACCTTTGCGCTTCGCGGTGCGGACCACACGGATGCTTCCAACCGTGGCGGGGATGGTGGACAGCCTGATGTCCTGTAGCTGACTATCTGCTGAACCGAGGGTGGTCGCTGAACAGGGTTCGCAAGACCTGCCTCGTTGGCGGCATGCTGCTGTGCTCTGTGATCGCGCTAGCCGCCATCGCCCCGGCGGCCTGGCAGGCGCTCGTGTTGATGTCGATTTCATATGCAGCAGCGGCGTTCACAATCGTGTCGATCTGGTGCCTGCCTGCCGATGTCGTCGACTCGAGCACCGTCGCCACCTTGGGTTCGATGCAGAACTTCTTCTCGAACATCGGCAGTGCCCCGAGCCCTATCGTCATCGGGGCGCTGTACGGGGCGACCGAACGGGCGGTTGAACTTGCTCAAGCCGGCGGTCCTGACGCGGTGACACTGCGTGACGTCCAGCGCGCCGTTGGCGTGAGCCATACGGCCGATTACCAGCACTATGCTGATCGGCACGCACTACTTGCCGCGGTGCAGCAGTACGGTCTCGGCGCCTTGGGAGACGCGATGCTCGCCGCGGTGGCTGAGGTTCCCAACCGGGGCCCGCGCCGCCGGAGAGCGCTGGCGCGGCTGCGCGCCACGGGCGCCGCCTACCTGAACTTCGCTCAAACCGAACCTGGGCTGTTCCGCACTGCCTTCAGCGCGGACGTAGCAGCACCGGCTGACGGTGAAGATGCCGGCCTTGGCGCGCGCCACCCCTTTGAAATCCTCACCGGCTGTATCGACGACCTCGTGACAGTCGGCGTCCTGGCGCCGGAACGCCGCGACGGACTCGCCGAAGCCGCGTGGTCGGCGGTACACGGGCTGGCGACGCTGCTGCTCGACGGTCCGCTAGCCTCGGCTGGGGCCGCGCGGCAACAGTTGGTCATCGAGCGCCTGCTCGACGTCGTCGAGGACGGAATTCACTAGCAGCAGGCTGATTTCAGGGTGCGGCCGGCTGGCTGGCACCGCGGCAGATTCGCGGTCGTGGACGTCGGTCGACAAGGTCATTTGACCATACCCGCGTTGTTGTTGGCGATCCCTCGGGCGCAGCGGCGGCGCCTCTGCGCGCGAACCCGGTTCCTGCACGGGAATGGGTTTGGGGTCGACATCCGCTGGCCACCAGATCCTTTGTCCGACAAGGGTGAAGAGGGCGGGGATGATGATCGTGCGCACCAGGAAAGTGTCGAGCAGGATGCCGAGCCCGACGACGATACCGACTTGAGTGAGGACAATGAGAGGCAACACGCCCAGCACGGCGAACACAGCGGCCAGCACAATTCCGGCACTGGTGATCACGGTGCCGGTTGCCGCGACGGCTCGGACGATGCCGTCCCGGGTGCCAATCTTGCCGCTCTCCTCCCGCGCCCGCGTCACCAAGAAGATGGTGTAGTCGACGCCCAGGGCGATCAGGAAGAGGACGGCGAACAGCGGTGTGGTGTTGTCCAGGGCGGGAAAACCGAAGATGTGCACGCCCGCCCAGCTGCCAAGGCCAAGGGCGGCGAGGGCACTGAACACCGTGACTGCAACCAACATCGGCGGCGCAAGCGCTGAGCGCAGTAGTAGATAAAGCACCAGCAGTACGACGCCGAGGATAGCGGGGATGACGACGCGTTGGTCGTGCCGTGCCGTGGTTCGCGCATCCAGTGCCAGCGCGTCCGAACCGCCGACTACAGCGGCCTCGTCTACACCTCGGACCGATCGGCGGAGAGAGTCGATCACCTCAAACGCCTTGTCGGAGCCGGGTTCTGCGTTGATCACCACCGCGAATTGGGCCAACCCGGTCGCGGCGCCCGCGTCGGCAAGCGATACGACGCCCGGCACATCGGTGATCGCTTGGCGGAGTTCATCGCGCCGGTCGGTTCGGCCAATCACCCGGGTCGGATCGGTCAGGCCGGCGGGGAAGTGGGCCGACAGCGTGTCGTAGGCGGCGACCGATTCCGCCTCCACCCGGAACTGGTCGGTCTGGGACAGACCGATCGGCGTATCCAACAGGCCGGCGCTCAGCGCAGCCAGCAACAGCACCGTGGCAATGGTGATCCGACCAGCGTGCTCGCTAACCCTTTTCGCCACCCGATACCACGCATTGAAACTCTCCGCGGCGTGCGCTCCGCGCCGTTGCGGAATGAAGGGCCAAAACAGCCGCCTGCCGAATACAGCGAGCAAGGGTGGCAGCGCCACGAGCACGAACAGCATGGCCACCGCTAGACCACACGCGGCCTGGACACCGAGTGCGCGGGTGGACGGAGCCGCCGCGAGGAGCAGAGTTAGTAAGGCCAGCACAACGGTGGCGTTGCTGGCCAGGATCGCGGGACCGGCCCGGCGTACGGCGACTCGCAATGCATCGCGGTGGTGCAACGTGGCGGTCAGTTCTTCCCGATAGCGTGAGATCAGAAGCAGGGCATAGTTGGTCCCTGCGCCGAAGACCAACACGCTGGTGATTCCCGTGCTCGAACCGTCGGCGCTGAGGCCCGTCAGCGTCGACACGGCTCCGCCGAGTGCGGTGGCCGTACGGTCGGCTACCGCGATCACCGACAGGGGCACCAGCCAGAGAATCGGCGACCGGTAGGTGACGATCAGCAGTAGCGCCACGACCGCCGCCGACACCGCCAACAACGTGAAGTTCGCGCCGGAAAACGAGTCGGCGATGTCGGCGGCGAACGCGGGTCCGCCCGTGATCTGCAACCGAATGTCCTGCGGTGCGCCATTTGTGGCCGCAGCACGCAGGCCGTTCATCGCGTCGCGCAGGTCGAAACCGGACACGTCGGCGGGAATCGACACGGGCGCGAGCGCGGCGCGGCCATCCGTCGATGTGGTCGGTGGCGGACCGCCAGTCACTCCGGGGCGGGCAAGCACCCTTTGACGCGATTGGTCAATTGCGGCCAGGTCTGCCGGCGACAACACCGCATCGTCGGTGCGTGACCCCACCAAAATGACGGGCGCCTGACCACCCGACGGAGACTCT
Organism: Actinomycetota bacterium; assembly: GCA_046735135.1. Classification (GTDB taxonomy): domain Bacteria; phylum Actinomycetota; class Actinomycetes; order Mycobacteriales; family Mycobacteriaceae; genus Mycobacterium. The sequence goes on from JBKPSU010000049.1 coordinate 4,073, forward strand.
TTGACGAGTGCAGCGGCGCGGATCGACTCAGCAGACGACGGCACCGCGACGGGCGGCTGCTCGGCCCCGGCGTTGGCACCGGCAAAAAGCACAAGTGCACCGGCCCCTGTCGCCATCAGAAACGCGACCGCCCATGACCACCGCGCGGCAGCGAAAGCGGCGAAGGCTTCCCAGATTCTCAATGGAGTGCCTCAGTCCGCCGGACGATGAATTGCATTGCGGCGCATCAGCCGAGATAAACCGATTCCAGCACCAAGTCAGGAAAAACCGATCCGTACTCGCCGTGGGTCTTGTGTTCGACGGTGCGCCAGCTCGTTCCTTGCTGCTGGCGCATGTAACTGCGGTACTTCGGGGCGCCCGGTATTTTGACGTTGTCGGCGACAACGACTGTGCCCTCGTGGAGCCACCCGTGTGCCACGATCTTCTCGAGATCGGCGAGGTAGGCGTTCTTGTCGTGGTCGAGGAAGACGAAGTCGACGGAACCCGGCCGGATGCCGTGCTCGGCGGCGAGCAGGTCTAGGGTCGCGCCGCCGTCGCCGATGGTGCCGACCACGCAGCTGACTCGATCTGCCGCACCGGCGTGTGCCCAGATGCGACGGGCGTTGCGGGCGTTGGCTTCTGCGAGCTCCACCGAAAGGATGCGGGCCGTCGGCGCCGCGGCGGCTATCCGCAGTGCTCCGTAGCCGCAGTAGGTGCCCAATTCCAGGGCGATTTCGGGATCGGCACGCCGCACGGCGGCATCGAGCAGCTCGCCTTTCTCGTCGCCGACGTTGATGAGAAACGATTCGTCGTAGGCGAAGCGGTCGATGGTGGCGATCACGTCCTCGATATCGCCTTGCCGTGCCGTGTTGATGACGTAGTCGACAAGCGCCGCTTCACGCCCGTCGCCGATCTGGCCGGTCTTGTTGATCTTGTGCATGGCGGCGGCCATGCGCCAGAACGACCAGCGCAAAAGGGGAACTCGTTGTTTCAACGTCATGACGGCGCTCCTGTTCGGGCGGATTGTCGATGGGTCGTCGTGTCGGCGACGTGCAGGACGATCGGCCGGTTCGGCACCGCGGCGACACCGCGCGGAATCGAACGCGGTTGCCTGCGTGCCCGCCTGCGGCCGGGCATACGCAACTCGGCGCGGATGAGAATGGTCCCGAGTGCAATCGACAGTTCCATCGACGCGAAAGCCGCGCCAGGACAACGACGATGGCCATAGCCGAAGGGCGAGTACTCCGCCAGGGGCGGCTTGCGGGTGAGGAAGCGTTCGGGGTCGAAGCGGCGGGGCTCGGGCCATACCACGGGGTCGGTATGCAGGGCGGGTAGCGCCACGCCGATCACATCACCGCGCGTGCGCGGGGTCTGCCACGCGGTCATCGGAGAGGTCAATTCGCGAACCACGATCGAAACCGTCGGATGCAGGCGCAGAGTTTCGGCGATGACGGCGCCGAGATAGGGCAACCGGGGCATTTGTTCGGGTGACGGGTTGCTCGCCAACTCGTCGAGTAGCCGCTGGCGTACCGCATCGTCGTCGTGGATATGGAAGAGCGCCCAGGCAAGGGTGGTCGCCGATGTTTCATGCCCGGATACCAGCAGGGTCCGCAGCTGCTGTTGCACCTCGTCGTCGCTGCGCTCACCGTCCTCGTCGGCGATCAGCAGGGCGCTCAGCACATCGTCGTAACCGTTGGATCCGGTGTCTCGCCGCTGCGCGATTTGAGTGGACAGCAAGGCGTCGAGTTCGACGCGGCGCTCCGAGAACCGTTGCCAAGGCCCTAGACCGAAGGGCGCGCGGCGTAACGCCGGGAAGAACATGAACGGCGCGATGTAGTTGTTCATCATCGACTTGACGACCTCGACGAAGTGCCGTGAGCGCTCAGCGTCGTCGATGCCGAACACCGCCCGGACGATGATGCGCAGGGTGATCGACTGCGCCGCATCACGGGCGTCGAGTTTGGTTCCTGCGCGCCAGGTCGCGATCTCCTCTTCGGCGGCCTGCGCCATTACGCCGGCGTAGCGGCGAATGCGTTCTCCATGCAGGGCAGGCAGGAATCGCGATCGTTCCCGACGATGCGGGCCGCCGTTGAGCAGAATGATCGATCCCGCACCCACCACGGGTTCGATCGGGTTGGGCATCGGCGGAGTGAACTTCGACGAGGGAATGGTGAGGAACTCGCGGATGTGGTGTGACCGCCCGGCGAAGAGCACCTCGCCCAGGCCGGGAATGGACATTCCAAAGGGCTTGCCACGTTCGGCGCGTCGCCGGAAGTAGGCCTCCGAGTCATACCATGCGCCGATGGTGTGAGCCAGGCGAAAGCGGGGACTCAGATGAGACCTCTCCCGGCTGGATCGACTGAGCCGCTTCATTGGTCACCACCCGCGGCCGCGGACGTCAACCCGCCCAGCGCGGCGAGAACCGCTCGGCTCGAGGACCGGCTGCCGACGGTGATTCGCACTCCGCCGTCGCTGTACTGGCGCACCTGCAAACCCGTCCCGTGAAAAGCGCAGTGCCACGGCCGGCCGGACGGACGCAGATAAACGAAATTGGCGTGCGAGTCGGTGCTGGCGATCCCCATACTGCGCAGACGCATCCGCAGGTAGTCGCGTTCTGCTGTGATCAGCTGAATGCGCTGGCGCAGTTCAACTTCGGCCGCATAGGATGCTGCGACGGCGGCGTAGCTGGTCACACTGGTCCCGAACGGCAGCTGCATGCCCCACAGCGTCCGAGCCAGATCGGGGGAGCAGAAGCCGTAGCCCGTGCGCATTCCGGCCAGACCATAGGCTTTGGAAAACGTCCTGACCACAACCACATTGGGAAAACGTCGGACCACGTCGACGGTGTCGATCCAGTGATGCGGTGACACGAACTCGATATAGGCCTCATCGAGCACCACCACGGTGTCTTTCGGCACTCGGTTCAAGAATCGGAACACCTCGGCGGCGGATTCGATGGTGCCGCTGGGGTTGTGGGGGCGGCACAGGACAACTACACGCGCATCCGCTGCGGCGTCTGCCATGGCGTCGAGGTCGTGGTGGCCGTCGCCGTCCAACGGCACCGTGACAGGCACCAGCCGGGCCATCTGCGCGAAAATCGGGTAGCCGTCGAACGTCGGTGTCGTCATCACCATGCGATCCCCTGGTGCGGTCAGCGCATGCAGCGCCTGCATCACCACCCCCGTCGCCCCGGCGCCGATCACCACTTGATCGCCGCGCACCCCGATCTGTGCGGCGATCAGCAGTCGCAACTGCTCGGGCAGGAACTCGGGATAGCGATTGGCCGCCCCGATCGTATCTATGATCGCCGCGCGCACGGCAGGCAGCGGCGAGAACGGATTCTCGTTCAGCGACAACGCCAATGGGTTGTCGGCGGCCGACGGCATCGCCGGTCCGACGATCGACTGGCTCGGCGGATTCACTACGGTCTGCCACCCCACCGGACGGCGGCGGCACCCGCGAAATCGCCGGCATGGGCGAATGCAGCCATCAGCACCACGTCGCCCGCCTCGAGTTGGCCGTCGGTGGCCGCGCGGTCGATGTTGATCGGAATTGCGGCACCGAACAGGTTTCCACAGTCGTCGAATGAGTCTCGGTGGTTCTCTTTTGGCAGCTCCAGCGCTTCGCGCCAGTTGCGCAGGAAAACCCGGTTGGGTTGATTGGTGACCAGTAGGTCAATGTCCTTGGGCTTCATGCCGATTCGGTCACAAACGGCGAGTGCCACCTCGGGTACCTGCCGGTTTCCACGGGCCAGCACCTTGGTGATCTTGCTCTCGGTGAACCCGATGTAACCCTCCCCGGGGCCGGGCTGCCACCATTTGCGGGGCGGCTCGACGGCGATGGTCATATCGCCGGCGAACTCTCCGTAGGTGCGGCATTCGACGTCGAGGATTGGAGAGGCGTCGGATAGCGCGACCAAACCGACCGCGCCGCCGTCGCCGGGCACTGCGGCCTGCGCTTTCCGTCGCACCTCCGGCTGATCGAAGATCTGTCCTGCTGCGTTCTGAGCGACGGCGATCAGCGCCGTCCGGCCCGCCCCGGAAGCCAGCAGCTGGCGCGCGACTTTGAGGCCCAGCACGAAGGCTGCGCATCCGCCGTTGTGCAGATCAAGAACCCACCCCGGCTTCATGCCCAGGCGATGCGCCACCGAACCGCCACCGCCGTAGAACGGCATGTCGGGCATCTGGGTGTGGGTGATCAAGATGTCGACGGCGGAGATGACGTCGTGACCGTGCCGCCTGATCAGCCCGGCGGCTGCGCTTTCGATCATGTCGGTCGCGGTTTCGTCCGGTGCGACGTGGTGGCGCAAGCGGGGCGCCCGAAACATCAGGTTGTCGCGCAACTCGTCGGCGCTGGCGTACTTGGCGTAGTAGTCGACGCTGACCGGTTCACCGGGGAGGTAGCTCGAAACGTCGACCAGGCTGACGGCGGGCGTGCTCATGACTGCGCTTCTTTCATCCAGTCCGGAGTGATGGGAAGGCCGTTGCGGTGGCGGTATTCGGCAATGGCTTTCAGGTTCTTCAGCTCGAGTTCGTGGCCCGCGCCGAACATGTCCCAGAAGTCGCCGACCCACACCGGCCGTTGCGGCGGTGCGCTTTCGGGATACGGGTTTTCGTCGTAGAACGGGTGGTGGCAGTTGGTCCACAGCACCACCGAGCCGGGCTTGTCCAACACCAACTGCGCATCGACCACCCGCATCAGGTAGATCATCCAAAGGTGCTTGCCCTGATCCCACGCGCAGTGATAGTCGACGGTGCGGGCCTCGGCGTTCGCGACTGTGCGAGTGTAGATCTCGGTTTCCGAGCCGAGCCGGTCGTAGGCCAGCCACAGCCCGGGCTCGTCGGTTGGGGTGAAGCCGCGCAAGCTGTAGGTCCACTCCTCGAGGCTGCGGGTGTCCGACAGATAATCGAACAACTCATCAGGTGGACAGTCGATGAAGTCGTTGACGGTGCAGTACTGCCCGAAGACCTGATCATGCGGATAAACCGACCGCATCATCTCCATGATGATCGGGGTGGCCTTTTCACGAGGACTGGTCTCGATGCGGTGCACGCCGGCGATCGGTGCGACCGTGCCTGTATGCGCGGCGATGTCGTCAAGTGCGGGAAGCGACATGGGAGCGGTCCTTTTCGTTCGACAGTGGTGAGGTGGCAGCAACGCCGCGCGTGCCAGGGTCGAGGAAGGGCGCGAACGGCGGAATCTCGTCGGCTGAGCATTCGATGCAGACGACTGACGGCCCCTCGGTCGCGAGCGCATCGAGAAGGGCCGACTCCAGATCGGAGATCTGGTCGACGTCGAGCGCAAAAAGACCGGGGAACATCGACGCCAGGCCTGCTGCGAGCCTGCTCGGAGCGAAGCGGTTATAGCTGTACTGGTCGCCGTAGAAGATCTGTTCACGGGTGACGCACATGGCATGGGCGTTGTTGTTGAACAGGACGAACGTGACGGGTAACCCGTAGTGCACCGCGGTGTGAATCTCCATGCCGTGCATGAAGAAAGCCCCGTCGCCCGCGATCACCACCGTGCGGTTGTGAGGCCTGGCGAACGCAACCCCAAGTCCGGCGCCGAAGCTGTAGCCCATCCCGCCCATGCCCAAAGCGACGATGAATCTGCCGGCCCGTCTTGCCGGAAGGTGATGTATCGCGGCGGCACCGGTGTTCCCGGCGTCAACGACGATGTCGACGTCGTCGGTCAACACGCCGTCGAGCACTGCCATCGCATCCCGGTACCGAACCCCGTGACCGTTGAACTGCGGCGGCAGCAACTCGATGCGACGATGGTTCTCGGGCGCCACCTTTGTGACCCCCGCGTCAATGTCACCGGCCAGGTCAGCGGCCAGCGCTTCCAGAGTGACGCGCAGATCGGTGGTGTGAAATTGCGTGCACGGCACGTACGGCGCGGCGGACCCGATCGAAACCGTGGGTGTGCACGCCAGTGCCTTCTCCAGTCCGGCGCTGGCCGTCATCGGCAATCGCGTCCCGACAAGCACGCACACCGCACTGTCGACGATCGCGTCGGCGACGCCTGGATGGCCCATCACACCGGTCACCCCTAAAGCGCCATGCAGATCCTTCGCGTCGGGAACAGTCGCCACCCGCGCGCCCAGCGCAGCCGCCAACGTTGCGAATTCTGTACTGGCGTCGTCGCGGGCAACCTGTTCACCTGCAATGATCGTCACCGGGCCGGTCGTTGCCCGCAGAGCGCTGAGAATCGAGTGGTAGTCCGCGGATGGTGCTTCGCCATTTGCCGGTTCGAGGGCCTGGATCGACTCCGCTTGTTCGACCATTGCCTGCTGCACGTCCTTCGGCAGCAGGATCACCGCGGGGCCACCGGTCCGTGCCGCAGCCACCGCGTCGGCCAACACATCCGCGATGTCGGCACCCCTCAACAGTCGCCTGCAGTAGAGCGAGACTTCGGCGAAGATGGCCCGGGCATCCAACGAACCGTTCAAACCGCTGGTGTCCTGGAAGCTGCCGCGGCCATCCAGAGTACTGGGCGCCTGCCCAACCAAGGCCAGGACCGGTACGCGACTCGTCAGCGACTCTCCAAGTGCGGGTAGGAGATTCAAGCTCGCACCGCCTGATGTAGCGGCAACCACCCCGAACTGCCCCCCGGCGCGACTGTAGCCGTCAGCCATGGTGGCCGCGGAGAATTCGTGCTTGGCCAGCACCGCCGTGATCCCGTCACAGTAGTAAGCGGCGTCGTACAGATCTTCGATGTTGGCACCCCCAACGCCGAAGACGTACTCGATACCCGTTGTTGCCAACGAAGCGACGAGGTAATCCACCACGCGCGGTCCCGCGGGCGTGGGTCTCAGCGCCGTCGGCGATGAGCGCGCGCGTTTGCTGACGTCCCTCCCGGAGCACACATCGCGATACTTACAGCGACTGAAACATTCAGCAAGTTAAAGAATTCCCAGGAGCAATCGCGCGCCGGTACCTGCGGTACGACGGCCGTTGCCGCTGTGCGCAGGTCAGACGCTTCTTAATTGACGCTGCGATAACGTCCGTAAGGGACTCGGCAAAGACCACATGTCACTCTTTGGTCATGTTTTCCGAACTGAGTTCTCGGTGGTAAGCATCCATTGCCGAGGCCAGCGCTTGGAGCACCCGGTGCGCCGCGGCCAGATCCTCGTCCGGCAGTTCCGCCATCGCCGTCCGGTTGTGGACGCCAAGCGGGCCGAAGAACGCGCGCCCCACCTCCATGCCTCGGTCCGAGAAACGCAGCATCACCTTGCGGCGATCGTTGGGGTAGGACTCGCGTTGGACATGGCCCGCGTTGATCAGTCGGTCGACGAGATACGTGATGGCCGCTGGCGACAAGCCCAAACGCTCACGCAATTCACCCGGTGTGAGCGGCGATCCCGCCGTTTCGGAAACGATGATGTGCAGTAGTGCGTCAAGATCGTTGTTACTCACCTTGTGCCTGCCGGCAAAGACACGAGTGATGCGGTCCGACCCCGCGCCGAGAGCCCGAACATCGCGCGCGATCTGCGTCTCCAGCTGTCGACGATCGGCCAGGGCGTGGCCGCCGCCATCATCGTCCACACGCGGATCGTAGCTGCGGCACCGACCGAAAACAGCACTCTGACATATCGGTCGCCGAGAGACTGCTCAAAGATCTGGAGCCCCTCGGGGATCCTTCGCGGGTCGCGCCAGAAAGGCCGCATGCGAATCGGGAGGCAACTGGGCCACCAACACTGGTAACGGCTTCTACGGCGGCGTGCAGTTCGACCAGAACACCTGGAACCGCCACGGTGGACTGCGTTACGCTCCGCGCGCCGACCTGGCCACCCGAGAAGAACAACTCGCGATCGCCGAGGTCACAAGGGCGCGGCAGGGCTGGGGCGCCTGGCCGGTATGCAGCCTCAAAGTGAGGGCGAAGTGACGGTCAGCTCAGGGTAAGCAACACCAGAGATGAGTTCGGTTCGTCAGTGAAACAAGCTGCGGTGAAACATATTACGTCTTTACGATGGTCCAGGCAGCTCTCGCTAATCCTCGGCCGCCCCAGCTCAAAGAAGCGGCCGCGCCTGAAATTCTTTTCATGCGGACGCGGAAGTGCCCGCGAACCACGCGGTGGTTACCGTCCGGTCTGTGGGGGCACTTCAGGGGCTTGACGCCGTCGTGAGGTCAGTCGGTCGTGGCGCTCAAAATCTCCTTCAGCACCGCTTCGGCCCCCTGCTTGGCAAGTTCGTCGCGATAATGATCGAAAGTCGCCACGAAGTCGGCGTGGTCGGCCGCACCGCTCGCCAGCAGCGGCTCGCCCCCGAGTGCTTCCCGCGGCTCGCCCGACTGCAGCAGCCGATTGGCGCTTTCGTCAAGCCGCGGTTCGGTCACGTCGAAACTGTTGCCGTCGTCATCCTCACCCCGCAGCACGCGGCTCCAGCAGGCGAGGATGAATGCTGGGATGCGTTGGTCGGCGCCGCGCTCGAGAACCTGTCGGATGGTAGTGGACAAGAACACGGGCACTTTTGACGCACTATCGGACGCGATACGGGTCAGCTGATCGTGCATCGCCTCGTTGGAGAAGCGTTCGAGCACTGTGTTCTTGTAGTCCACTAGGTCGACATCGCGCGGCGCCTCGAGCAGGGGCAACACGACCTTGTCCAGGAAGCGTTCCAGCAGCACGGGTATCTGCGGGTCTCGCATTGCCTCGGCGACCTCGCGATAGCCGAGCAGCAGGGCGGGATAGGCGAGAGTGAGGTGACCAGCGTTGAGCACACGCACTTTCACCTGTTCCCACAGCTTCACCTCGTCACTGAACTGAACGCCCACTTCGTCGAGCGCCGGACGGCCGTCGGTGAAGCGGTCCTCGATGACCCATTGGGAGAAATCCTCTGCAACGAGCGGGATCTGATCCTCCAGACCGCTCGCCGCGTTGAGCCGCGCCGCGTCCTCAGCTGTTACAGATGGCGTGATGCGGTCTACGAGTGAATTCGGAAAGGCCACGTTGGAGCTGATCCATGCGCCGAGTTCCTGGTCCAGCGCGTTGGCGAAGCCCACGAAGGCGGCGCGCGCCACGTCGCCGTTGTGGCGCAGGTTGTCGCACGACACCACCGTGAACGGGGTCGTCCCCGCGGCGCGGCGGCGCGCCAATGCTTCGACGACGAAGCCGAACACGGTGAGTGGATCACCCTCACCGGTCAGGTCGTGCGCCACGTCGGGGTGATCGATCGCAAACGCGCCTGATCCTTGATCGACGTGGTAGCCACCTTCGGTGATGGTCAGTGTCACGATGCGCAGGCTCGGGTCGGTGAGCAAGGCCAACACCTCAGACGACTGTTCGGGTGCGAGCAGGTAATGGAGTTGGGCGCCGATGACGCGCACATTGGTTTCACTGTTCGGGGGCGCGATGGTGAGCGAATAAAGACAATCCTGAGAACGGAACTCTTCGGCCTTGCGCCTGGCGCGCTCGCCGGCGGACAGGCCGATGCCCACGATGCCCCAATCCTCTTGATCGGGTAGCGCCAGGCACCGGTCGACGTAGAAAGCTTGATGCGCACGGTGGAAGTTGCCCACACCGAAGTGAGCGATGCCTCGCTTCAGGCGGGTCCGGTCGTACGCCGGAATCGCAATGCTTGGCGGCAGCGACGCGAGCGTACCCTCGTTGAGCTTGGTCATCGTTGACCTCCAAACACAGTTCTTACTTCTCGCGGAGCAGCCGAAGGTCGGACGGTTCGCGCAAGAGGTTTTCCAGAATCTTGTTGCCTTCGGTGTTGTAGGGCTGACGCATGTGTTCGTCCCACGCGGCCCGCGAGCGGAACATCTCGAGCATCACCCACGTGTCCGAGTCATCCTCGGGCTGAAGGAAATGCATGAACACACAGCCCGGCTCCGTCAGAGTGTTCTGGCGCATTGACTGTAATTGAGCCTCGGCTTCCCGAAGGCGGTCGAGTCGCGGCTTTATGGTGACGACCAGGAACAGTGGGCCGTCGCGGTCATCGCCGAGCAATGGGCACCTCAATAGAGTTCTGCAGGGTGTCGATGAATGCGTCCGTGTTCTTGCTCTGGACAAACGCGGCGACCGCGTCGTACACGCCGTGCTGAAAGTCCGTCGACATCAACTCGCCGTGAGTGATTGACAGTAGAATCTTGTCCTTCCACAACGACTCCGAGGCCTGTCGCTGGTAGGCGGGCAGGGATGACACGTCGACGTCATTGCGAATCGGCACAGACCCCTTCAGCTTGTTGAACTCCAGTGAGGTCTTCGGATCCGCGATGGTGCCCATGAACTTCATCGCGTTGACACCGTCCGTGGCCTGCGCCGAAACCACGAACGTGTCGACGATCGCCAGGTACGCGCCCTTGGTACCGGGAAATGGCACATACCCGAAGTCCTTGCCCTCCACCGACCGGTTTGCGACGAGTTCGCCGTAGACGGAGTCGTTCATCGACAGGAAGGCGCACTGCCCGGTGGCCAGCTTCTTCGCCGCCTGATCCCAAGTCAGCCCGCCCGCGTTCGGATCCGCGCGAGAGACGATCTGTGCGAACTGGGAAAGCGCCTGCCGGAGTTGTGATCCGCGCCAGTCGAACGAATCGTCTCGAATCCCGGTCCATCCAGTGGGGCCGATGATCCCGAGCAGCGTGTTCTCGAACAATTCGGTGGCGGTGAACCTGTCCTTTCCACCCAGGCACAGCGCGGTCTTGCCACTTTCCGCCACCTTCGCCAAATCTGCCTCGAAGGCTTCAATGGTGTAGCCGGGGCCCGGAACAGCCACGCCGGCGTCGCGCAGCATGCGCTGGTTGAACCACAACACGTTTCCGCGATGGGAACCAGTGGGCACACCCCAGGCCTTGACCCGATAGGTCGCGGCGTCGAGCAGTGCCTGCGGCATGGTTCGATCCAAACCTGAGCTTTCGTAGACTGCGGACACGTCCGTGATGCGGTCGGCGTCGACCCAGGCCCGAAGCGAGCTGCCCAAGAACGTCTGCCATACATCGGGCGGGTCACCCGCCTGCAGTCGCGCGGCGAGCGCAACCTGGACGTTACTGCCGCCGCCGCCGGCGATCGCGCCGTCCACGACCTCAACGCCGGGGTTCGCTGCCTTGAAAGCGTTGAGTAGCACCTCCAGTGCCGGATGTTCGGACGGAGACACCCACCAGGAGACGACTTCGAGCCGTTTGGTGGGTTCGGAGAAATTGGCCTTCTGGCCGCCGCCGCCGCATGCCGCGAGGACGAAGGCCAGAACGATGATCAAGAAACGCCTCATGCTGTTCGTTCTCCAACCTTATTGGGCGCCGCCTTCAGGTCGAAGACGGCGAAACTCGTGACGACGGCAAAGCAGACGGCGGGAACGATGAATGAGATCGCCGGGCTTGTCGCGTCAAGCAGGCGTCCTTGGATCAGCGGCATGATCGCTCCACCGACGATCGCCATCACCAATCCCGCGGCACCGAATTTCGTTGCGGGACCGAGTCCTTGGAGAGCGACGCCGTAGATCGTGGGGAACATCAGCGACAGGCAGAAGGACAGCGCGACGACGGCACCCACGCCCGCCACGTTCGGCGAGAACATAGCGAAGACGCACAGCACGACCGCGAGCGCCCCGAGCAATAACAGGACCTTGGTAGCTCGGACCCGACCGATGACCCAGGTCATGACGAACCGGGAGATGAGGAACACGATGAGACTGGCTTGTAGGAGATAGCCGCCCAGCTCCAATGACCCGTTGAGCGCCTGCTGCGAGTACTGGATCAGGTATGTCCATGTGCAGACCTGCGCGGCGACATTGAAGAATTGCGCGACGACGCCGTAGACGTAGCGCTTGTTCGAAAGGAGAATCTTCAGCGGTCGCTTGCCTTCGAGGTCTCCGGATTCGAATTCCTCGATGATGGGGGGCGACTTCTTGATGGCGATCACCAGCCCAATGGCAATGAGGACGAATCCAAGCCCGAGGTAAGGGCCCATGACGGCGCCCAACTGGCCTGCGCGGATTGTATGTTCCTGAGCTGGTGTCAGGTTGGCCATGTTCACCGGTTCGTCCAGCTTCGGCAGGATGAGGGTCGCGGCCAGGAGCACACCGATGTTCGTGCCGACGGGGTTGAAGGCTTGCGCGAAGTTGAGCCGACGGGTCGCGGTTTCCTCCGGGCCGAGGGAGAGCACGTACGGGTTGGCGGACGTCTCGAGGATGGAGCATCCGGCGGCGATCGCGAAGAGAGCGACAAGGAATGCCTCGTAGGTCATGATCTTGCTGGCCGGGTAGAACGCGATCGCACCTGCCGCTGCGAGCAACACGCCGGATAGGAGGCCGGCTTTGTAGCCGAACCGCTCGTTGATTAACGCCGCGGGAATCGCCAGCAGGAAGTACGCGCCGAAATACGCCAACTGCACGAGCGAGGCCTGGAAGGTATTCATGTCGAAGATCTGCTTGAAGCCGGCCACCATCGGCGTGGTGAGGTCGGCGGCTACGCCCCAAGCGGTGAAGCAACAGATGAGAACCACGAAGAGCAGCCCCATCCCCGGGTAGACCAACCCCTTCTTGGCAGACGTCGCGGCAGCTGCGTCGGCGGGCTGATCGGCATGCTCAGTCGTGGTCATGATTCGTACTTCCGTCCGCTGATGAAAGTTTCCGTCTGTGTGTGATCTAGGTCACGCTACTCAGATGCCGTGATTGATGGAACAACTTCGGCATGTGGTTTGACGTGGATGTTTGCCCGTTTGGACCCGTCTGACCAACGGCGCACGCTTTCTCACCGCGCGGCGACCAGTGGTGCCCTCCGGTTTGTCTCGTGCGCGCAGCGCGCAACAGGTCGACTACCTCATCGGGCGTCGGCAGCGCCCGCGTGGCCAGCACTAAAGCAGCAAGCCTACTTCTAGAACATGTTGTAATAGCCGCATCGACAGGTTCTGGCGTCTGCAAGGCATCCCCATCCCGCGGTTACCGAAGGTCCCCGCGTTGGCTCCGGTCGGGGAGCTACCAAAGGGATTGGTCGTCGATCTGCCCGGTCGGGGCAGCACCTACGTGGTCGACACGGGACCGTCAGACGGGCCGACTTATGTGTTGCTGCATTCGCTTGCCTGCACGGGACTGATGACCTGGTACCCGGCGCTGCACATGGTGCGCGAGTTCGGCCGGGTCGTGATCTTCGACCAGCGTTGCCACGGTCAGGGCATCTCGCCACCGCGCATGCTGCTCGAGGACTGCGCTGACGACGTCACCGCCCTGGCCGATGCGCTGGACATTCCCAGCTTCGTGCCGGTCGGATATTCGATGGGATCGCTTGTAGCTCAGTTGGTTTGGCGACGTCACCCACGCCGCGTCGATGGACTGGTGCTGTGCGCGGCGGCGGCCGCAGTCAGTCGCGCCTGGTATGAGCGGCTCGCGACCGGAGTGTTCGCCGCACTAGTCGAGAACCTCAGCACCGCGTCGCACCCAGGTCGACCCGGTGCGGCGGTGACGCGGGGTCTTTTCGCCGATCATCAATGGGTCCTGGGCCAGCTCCGCGCCACCTCGTCGGGCGGTATCATGCGCGCGATCGCCGAAGTGATCCGGTTCGACTCGACCTCCTGGGTCGGCGAGATTGACGTACCGACGGCGGTGGTAGTGACGATGAAGGACCACGCCTTCGGCGTCCAGCGGCAGAAATGGCTGGCGACTCACATCCCG
>JBKPSU010000050.1:0-6047 GCA_046735135.1 Actinomycetota bacterium
GCCCTTCAGCGATTTTGGGGCACGCCGCCGAGCAGGTAGTATGGACCAACGGTGCGGCTCCCGCGCCGGCTCTTGCGTGCCCCAGTCGTGGAATTTCTAGCTACCGGCTCACGTTTTGTAGTCGGAGCAAAGCTGCGCCACTGAAATTGTCGCCGCTCGCGGCGGCCGGCGCCAACTGATCTAGACGGACACGGAGGATCTCCGAAAAGCATGGCCAAGAAAGACGGTGCCATCGAGGTCGAGGGTCGCGTGGTCGAGCCCCTGCCCAATGCGATGTTTCGTATTGAGCTGGAGAACGGACACAAGGTTCTCGCCCATATCAGCGGCAAGATGCGGCAGCACTACATCCGCATCCTGCCCGAGGACCGGGTGGTGGTGGAGTTGTCTCCCTACGACCTGTCCCGGGGCCGCATCGTTTATCGCTACAAGTAAGACCACAAGACAAGGAACAGGATCGAACAGCCGTGAAGGTGAACCCGAGCGTCAAGCCCATTTGCGATAAGTGCAGGGTGATCCGCCGGCATGGGCGGGTCATGGTGATCTGCTCCGATCCGCGTCACAAGCAGCGCCAGGGCTAGGTCGCAAGCGCACACAACTGAATGATGAAATCCCAGCACCACTGGGCGGCCCGGCGCGTCAGCGCCAAAAAGACGAATCAAAGCCGCTCATCCACGTTCGGCACGGAGGCCGGACCCCGCGCAGCGGGAACGGACTGGGACCAGACCTCCGCGAAATAGAAGGAACACTGCCTGATGGCACGCCTCGTGGGCGTCGATCTCCCGCGCGACAAGCGCATGGAGATCGCGCTGACCTACATCTACGGCGTCGGCCGTACCCGCTCCCAGGAAATCCTGGAAGCCACCGGCATCAGCCGGGACCTGCGCACCAAGGACCTGTCCGACGATCAGGTCACTCAGTTGCGCGACTACATCGAGGGCAACCTCAAGGTGGAGGGCGATCTGCGCCGCGAGGTGCAGGCCGACATTCGCCGCAAGATCGAGATCGGCTGCTACCAGGGCATTCGGCATCGCCGTGGCCTGCCGGTGCGTGGCCAGCGGACCAAGACCAACGCGCGCACCCGCAAGGGCCCGAAGCGCACCATCGCCGGTAAGAAGAAGGCCAAGTAATGCCACCCGCAAAGAAGGGCGGAGCCGCCCCCAAGAAGGGTCAGAAGACCCGCCGCAGGGAAAAGAAGAACGTCCCGCACGGCGCCGCGCACATCAAGAGCACGTTCAACAACACGATCGTGTCGATCACCGACCCGCAGGGCAATGTCATTGCCTGGGCGTCGTCGGGCCACGTCGGCTTCAAGGGGTCGCGTAAGTCGACGCCGTTCGCCGCTCAGCTGGCCGCCGAGAATGCCGCCCGCAAGGCGCAGGAGCACGGCGTGAAGAAGGTCGACGTTTTCGTGAAGGGCCCGGGATCGGGCCGCGAGACCGCGATCCGGTCGCTGCAGGCGGCGGGCCTCGAGGTCGGCGCGATTTCTGATGTCACCCCGCAGCCGCACAACGGCTGCCGTCCGCCCAAGCGGCGCAGGGTCTAGGAGGAACAGGACTCATGGCTCGTTACACCGGACCCGCAACGCGCAAGTCGCGTCGCCTCGGCACCGACCTGGTCGGTGGCGACCAGGCCTTCGAGAAGCGGCCCTATCCGCCCGGCCAGCACGGCCGCGCGCGGATCAAGGAAAGCGAATACCGCCAGCAGCTGCAGGAGAAGCAGAAGGCTCGCTTCACCTACGGCGTGATGGAGAAGCAGTTCCGCCGCTACTACGAGGAGGCCAACCGCGTCTCAGGCAAGACCGGCGAGAACCTGCTGCGCATCCTGGAGAGTCGGCTGGACAACGTCGTGTACCGCGCCGGGTTGGCGCGTACCCGTCGGATGGCCCGCCAGCTGGTCAGCCACGGACACTTCACCGTCAACGGTGTCAAGGTGGACGTTCCGAGCTACCGGGTGTCGCAGTACGACATCATCGACATCAAGGGCAAGTCGCTGAACACGCTTCCGTTCGAGATTGCCCGCGAGACCGCGGGTGACCGGCCGATCCCGGGCTGGCTGCAGGTGGTCGGCGAACGCCAGCGCATCCTGGTTCATCAGCTGCCGGAGCGGGCTCAGATCGACGTGCCGCTCGCCGAGCAGTTGATCGTCGAGTTCTACTCGAAGTAAAGGCTTCTGGCCGTCCAGATGGCGGCAGAAAACGTGGCATCAAATAGCGGGTGCCGCGAAGGAGGAAAGATACACCATGCTGATTTCTCAGCGACCCACACTGTCCGAAGAGGTTATCTCCGAGGATCGCTCCCAGTTCGTCATCGAACCACTGGAGCCGGGATTCGGTTATACCCTTGGCAATTCGCTTCGGCGCACGCTGCTGTCGTCGATCCCGGGCGCAGCCGTCACCAGCATTCGCATCGACGGTGTGCTGCACGAGTTCACCACGGTCCCCGGCGTCAAGGAAGATGTCACCGACATCATCCTGAACCTAAAGGGTCTTGTCGTGTCCTCGGAGGAGGACGAGCCCGTCACCATGTACCTGCGCAAGCAGGGCCCCGGCGCCGTCACCGCGGGTGACATCGTGCCGCCTGCCGGTGTGACGGTGCACAACCCCGACATGCACATCGCCACCCTGAACGACAAGGGCAAGCTCGAGGTCGAGCTCGTCGTCGAGCGCGGCCGCGGCTATGTTCCCGCTGTGCAGAACAAGGCCTCGGGCGCCGAAATCGGCCGGATCCCGGTCGATTCCATCTACTCGCCGGTGCTGAAGGTCACCTACAAGGTGGAGGCCACCCGCGTCGAGCAGCGCACCGACTTCGACAAGCTGATCCTGGACGTCGAGACCAAGAGCTCGATCACCGCTCGCGACGCGCTGGCGTCGGCGGGCAAGACGCTGGTCGAGTTGTTCGGTCTGGCACGGGAACTCAACGTCGAGGCCGAGGGCATCGAGATCGGCCCATCGCCTGCCGAGGCCGATCACATCGCATCGTTCGCACTGCCGATCGACGACCTGGACCTCACGGTTCGGTCGTACAACTGCCTCAAGCGCGAGGGTGTGCACACGGTGGGCGAGCTCGTCGCCCGCACGGAGTCCGACCTGCTGGACATCCGCAACTTCGGCCAGAAGTCCATCGACGAGGTCAAGATCAAGCTGCATCAGCTCGGTCTGTCGCTGAAGGACAGCCCTGCCACGTTTGATCCGTCCGAGGTCGCCGGTTACGACGTCGCCACTGGAACGTGGAACAGCGACGCCGGCTACGAGTTGGACAACGACCAGGACTACGCCGAAACCGAACAGCTCTAAGAATTCCGTCCCGGTCCTACCTGATACGGGGATCGGCCTCATTTAGGAGATAGTCGCAATGCCCAAGCCCACCAAGGGCCGTCGCCTCGGCGGATCGTCCTCGCACCAGAAGGCGCTGCTGGCCAACCTGGCCACGTCGCTCTTCGAGCATGGCCGGATCAAGACCACCGAGCCCAAGGCGCGGGCGCTGCGGCCGTACGCGGAGAAGCTGATCACCCACGCCAAGAAGGGCACGCTGCACAACCGGCGTGAGGTGCTCAAGAAGATCCGCGACAAGGATGTGGTGCACACCTTGTTCGCCGAGATCGGGCCGTTCTACGCCGACCGCGCCGGTGGCTACACCCGCATCATCAAGGTGGAGGCACGTCAGGGCGACAACGCCCCGATGGCCGTCATCGAGCTGGTGCGGGAGAAGACGGTGACGTCCGAGGCCAACCGCGCGCGCAAGGCCCCGGCCAAGAAGGCCGCACCGGTGGCTGCCGCGGCGGCGCCGCAGGCGGCCGTCGAGCCCGAGGAGGCCGTCGGTCCTGACGCCGAGGAATCGGTCGAGGAGATCAAGGCCGAGGACGAGGCGATCGCCGACGCGCAGACCGCCGAGGCCGAAGCCGAGATCGAAGAGGCCGAGGCCGAGAAGGCTGACGAGGCCGGCTCCGATGAGGATGCCGACAAGTCCTAGCGACATGAGCGACGAGCCCGCCATCGTTTCCGGTGGCGGGCTTGCTCCTTTTTCGTCCTCCTCTCGTCCGGCTCGGCTCCGCCTCGAAATCTCTTACGACGGAACCGAATTCGCGGGCTGGGCGGTTCAGGCCGGGCAGCGCACGGTGGCCGGTGTCCTCGACGAGGCGCTGACGACGGTGTTCCGCACGCCGGTGCACTTGTTCGCGGCAGGACGCACCGACACCGGCGTCCACGCCACGGGCCAGGTGGCACACGTCGATGTGCCGGCCGACGCCGTTCCCAACGCGTACCCGCGCGCGTCGCGCGCCGATGACAGCGAGTTCCTGCCATTGGTGCGGCGGCTCTCGCGGCTGTTGCCCACCGATGTCAGGGTCAGCGACATCGTCCGGGCACCAGCGGGTTTCGACGCCCGCTTCTCGGCGCTGCGCCGCCACTACGAGTACCGATTGTCCACGGCGCCGCACGGCGTCGCACCACAGCAGGCGCGGTACGTCACGGCGTGGCCCCGTCACCTTGACGTCGACGCGATGGCGGTCGCGTCCCGGGAACTTGTCGGCCTGCACGACTTCGCGGCGTTCTGCCGGTTCCGCGAAGGCGCCACCACGATCCGCGACCTGCAGCGGCTGGACTGGTCGAGGTCCGGCGATCTGGTCACGGCGTACGTCACCGCGGACGCGTTCTGCTGGTCGATGGTGCGCTCACTGGTCGGCGCGGTGCTGGCGGTGGGGGAGGGTCGGCGCGACCCGGCCTGGTGCGCAAGCCTGTTGACCGCGACGCGCCGGTCGAGCGATTTCGCCGCAGCACCGCCGCGGGGCCTAACACTCGTCGGCGTCGACTATCCGCCTGACGACCAGCTCGAGGCGCGCATCACGGTAACCCGCGACCTGCGTCGCATGGACTAGCCGTTGAGCTTGCCCGCGACGAAGTCAGCGGCCTGATTCACCATGCCCGCGTCGATGTAGGCCTTCGCGGCGTGGTCGACGAAGTTCTTCTCCCAGGTGTTCGGGTCGGCGGGGTTACAGATGGGGTCCGCGCCGTGGCACAGCTCGATCGTCCGGTCGGAGTAGAGCGGGTTGAAGTTCGTGATCGGCCCGGCCCACGCCGCGCCGTTGCCGAACAGGGCGACCGCGGCGATCTTCTGGTCCATACCCGCAGGCAACGGGTTGTCGAACCCGAAGAAGCTGAACGGAACGGCTAACACCACGTCGGTGACTGCCGCACCCAACGAATATCCGCCGAGCACGAGGCGGGTGTCGGGGCAATTGTTGGCCATGGACTGGATGTGCGCGCTCATGTCGTTGGCGCCGACGTCGACCTCGTTGTCGGCGGGGTAGCGCACGGCGTAGACGCCGATGTTCTTGTTGACCCGATTTCGCAGTGCGCCGACGAATGCGTTGCCGAGCACGCCGAGGCCGGCTGGTTCCAGTCGGCCGCGGGCGAAGACCACCTCGACCTGCGGACACGCGGCCGACGCCGAGGGAACGGCATTGCTGCCAGGCAGGATTGCGGAGCCGACGAGCAGGCTCGTCGCGGTGACTGTCGCTATCGCCGCGACGGCCAGGCCGCGGCGGAGGCGACGACCCATGCTGTTGGTTTCAACGCGAAAGATCACCTGCCGATGTTAGCCGACGAATTGACGCATCCGTTGCAGCGCGAGTTTGGGCTACACCCGGCCCGCGACGAAATCGGCGGCAGTGTTGACAAACCCGCCTGTGTAGCTGGGGGACCTGTGCGCGACGACATACTGTCCGTCGGTTTGGCAGATCGGATCGCCGCCGTTGCACAGATCGATGGACCGTCCACCCCACACCGGGCTCATCGTCAACGGCAATCCAAGCTTGGCCGACGGATTCCCGAACACCGCGATCGCGGGAATGAAATCGGGCGCATTGGGCGGCAGCGGGTTGTTGAAACCGATGGCGGGGATCGGCACGGCCGCGATAACGTCCATCACGGCCGCACCCTGCGAGTAACCGCCGAGCACCAGCCTCGTGTTCGGGCAGGCGCCCATCATGTACTGGACGTGAGCGCTGGCGTCATTGGCTCCGTCTGCGGCAGCAAGGAAGTCGTAGTCCGC
>JBKPSU010000051.1:0-17067 GCA_046735135.1 Actinomycetota bacterium
CACCCATCCCGACGTGAACGAATTCTTCAACAGCCTCGAGGGGCTGACCACCGCCCAGAGGCATTCGAAGATCCAGGCCTACATGGCGGCGAACCCGCAGACGCAAGCCGATCTGGCGGGCATCCGTCAGCCGCTCGTCGACGTGAAGAATCGCTGCGGGCAGGGCTAGAACGCAGAGCCGCTGCGCCAGTTTGCATCTCAATGGTGAACGAGCCCTAGAACTCGCCGCAGTTCGGTGTCGTCGGTAATCCGTTGAAGCGGTCGGCGATCCACCGCATGGCCCGCTCGCCGTCGACCAGCATCGGCAGCGCGTGATTGACGACAGCCTTGTTCAGGAACGGCGGCTCCTCGTTCGTCCAGAACTCGACGTCGGCGCCTTGGGCACACCAGTCGCGGCCGAGCTGATTGGCGGCCGTCCACGGCACCAACGGGTCGTAGCGATTGCTCAGGATCATCACGGGCGCATTGGGTTTGAAGCGCCCGAGCTTCTGTTCGTCGAACAGGCTGCTGAACGGCTCCTCGTTGACGAGTTGGTTGATGTCCTGGTTGAAGTACGGCTGCAGGTGGCGGAACATGAATTTGGCGATCGTCTCGGCGATGCACTGGTCGGCCACCTTGAAGAGCATGTCCTCGCCGCGCGGCGTGAGCGTCGCGCGGATGGCGTCGGCGTGCTCGGGATAGGCAGTGATCACTGAGTTGAGCGCATAGCCGACGGCGCCGACGAGGACGCTGCCGTCGGCATAGGGGAACAGCTCCTTCAGGTCGGCGGGCGGCGCACCCGCATACGTGCCGACGACCTTCAACTCGGGCGCGTACTCCGATGCCAGTTCGGCTGCCGACGCGGCCGCGCCCCCGCCCTGGGAGTACCCCCAAAATGCAAGCGGCCCATCGGGTTTCAGCGAGGTACCCGTCAACTTCTTTGCGGCGCGGGCCGCATCGAGCATCGCGTTGCCCTGCGGCACGCGGCCGACGTAGGTGTGCAGACCGGGGGTGCCGAGGCCCTGATAGTCGGTCATCACGATCGCGAACCCGCGCGCGACCATCGTCGAGACGAACAGCTCCTCGTAGTTGAAGGCGAGGTCCAGAAAGGGCCGCCAGTGGATGCCCTGGTTGAACTGACGCGACGGCGCACACTGGTCACCCTGGCCCTGGGTGCCTGGACCGTAGACGATCAGCGGCCGCGGGCCACCGCCAGGCCAGTCGTTGTCGGGCTCGAAGTATGTCCCGGTGACGGCCATCGGGTTGCCGTGAACATCGGTGCTGCGGTACATGATTCGGGTCGCGTTGGCCATGATCATGCCGAGCTGGCCGGACGGTTCGAGCACCAAACGCGACGGCTCCGTGCGGATCAGGTCACCTGGCGCACCCGGCGGCAGCGGGTCCGGTGGGGTGTAGAACGCCTGATACTCGTCTTCGTTGAAATACGGATCGTGCGCATCGTTCGTCGGATCGTCGTCGGCGAGGACAGGCGGCGCGATGCCTAGGGATCCGATCAACAGCAGCGCAAGCAGAACCCCCACGACTCCCCGACCCACGCGGCCGACATTAACGCCGAAACTGCGGACAGATCGCCCTTTTCGGCATCATCGCGATCTGCCCGCAGTCTCGAGGTGGATCAGTAGCGGTAGTGCTCCGGCTTGTACGGGCCTTCGACGTCGACGTTGATGTACTCGGCCTGTTCCTTGGTGAGCTTGGTCAGCGAACCGCCGAGCGCCTCGACGTGGATCCGCGCCACCTTCTCATCGAGGTGCTTGGCCAGCCGGTAGACCTCGTTGTCGTACTCGTCGTTCTTGGTCCACAACTCGATCTGCGCGATCACCTGGTTGGAGAAGCTGTTGCTCATCACGAACGACGGGTGGCCCGTCGCGTTGCCGAGGTTCAGCAGCCTGCCTTCGGACAGCACGATGATCGACTTGCCGTCGTCGAAGATCCACTGATCGACCTGCGGCTTGATGTTGATCCGCTTCGCGCCGGAGCGCTCGAGCGCCGCGATCTGGATCTCGTCGTCGAAGTGGCCGATGTTGCCGAGGATCGCCTGGTCCTTCATCGACTTCATGTGAGCGAGCGTGATGATGTCCCTGTTGCCGGTCGCGGTGATGACGATGTCGGCGTCACCGATGGCCTCCTCGACGGTGCGGACGTCAAATCCGTCCATCAACGCCTGTAGTGCGTTGATCGGGTCGATCTCGGTAACGGCGACCCGCGCTCCCTGGCCGGCCAGCGACTCCGCGCAGCCCTTGCCGACGTCGCCGTACCCGCAGATCAGCACCTTCTTGCCGCCGATCAGCACGTCGGTACCGCGGTTGATGCCGTCGATCAGGGAGTGCCTGGTGCCGTACTTGTTGTCGAACTTGGACTTGGTGACCGAGTCGTTGACGTTGATGGCCGGGAACGACAGCTCACCCGCGGCAGCGAACTGGTACAGCCGCAGCACGCCGGTGGTGGTCTCCTCCGTGACGCCCTTGACCGACTCGGCGATCTTGGTCCACTTGGTCTTGTCGGTCTCGAAACGATCCCGCAGTACACCGAGGAACACCTTCCACTCTGCGGAGTCGTCGTCCTCGGCGGGCGGCACCACGCCTGCCTTCTCGTACTGCGCGCCGCGCAACACCATCATGGTGGCGTCGCCGCCGTCGTCGAGGATCATGTTGGCAGGCTCGTTCGGCCACGTCAGCATCTGCTCGGCGGCCCACCAGTACTCCTCGAGGGTCTCACCCTTCCACGCGAACACCGGAACACCCTTCGGCTCCTCGGGCGTTCCGTGGGGGCCGACGACGACGGCCGCTGCGGCGTGGTCCTGGGTGGAGAAGATGTTGCACGACGCCCAGCGGACCTCGGCGCCGAGCGCGACCAAGGTCTCGATCAGCACCGCGGTCTGCACCGTCATGTGCAGGGAGCCGGAGACGCGGGCACCCTTGAGAGGCTGCACATCGTGATACTCGCGCCGCAGAGACATCAGCCCCGGCATCTCATGCTCGGCCAGCCGGATCTCCTTGCGGCCGAACTCGGCAAGGGCCAGGTCAGCCACCTTGTAGTCGATGCCGTTGGTCTCATCCGCAGTCAACCGCTGCTCAGTCGTCGTCATGGGTATCCTTCATCCTCGCGCGCAATTAGTTAGCTAGGTTAATATTAGCTCGCGCCACCTGAACTCCCAAGCCGCGGCTAATCCGATTCGATGACACCGTACCGTTCGGCGAACGGCGTCATCAGACGTGCCAGGTCTCTGGCCACATCGTGGTCGGCTTCCGGCGGCATCGACACGTAGCTCATCGCCAGCCGGACGATGGCGCGGGCCAGCACGCCCGAGTCCTCCTCGCTCGCACGCACCCAGCTCTCCATGAAGGTCGACGTCAGCCGCGCCGAGCAGTGGGCGATGATCGGGCCGCTGTCGGTGGTGATGAGTTGCAGCAGGTCGGGCTTGGTACCGCCGGTCAGCAGCGAGATGACCAGCGGGTCGGCGGCCGACTCGGTGAAGAAGTCGCGGAACCCCTCCAGAAACGCCGCATAGATGTCGCCGACGTTGCCGGTGATCGCTTTCTCGACGGCGTCGACGAGGCGGTCGGCCAGCCGCATCGCGTAGCCCTGCGCCAAGCCCTGCCGCGAGCCGAACTCGTTGTAGATCGTCTGACGGCTGATGCCTGCCGCAGCGGCGACGTTCGACAGGGTGATCGACGACCAGTCGCGGGTCAGCAGCAGATCGCGCATCCCGTCCAAAATCGAATCGCGCAGCAGCACCCGCGACGCCTCTGCGTACGGGATGCGCTGCGCGCTTCGACCCTCGTTCACTGCCGCGAGAGTATCGCTCACGAACGGGCGACCTCCACCATCTCGAAATCCGATTTCGCCGCGCCGCAGTCCGGGCAGCTCCAGTCGTCGGGGATGTCGTCCCACCGGGTGCCGGGGGCGATTCCGTCCTCGGGCCAGCCCTTGGCCTCGTCGTAGGTGAACCCGCACTGGACGCAGATGAACAGTTTGTACTCGCTCATTTCTTGATTCCCATCTCTTCGAAGTCGACCTTTTCGCGTACTGCGCAGTCGGGGCAGCACCAGTCCCCGGGGATATCGCTCCACGCTGTGCCCGCCGGAAACCCTTCCCGCGGAGCACCTTTCGCCTCGTCGTAGACGTAGTCGCAGCCGGGGCAGCGGTAGGCGCTCACGCTGTAACCCCGTATCGCGCCAGTACCTTGTCGCGCACCCGCGGGTGGATGTTCACCCGGCTGATGTCGCCGTCGTAATGGTCGAGCACGCGGTGGTCCATCACCTTGCGCCACAGCAGCGGGAAGTACGTCAGCGCGATCATCGACGCGTAGCCGCTGGGCAGGTTCGGCGCGCCTTCCATGCTGCGCAGCGTTTGGTAGCGGCGCGTCGGGTTGGCGTGGTGATCGCTGTGCCGTTGCAGGTGATACAGGAACAGGTTGGTCACGATGTGGTCGGAGTTCCAGCTGTGCACGGGCGCGCATCGCTCGTATCGACCGCTCTCCAGCTTCTGCCGCAGCAACCCGTAGTGCTCGAGGTAGTTGACTGTCTCCAGCAGCGTGAAACCGAACACCGCGGAGATGATGACGTACGGAATCAGCGCCGGGCTGAACACGGCGATCAGGACGCCGTAGAGCACCACCGACATCGCCCAGGCGTTGAGCACGTCGTTGGACCAGTGCCACGGACTCTTGTCTGCCCGTCGCAGGCGGGCCGCCTCCAGCTCCCACGAGGACTTCAGACTGCCGAACACGCTGCGCGGCAGAAACTCCCAGAACGTCTCGCCGAAGCGGGCCGACGCCGGATCCTCCGGGGTCGCGACGCGGACGTGGTGGCCGCGGTTGTGCTCGATGTAGAAGTGGCCGTAGCAGGTCTGCGCTAGCGTGATCTTGGAGAGCCAGCGCTCCAGTTCGTCCTTCTTGTGGCCCATCTCGTGTGCGGTGTTGATGCCCACCCCGCCGAGCACCCCGACCGACAGCGCGAGCCCGACCTTCGCCGGCCAGCCGAGCCCACCGTCGAAGCCGAGCCAGCCGAGGTCGGACGCGGTGAACAGGTAGGCGCCGAGGATGACGCTGGCGTACTGGAACGGGATGTAGATGTAGGTGCAGTAGCGGTAGTACTTGTCGTTCTCCAGCCGCTCCATCACCTCGTCCGGCGGGTTCTGGCCGTCAGGCCCGAATCGCAGGTCCAGCGCGGGCAGCAGGATGTACAGCAGGATCGGGCCGATCCAGAACGGCACCTGGGCCGCGGCGTGCCAACCCCAGTGGTTGAACGCCCACACCAGCGGCAGCATCACGAACAACGCCGTCGGGGCGATCAGCCCCATCAGCCACAAATGCCTTTTCCTGTCTCGCCATTGATCGATCTCGGGCTGCGTCAGCTGAGCCGTCACGGCGCCCACCTCCTTGTGTCTGCCATCACTTCGATGACTTGACTATAAAGGCAGTTTTGTCGTCCGTCTAGACATAAGAGCCAATTTTGTAAATCACTCCCGCGATTTCGGCGTGGCTAGTTGCGCTGAACGCAACCAATCACGCCGAAGTCGCTGACCGAACGACGGCCAGCACGCGTTGCGGGTACTCCGTCAGGTCCAGCCACGTGAAGCGGAGCACTTGCCAGCCGAGTAGCGCGATGTTGTTCTGTCGCTCGCGATCGATCTGGAACTCGACCGGCCCACTGTGAAATGCGAACCCGTCGACCTCGACCGCTACTTTCGGTCCTGGAAAACCGACGTCGACCTTGTATCCCCCGACCGGATAGTTCGTATGCCATCCGGTGATGCCCGCGTCGCGCAGCAGCTTCACAAGCAATCGCTCGGCAGCCGAGTGCGCGCCGTCAGAGGCCGCCTGCAGTAGCAGTCGCGACGCCGGTGATCCGTATCTCCCCTTGTTGCGCAAGTGGGCTGCCCACAACTCCCGCAACTCGACGTCACGCTGTAATGCCGAGTCCATCAGCTTGGCCCCGCCTCGGTTACGCACGGCAGCCTCCACGACGGTCAGCGGAAGCGCCGTAACTCGTAGGCCTCGCCTTTCGACGACATCGGCAGCGGCCAGATCTCGTCGTCGCACACGTGAACCGGCACGTACGCGGCCGTTGCTGTCGCGCGGCACCGTCACCTCGACGATGTCGGGAGGAAACCTCGTCAGTTCGAGCCAATAGGCCGCAGCGAGTCCACTTGCGGCGGCGCGCTCGCCGTAGCTCCAAACCGCAGCCCGGACGCGGGCCGCGTCTGTGAACGCGCGGTCGTCGACGAAGTACACGCCGCGGGCGCACTGCCGCCAGAGTCCCGCTCGGACCCGCCTGTTGACGGCATGCCGGTCGATTCCGCATCGACGGGCGTCGGCGAGCGTCAAGACCCCGTCGTGTCGACGCAGATAGTCACACAGCACTCAACGGCAGATGCTCGCCGCGGCCAAACGGTTCCACCGATAGTGAATTGGGCGTGGTTAGTTGCGCTGAGCGCAACGAGTCACGCCGAAATCGCAGAGGCGCGCTGGGCTAACGCCGAATGGCGGCGGCCGTAGGCGAAGTAGACAAACATCCCGATGGCCATCCAGACCAGGAACCGGATCCATGTCAGCGCGGTCAAGTTCAACATCAGCCAGACGCAGGCCACGATCGCGGCGATCGGCAGCCACGGCACCAACGGCGTGCGGAAGGCGCGGTGCAGGTCGGGGCGGCTGCGGCGCAGGATGATGACGCCGGCCGACACCAGCACGAAGGCGAACAGCGTCCCGACGTTGACCATCTCCTCGAGCTTGGTGATCGGGAAGAACGCCGCCGCGGCCGCCACCACGACGCCGACGATGATCGTCAGCCGCACCGGGGTGCCGTGCGAGCCGGTCCTGGCCAGCTGATGAGGCAGCAGCCGGTCGCGCGACATCGCGAACAGCACCCGGATCTGCCCGAGGATCAGAACCATGACGACCGTGGTCAGCCCGGCCAGGGCGCCGACGCTGATGAGGGTGGCCGCCCAGTCGACGCCGTTGAGGCTGAAGGCGGTCGCGAGGTTGGCGTCCTCGCCCGCCTTCTCCAGTTCCGTGTACTTGACCATCCCCGACAGCACCACCGCGACCGCCACGTACAGCACCGTGACGATGGCCAGCGTTCCGAAGATGCCGCGCGGCACGTCGCGCTGAGGGTTCTTGGTCTCCTCTGCGGTGGTGGCGACGACGTCGAACCCGATGAACGCGAAGAACACGATCGATGCGCCCGCCAGCAGGCCGTACCAGCCGTAGTTGCTGCTTCCGGCACCGGTGAGCAGCGAGAACAACGACTGCTCCCCCGCGCCTCCGCCCGGCTTCGACGGCGGGATGAACGGGGTGTAGTTCGCCATCTTGATGAAGAACGCGCCGACGACGATCACGACCAGCACCACCGCGACCTTGATGAGCGTGATGACGGCGCTGACGTTGGACGACAGCTTCGTGCCGAGCGCGAGCAGCGTCGTGACGATGCCGACGATCAGCACCGCGCCCCAGTCCAGATCCAGTGCGCCGATGTGGACGTCGCCACCGGCGAAGCCGAACACTTCGCCGAGGTAGGTCGACCAGCTCTTGGCCACCGTCGCCGCGCCGACCGCGAACTCGAGCACAAGGTCCCACCCGATGATCCAGGCCACCACTTCGCCGAAGCTCGCGTAGGAGAAGGTGTACGCGCTGCCCGCCACCGGGACGGTGGAGGCGAACTCGGCGTAACACAATGCCGCCAGCCCGCAGGCGACGGCGGCGATGACGAAGGAGATGGATATCGCGGGCCCGGTGATGCCGCCCGCGGTCGATGCGGTGATGGTGAAAATGCCTGCGCCGATCACCACCGAGACGCCGAAGACGATCAAGTCCCACCAGGTCAGGTCCTTGCGTAAGCGCGTTTCAGGTTCGTCGGTGTCCTCGATCGACTGCTCGACAGATTTGGTTCGGCGGCCAAGAGATGTGCGTGTCATGCGCCTTACCCTTTCGTGACGCCGCCCTCGACAGGGTCCGGCGCACCTTGCGTACCCACTACGATCGGGCGTCAATGGGGCGGAGCGGACAACACGCTGTAGTGATCGGGGCCAGCATCGCGGGCATATGTGCCGCGCGGGTGCTCTCTGACTTCTTCGACCGGGTCACGGTGTACGAACGCGACGACCTCCCCGCCGATCCCGCCAACCGCTCGGCGGTGCCGCAGGGAAAGCACCTGCATCTGTTGCTGGCCCGCGGCGCCGAGGAACTCGAGGGGCACTTTCCGGGTCTGCTGGACGACATGGTCGCCGCGGGTGTGCCGATTCTGGAGAACCGGCCGGACTGCATCCACTTCGGCGCCGCGGGCCACGTCCTCGGCACGACGCGTGAGCTACACGACGAGTTCACGGCGTACGTGCCGAGTCGCCCACATCTGGAGTGGCAGATCCGGCGCAGGATGACGGCGATTCCGAACGTCGACGTCGTGCAGGCAGGGGTCTCCGAACCGATTTTCGACGCGACGCGCCAGCGGGTGACCGGTGTCCGGCTGGACGGCGGTGACGAGATACCGGCCGACCTCGTCGTCGACGCCGCGGGCCGCGGCACCCGCTTACCGGTCTGGTTGGAGCAGTGGGGATTCGATCGCCCACCCGAGGCCAACGTCGAGGTCGGCATCAGCTACGCCACCCATCAGCTGCGCATCCCGGACGGCGTGATCACCGAGAAGGTCGTCGTCGCAGGCGCATTCGCCGAGCAGCCGCTCGGGCTGGGCATGCTCTGTTACGAGGACGGCACCTGGGTGCTGACCACCTTCGGCGTCGCCAAGACGGAGCCGCCACACGATTTCGCCGGAATGTGTGCGCTCGCAGACGAAATCGTTCCCCCGCACATCGCCTCGGCCATCCGGCAGGCCGAGCCGATCGGAGAGGTCGCGTTCCACAAGTATCCCACCAGCCGGTGGCGCCGCTACCACAAGCTGGAGCGCTTTCCCGCGGGCATCCTGCCGTTCGGCGACGCCGTCGCGAGCTACAACCCGACCTTCGGGCAGGGCATGACGATGACCTCGCTGCAGGCCAGCCACCTCCGGCGTGCGCTGGAATCGCCGGGTGCCGACCTGGCCCGTGAATTCAACTCTGCGACAGCGAAGTCGACGTTCCCGGTGTGGACCATGAACGCGATCGGCGACCTTGTGCTGCACCGGGCATCCGGGCGGACGCCGTGGTGGTATGCGCCGGTGGGTGGGCTCTTCGACCAGTTCCTCGGTGCTGCCGAGACGGATCCCGTTCTCGCCGAATGGTTTCTGCGCCGCTTCAGCCTGCTCGACAGCCTCTACATGGTCCCTTCGATGCGGCTGGTCGGCCGGACCATCCGCCACAACGCACGGTTGTGGCTGGCCGAAAAACGGGCTAGCGCGGCGTCGCGTGCGGCACGTCACGCCCCGTCAGCCACGCGGTGAGCATCTCGGTGACGGTGTCGGGCGCCTGCTGCTGCACCCAGTGCGACACGCCGGGCACATAGCGCACGGTGAAATCGTCGACCAGATCGCCTGTGCCATAGGTCAATTCCTTGGACAGTGCGACGTCGTCCTCACCCCAGATCATCAGCGTCGGCACGGCCAGTGTCTTGGGCTTCCGCCACAGCTGGTGGGCCGTGCGATTGGCGAAATTGGCCCGGTAGTAGTCGACCATCGCCTTCATCGCCCCTGGGATCGTCGCGTTCGTCCGGTAGACGTCGGGCGGATCGTCTCCAAATTCCCGTGACATCACGGCGATGGCCTCCGCATCCTTGCGGGTGAGCATCCACTCCGGCACCGCGGGCACCTGGAAGAAGGCCATGTACCACGACTTCTTCAGCTGACGGACAGTGCGCAGGCCGCGGAGGAAGAGCCGCGGATGCGGGAAGTTCATCACGACGAACTTCTCGACCGGCCGGATGTCGGCCAACACAAAACTCCAGGCGATGATCCCGCCCCAATCGTGGGCCAGCAATGTCACCGGGCCGTCGACACCCCGCGCCCGGGCGGCGTCGATCAGCCCCGCGACGTCGGCCAGTAGATGCTCCAGGCGGTAGTCGCGCCTGCGCGTCGGCCGTGAACTCTGGCCGTATCCACGCAGATTCGGCGCCCAACACGTGTACCCGAGCGCGGCGAGTTCTGGCATGTGGAATCGCCACGACTCCTTGCTCTCCGGGAAACCGTGCAGAAACAGCGCGAGCTTGCTGCCGTCACCGCACTGGTCGACCTCGAAGCGCAGTCCGTTGGCGTCGACGAACGTTGTTGTGAGCAAAGCGAGTTCCGCGCTACCTGGTGAGCGCCCGGTCGAGATCGGGTTCCAGATAGATGACCTGCGCAGCGGGCACGGCGGCCCGTATCGCGACCTCGGCGGCATCGATCGTGGCTGCCACGGTGGCCAGGTCCGTCGTCGGGGCCAGCGCGATCTTCGCGCCCACCAGCATCTCCTCCGGCCCCAGGTACTGGGTGCGCAGATGGATCAGCCGGTCGACGTTCTCGGTCTGCTCGAGCGCCGCCCGGATGGCCCGATCCTCTTCCCTGGTGGCGCCCTCCCCGATGAGCAGACTCTGCATCTCGACCATCAGGACGATGGCGATCACGCCGAGCAGCACGCCGATGCCGACGGTGCCGATTCCGTCCCATACCGGGTTCCCGGTCAGCACCGTCAGGCCGACGCCGATCAGCGCGAAAATCAGGCCGATCAGCGCGCCGGAGTCCTCGAGCAGCACCACAGGAAGCTCCGGATTGCGCGAGGTGCGGATGAAGCGCCACCAACTTCCGGAGCGCTTCAGCGGCCTCGACTCCACCACCGCGGTGCGAAAGCTGAAGCCTTCCAAGCAGATTGCGACGAACAGGATGACGATGGCCACAACGGGTGACGTCAACTCCTGCGGGTGGGAGATCTTGTGGTAGCCCTCGTACAGCGCGAACACCGAACCAAGCGTGAACAGCACCAGCGCCACGACGAACGAGTAGAAGTAGCGGCTGCGGCCGTAGCCGAACTGGTGCAGCGGGTCGGCCTCCTTGCGCGACTGCCGCTGGCCAAGCAGCAACAACCCCTGATTGCTGGTATCGGCGACCGAGTGCACCGCCTCCGCGAGCATCGACGAGCTGCCGGTGATCGCGTAGCCGACAAACTTCGCCACCGCGATACCCGCGTTGGCGAGCAGCGCCGCAAGAATCGCCTTGGTGCTTCCTTCGGCCGACATCGCGCGTCCCTCCGCTAGATCCCGACGGTGGCGCGGAACAGTTTGGTGGGCTGCTGGGCGACCAGCCGGATCGGGCCGTCGTCGGCCGACACCCACGCCGCCGCGCCTCGCTCCAGGGTCACCGCGCCGGATTTGGCGTGCACGACCGCCGAACCTTCTGTGCACAGCAGGATCTGGGGGCCGTCATGACGGGCGGGAGCATCGACCTCGTGGCCGAGTCGGTCGCCGTCGATGTGCAGCACTGACACCGTGAACTCCGGCGCCGGGGTGTCGTAGACGAGCTCCATGCCGTCCTCGATGGCCTTCGGCCGAAGCGCCGACTCCTTGGCGGGGGTGAAGTCGAGCACCCGCAACAATTCAGGTACGTCAACGTGTTTCGGCGTCAGGCCACCCCGCAGCACGTTGTCGGAGTTGGCCATCACCTCGATGCCGACGCCGTGCAGATAGGTGTGCAGGTTGCCTGCGGGCAGGTAGATTCCCTCGCAGGGCCGCAGAATCATTCGGTTCAACAGCAGTGAGGCGAGCACCCCGGCATCACCGGGATAGCGCTCGCCGAGCTCGAGTACGGTCCTGGCTTCTGCGGCGAATTCCTTCTGCCCCGATCGGACGTATGCGATGGCGCCCTCGATCACCGCGGGTACCAGCACGTCTAGATCGGGCTGCGGCGCGGTGATCCACGTGGTGAACAGCGCGCGCAGACCGTCGGCGTCGGGCTGGCCGGCCAGCAGGCCGACATACGGGTCGAGGTCGGAAACCGCCAGCGCCCGCATCAGCTCCACAGTCCTTGACGCAGGCCGGAATCCAGCCAGTGCGTCGAAGGTCTCCAGTGCCACCAGCAGCTCGGGCTTGTGGCTGCGGTCGCGATAGTTACGGATCGGCGAGGACACCGGGATGCCGAGACTGTCCTCGCGCGCGTAGCCCTCGAGCGCCTGCTGCGCGCTCGGGTGAGCCTGGAGCGACAGCGGCTCCTCAGCCGCCAGCACCTTCATCAGGAACGGCAGCGCATCGCCGAACCGGTTGCGCACCGCGGCGCCCAGCTGACCCTCCGGGTCATCCCGCACAGCCTGCAGCAGCGAGTGCTCACCCGTGTCGGTCTCCAAAAACGCCGGATCTCCCGGGTGCGCACCGAACCACAGCTCGGCCTCCGGATGTGCTGTGGGAGAACGCCTTCCGGTGAATTCGGCGATCGCTGTGCGTGAACCCCACGCATAGGTCCGCAACGCGCCACGTAGCAGGTTCACTCGCCTATCCTTGAACCAGTCGCAGGTAGGTCGCCGCCATCTCCAACCGGACGGCCAGCATGGCCAATTGCTGCTCCGGACGCCCCGGCCGCACCCGCGCCTGGACGTCGGATGCATCTGGGGCCTCGGGGATGTCGAGGGCCCCCACGATGTCGACCTCGCCGAGGCCGGCCACCCGCGACGCCACCACCGCGCGTTCGGCGTCGAGGGTCAGCACCAGGGTGCGGACCCGCTCGGGCAGCAGCCCGTCGATCTCATCGTCGTGGAACAGCGCGGTTTCGCGATCGGCTTCGGACTGCATGCCCAGTCCAGAGCGCAGTGCGACGATCGCATCGGCCAGCCCGACCGCCGCCACCGCCTGGTGGGCCATTCGCAGCATGGTCGCGCCGCCGTGGCGCGCCAGCGCCAGCGTCGCCGCACAGTCACCGGCGAGCACCACGGTCCGACCGGCTATCCGGTCGGCAAGCGTCTTGGCGGGGTTGGTGAACAGTTCCCGGGCCGCGCTGTTGCGCAACGCCTCGGCGTCGAGTTCGTCTGCGAGCGCGGCGAGATCCATGGGCAGGGCGGGATCCACCACGTGCAGCACCGCCAGTCCGGCGGCCATATAACGGGCGAGGCCGAAGTCGTCGAGAACCTGCAGTCGCGGTTCGAGCACGGCCGCCCGCCCCGCGGTGGCGTCGCGCAGCGGCCCCTCGTAGGGCGCGACGACAACCACCCGCGCGCCGCGGCGCACCGCCGTCGCTGCCGAGGAGACAAGTGCGGGGTCGCTGGGATCGTCGCCCGCGACGATTAGCACATCAAGCGCGCCAATCCACGGCGGCGCTTCGGCGCCGACCACGATGGGCGCACTGGCCGAGCCGCCCAACGCCGCCGAGAGAATCGCGCCTGCGGTCTCGGCATTGCCGCGGCCGGCGACCCAGATCACCGTGCGGGGCGGGCTGTCGTCGGCGACCGTTTCGAGCACTCCCTCGTCGAGGGCTGCGTCGATGGCGCGCACCTGCGCACCCGCCATCGACGCCGAGCGCAGCAACCCGCCGCGGTCGGCGGCGAGCAACCCGTCGACGTCGTCGAAGTCGATCGTGGCGTGCGGGGTGCTCATGTCGAAGTCTCTGCCTGCGAGGCGATCTCAGCGGCGACGCGCTCGACCACGCCGTCGACGTCCTCGACGGTCCGCGCCTCCACGTTCAACCGGAGCAGCGGTTCGGTGTTGGAGGTGCGCAGGTTGAACCAGCTGCCATCGCCCAGATCGACCGTGACCCCGTCGAGGTGGTCGATGGAAACGATGCGGCTGCCGAACGACTTCAGCACCGCGTCGACGCAACGGTGCGAGTCGGTGACGGTGAAGTTGATCTCGCCGGAGGCCTCGTAGCGCTGGTAGTCGGCCATCAGCTCCGACAGAGGGCGGCGCTGCTCGCCGAGGGCGGCCAGCACGTGCAGGGCGGCCAACATTCCGGAGTCCGCCCCCCAGAAGTCGCGGAAGTAGTAGTGAGCGGAGTGCTCGCCTCCGAAGATCGCGCCGGTTTCGGCCATCAACCCCTTGATGTAGGAATGGCCGACACGGGCCCGCACGGGCGTCCCGCCCCGCTCGGTGACGAGTTCAGGCACCGCTCGTGAGGTGATCAGGTTATGGATCACCGTTGCGCCGATCTCCCTGCCCAGCTCTTGCGCAGCGACCAGGGCGGTCACCGCTGACGGCGATACCGGATGCCCCGATTCGTCCACCACAAAACACCGGTCGGCGTCGCCGTCGAAGGCCAGCCCGATGTCGGCGCCGGTCGACACCACATGCTCCTGCAGGTCAACGAGATTGGCCGGCTCCAGCGGGTTGGCCTCGTGATTGGGAAAGGTGCCGTCGAGTTCGAAGAACAGCGGCAGCATCGTGATCGACGGGATCGCCTCGAGCACCGCGGGCGCGGTGTGGCCGGCCATCCCGTTGCCTGCGTCCACGGCGACCCGTAGCGGGCGCAGGTCGGTCAAATCGACCAGCGAGCGCAGGAATTCGCCGTACTCGGTGAGCACGTCGCGGTCGAAGGTCGTGCCGGCCGGACCGTCGTGTGGAGGCACACCGGAGATCACTTCGTCGCTGATCGCCGACAACCCGGTGTCCTTGCCGACGGGCTTGGCGCCCGCGCGGCACAGCTTGATGCCGTTGTAGGAGGCCGGGTTGTGGCTGGCGGTGAACATCGCGCCGGGGCAGTTCATCAACCCGGACGCGAAATACAGCTGATCGGTTGAGGCAAGGCCGATCCGGACGACATCGAGGCCCTGGGCCGTCACGCCTTCGGCGAACGCCGTCGACAGCGACGGCGAGCTGGACCGCATGTCGTGGCCGATCACCACTTGTTCGGCGCCCTCGTCGCTCATCAGGTGCGCGAACGCCGCGCCGACGTCGGCCACAAAGCTCTCGTCGAGTTCGTCCCCGACCAGGCCGCGCACGTCATACGCCTTGATGACGCGCTGGACTACCGCGGCGGGCCGGGACATAGAACTCCTCGCAAACTCTTGGCTGCTGGCGCCAGCCTATCCGTCTGCCGAAGGCTAATCAGAAGGGTCGGGTAACACCCGCAGGTGGCCGCGCCTGCGGCCGGTGGACTCGGGCCTTGGGGCGGACGGCGCCATCAGCGCGCCGCCGTGGGCTCCGGTGACGGGGTCGGTGAATCCGGCCGCCATTCCACCAAGGGGCGCCTGCCTGCCTTCGCGTACCGCCTCGGCGAGCGCGATCAGATCGTCCTCGTCGGGATGCGTCGGCAGCGGCCCCGCGTGGCGGACCAACTCCCAGCCCCTTGGCGCGGTGATGCGACCGGCATGGCTCACGCACAGGTCCCACGAGTGCGGCTCGGAGACCGTGGCCA
The DNA here is from genome assembly GCA_046735135.1 of Actinomycetota bacterium. Taxonomy (GTDB): domain Bacteria; phylum Actinomycetota; class Actinomycetes; order Mycobacteriales; family Mycobacteriaceae; genus Mycobacterium. The sequence goes on from JBKPSU010000051.1 coordinate 15,231, forward strand.
GCGGCCCCACCACCGCCGTCGAATCGGAGTAGACGAAGGTCAGCGTCGCAACCGCATAGTGAGGACACCCGGGCCGGCAGCAGCGACGGGGAACATTCACGAACGAGAGGCTATCGCGGGACAAACCCTCGACGGCGTCGGACACGCAGCCGTCCGTGGGCCGACTTTCAACCGTTACAGTTCTCGCGTGCCCGAGCGCAATCTCAGGGGGTCACGCCGCGGCCGCGACATGCGCGGGCCGTTGCTTCCGCCCACCGTGCCGGGGTGGCGCAGCCGCGCCGAGCGGTTCGACATGGCGGTGCTCGAGGCCTATGAGCCGATCGAACGGCGGTGGCAGGACCGGGTCTCGACGCTGGACGTCGCGGTCGACGAGATACCGCGGATGTCGCCGAAGGACCCGGACAGCGTGCAGTGGCCTCCGGAAGTGGTGGCCGACGGCCCCATCGCGCTGGCCCGGCTGATTCCGGCGGGCGTCGATGTTCGGGGAAACTCCACCCGAGCGCGAATCGTGTTGTTCCGCAAGCCGATCGAGCGACGCGCCAAGGACACTCTTGAACTCGCGGAGCTGTTGCATGAGCTCCTGGTGGCCCAGGTGGCGACGTATCTTGGCGTAGAGCCCTCGGTCATCGACCCTTCGATCGACGACGAGTAGAGGCTGCGGTCAGATGATGCCGCGCTTGAGGCGGCGGCGCTCCCGCTCCGAGAGGCCGCCCCAGATGCCGAACCGCTCGTCGTGAGCGAGGGCGTATTCGAGGCACGCGTCCCGAACCTCGCAGCCCTGGCAGATGCGCTTGGCCTCCCGGGTCGAGCCACCCTTCTCGGGGAAGAATGCCTCCGGATCGGTTTGCGCGCACAATGCGCGCTCCTGCCATTGATCATCTGTAGTTGCCGGGGCAATCGCATCGAGTTCGCGACGATCCGGAACCAAACTCAATTGGGGACGTCCCATCGCCGAAAGTGGTGACGGGCCGGTATTGGTGTGCGGGGTACTGCCTACAGAGCCGAGCATCCGATTGTCGAATCGGCTGTAAAAATCGAAGTCAACCTGCTCAAAAGACATTTTCCGCCTCCTCACCTGGTATCGCTGATCCGCTGTGGAGGCCCCACGATGGCTATGTGCGGCCAGATTCAATTCGAACAAGTGATCGAATCTCGGTCTGCGACACCGGAACCGGCCGGCCAACCGAAAAATGACACTGGTGTGATTACACACTTGTTAGCTGCCGGGGTCAAGCGTTAGAACCGAATTTCATACCATCTCGTTATCTCAATTCGGCGCGTCGCTGCTCCGGCGTGTCTGTCACACCTCATCCGCGTCAGGCTGCCGAGACCCATCTGTGACCGAACGCCTAGTGTCGATCGGTGTGAAGATCACCGTTCTGGTCGGCGGCGTCGGCGGCGCGCGCTTCCTCTTGGGAGTGCAGCACCTGCTGGGCCTCGGTCAGTTCGCACGCGAGGAACCACAAGATCATTCGCTGACGGCCGTCGTCAACATCGGCGACGACGCGTGGATGTACGGGGTGCGCATCTGTCCTGACCTCGACACCTGCATGTACACCCTCGGCGGCGGCATCGACCAGGAGCGCGGGTGGGGCCACCGCAACGAAACCTGGCATGCCAAGGAGGAACTCGCCGCCTACGGCGTGCAGCCCGATTGGTTCGGCCTCGGCGACCGCGACATCGCCACGCATCTGGTCCGCAGCCAGATGCTGCGGGCCGGCTATCCGCTCTCCGAGGTGACCGAGGCGCTGTGCAAGCGCTGGGCACCGGGCGCCCGGCTGTTGCCCGCCAGCGACGAGCGAAGCGAAACCCATGTCGTCATCACCGATCCCGAGAC
>JBKPSU010000052.1:0-14897 GCA_046735135.1 Actinomycetota bacterium
CAACGCATCCACCCGTCTGCGCTGTGGTACCGCGGTTTTAGTGTGGGGCACTCCACCGGTGCGTTGGCCGTCGCTACTGTCGTCAAAGTAGTCGAGTATGGGTTCACCAGGCTCGCCCGGCAGCGCCTTGAACTGCCGAAATAAAGTGGAGCTAAGGGGACTCGAACCCCAACGGTTTGATGCGGAAATGTCCACTGAAGTGCAGTGATTGATCCTCGACGTCGTTACGTGTGCGCTCGCTGTCCTGCGGATATGACTCGGCGTGTTACGCGACGTAACAGTGCTAGATGGGTGCTCAATTCGGGCGCGTCCTGGAGTCGACCTAGCCACTAACGCCAACGTCGCGCTGCCCCAATTCGCGAGCCCGGCGGTGGCGGTCTCCGTGACCTCATGTCCGTGTGGGACGCCGCCGATAGTGACGAATTCCGTCCGGTTCGTGGCCACCCAAGCGAACCGGGAGGGGGAAGTCTCTCAGGAACATGTCAGGGTTACACCATGGATGACCGTGACGACGTGGAGCTCGCTGAACTCGCCGCGCTGCTCCGTGAACGAAACGCACTTGACGCTCGGTTGGGAGGACTGCTGCAGCGGCCAGCGAGCACCGGACACATTGGCGAGTGGATCGCCGCTCGGGTCTTCGATATCGAGCTGGAAGACGCTGCTAACGCCGCGGGCTACGACGGGCACTTTACGACTGGTGAACTGACTGGGCGCACCGTGAACGTCAAAACATACGGCAAGCGTGAGGGCCTGCTCGATATGAAATCGACTGCCCCGCTTGACTACTACCTCGTCTTCACCGGCCCGAGGGCAGCTGCGGCGTCCTCACGCGGGACACTTCGACCCTTTTGCATCGATGCGGTGTATCTATTCGATGCCCATCGTCTACGCGTCGAGCTTAGCGAGCGCGGAGTGAAATTCAGCGAAGCGACGAGCATACGCGCGACCCATTGGGAGCTTGCGGAGATCTATCCCTTATCTAATAATCCGCTCTTGGTCCTGAGCGAAGCGCAGCGTCGTCAACTCGCTATGTTCGCCAGCACCTGACGCCGTCGCCGTCTGGCAGGTCTGTTCGGAATGAATGCAAACCTGCGACGTCTCAGCTACGAGCTAGGCCCAGGCGTCCCCGAAGCAGCGAATCGCCTCAAACGTGCATGTCAGCGCACCGAAGACTTACGCTCATGTGCTGACGAACGACGACCGCGAAGCAGCCGAGCAAGCAGCGTCGTTCCTCATCGGAAACCGCTGGAAATCCGAGCCAGACAACGAGCCAGGGTGATGTCTGCAATCCGATCACAGCAGGAGACCACTCGGGCTGTGCGTCTCCGAGCATCGGCATGGTGGACCCGCAGCACGGGAGCACAACAGCAGTGAGCGGCCCGCGCTTCCAATGCAGTTACTCGTGTCGATCTCGGCATTTGCGACCAGTCGGGCATTGGCCGAATTCGGCTGTGCAACAACGACATTCGAAGGCGCTTAACCAGCGCATAGGGTCTCAAAACGTCTCCCGTCAACCCAGCCGATTTGTATCCGCCTGTGACAACGTTGTGACAACCTCGACGCCGGACCCATGCGCGTTGGGCGATTGTCGGCAGTTTGCTGTGGCGCGCCCATGTCATGCGGGCTCGTCCCCGCATGATTCGGACTCGGTGCATAGCCAAACCGGTGGAGTCTCAGGTTCGTGTTGAACGCCGACAGGCAACCGCGGACGTTTGGCCGTTTGGGGTGCGCGCAGACCGTTGTGGCCCAAGTGACGGATCAGTCCACCAAGCGCAACCGGTCGGTGAAGCGGCTGACGCGAGCGCAAGACGACAATGTTGTCCGCTACGTCGCGCCGTCAGCGCTGTCACGCGTGTGGCTGCTGGCGGGCATGGTTTACGCCAATCGACCGTGGCGATTGGCTGCGGGAATGTCGAAGGTGATGATGGCCGCGTTCGCCGCCGGCCCGGTAAGACTTGCCTACCCGACGATTTGGCAATTGTCAGCCACCATGGGCCCCTACTTCCAGGAACTGTCTTCCTGCACTATCCGCAATTCTGCGACGGCGTGCGCACTCGGGCTCTCAGTAGTCGGACCCGAGGCCGGGCGAATTTGCAGTAGCGCACTACTTACGTCCACACACCGCACGCGGGCGAGGATTCCCCTCGTGGAACTGAACCGACGCCTTCATCGTGATGTGGTCCCGGATCCTGCGGCTACGAGGGGAGCTGCCAGAAGCTCGGGGTCGGGACTAAGCCGGGCGAGTTTAAGTCTCCATGACAACGCGGAATTGCATTGGTCCCACCAGCACTACGGCGGTGATCCGTTGGCAGACCGCGAGACGGACCTGTATCGCGGAGAGTTCGTGATGAGTTTCGTCGACAAGTGGGATGAACTCATCGACTGGGATGCTCGGGCCGAGTCCGAGGGGCAATTCTTCGTCGATGTCCTGCGCGCCCACGGCAAGGAGAGTGTTCTCGACGTCGCCACGGGCACCGGCTTTCATTCCGTCCGCCTGACCGAAGCCGGTTTCGGCGTCGCCAGTGTCGACGGCTCTGCGGCCATGCTTGCCAAGGCATTTGAGAATGGCCGCAAGCGCGGGCTCATCCTCAAGACCGTGCAGGCCGACTGGCGCGAACTGAACCGGGCCATCCACGGCAAATACGACGCCATCATCTGCCTCGGCAACTCGTTTACCCACGTACACGACGAGCAGGACCGGCGAAAGGCACTGGCTGAGTTCTACGCGGCACTGCGGCACGACGGAATTCTGATTCTCGACCAGAGAAATTACGACGAGATGCTCGATCACGGCTTCAGGTCGAAGCACAAGTACTACTACTGCAGCGATCAGGTCACAGCGGAGCCCGAGTACCTAGACGACGGCCTGGCACGCTTCAGATACAGCTTCCCTGACGGGTGCGAATACACGCTAAACATGTTCCCGCTGCGGAAAAACTACGTCCGCCGTTTGCTCCGCGAGGCGGGTTTCGAGCGTGTCCGCACGTACGGCGACTTCCAGGAGACCTACCGTGACAACGAGCCGGACTTCTTCGTCCACGTCGCAGAGAAGTCTCGGAGCAAGAACGGCCAGCGACGTCAACGCCCGGCTCGCTCACCCGATAGGCGGCGTCGGCACTCCGAGGAGTCCGTGCCGATCACCGCAGATGTGAAGCTGGGGGCTCACCTCAACCCGATACGCGTGGGCACGACAGAGGTGGCGCCGAGAAATGGCCACTGACGACCCATGGCGCACGCAAGTCAGCAGCGCTGAGACCAGCGAGCCGATCGCTATTCTCGGGATGGGTTGCCGCTTTCCAGGCGGTGTCACCTCACCGGATGACCTGTGGCAGTTGCTCTGCGAAGAATCCGACGCGAACTCGGAGTTTCCCAGCGACCGCGGCTGGAACCTCGAGACGTTATTGGGGCCAGACCCCGATGCACCAGGTGCCACCAGCGTGCGCGCAGGCGCATTTGTTGAGAACGTCGCCGATTTCGACTCGGCGTTCTTCGGGATCGGTCCGCGTGAAGCCCAAGCCATGGACCCCCAACAGCGACTGCTGCTTGAGGTGACGTGGGAGGCGCTGGAACGAGCGATGATCGACCCGATTTCCCTGCAGGGCAGTGACACCGGCGTGTTTGTCGGCGTGGGCGGCCAGGAATACGGCCCGCGAATCTACGACGAAACCGACGGATTCGCCGGCTACCTGACGACCGGTACCACGACCGCCGTCGCGTCAGGTCGCGTTTCCTACACACTCGGGCTGCAGGGCCCGGCGTTGACGATCGACACCGCCTGCTCATCATCACTGGTGGCGGTGCACCTTGCGGTGCGATCGTTGCGGGCGGGTGAATGTGACTTGGCGGTGGCAGGCGGTGCAACCGTGGTGTGCTCACCCAGCATCTACGTCGGTCTCGGCCGGCAGGGCGCGCTGTCCGAAGACGGCCGATGCAAGCCGTTCGCCGCGGGCGCCGACGGGTTCGGCGTTGCCGAGGGTGCCGGCGTGCTCGTCCTGGCTCGCCTGTCACAGGCGCGCACACTCGGTTATCCAGTCCTCGCACTCATCCGGGGCAGCGCCCTCGGCCAGGACGGAGCCTCCAACGTGCTGACCGCCCCGAGCGGTCCCGCTCAGCAGCGGGTGATCCGGCAAGCTCTGATGGATGCGGACCTGACTGCGGGCGACGTCGACATGGTCGAGGCACACGGCACAGGCACGAAGGTCGGCGATCCGATCGAAGCCCAAGCGTTGCAGGCAACATACGGAATGGCCCACTCGGCGGAGCGGCCACTGCTGGTCGGGTCGGTCAAGTCGAACATTGGTCATTCCCAGTACGCCGCTGGCGTCGCTGGGATCATCAAGGCCGTACAGTCGATGCGGCACGGGGTGGTACCCGCGACGCTGCATCTGAATTCGCCGACGCCGCACGTTGATTGGTCACCCGGAACGATCGAGGTGGTCAGTCGCGCACGGCCGTGGCCAGACCAGACCGGCCGATCGCGGCGTGCCGGGGTCTCGGCGTTCGGCATCAGCGGAACAAACGCCCACGTCATACTCGAGCAGGCGTCGCCAGAGTCGGCGACCGCGAAGCCGGCCCGCGACCGTCCGCCGGTGACGCCGTGGGTGTTGTCCGCGAAATCGGCGACGGCACTGGCCGCGCAGGCGGCCCGGTTGCGGCGGTTCGTCGAGCAGAACCCCGACGTGGATCCGCTCGACGTGGCGTACTCACTCGTCACCACGCGGGCGTTGTTCGACCACCGCGCGGTTGCGGTCGGAGCCGACCGGGACGAGTTGTTGAGCGGGTTGGCGGCGATCGCCTCCGGCGCGGCTGCCCCGAACGTGGTGACGGCAAAAGCCGCAGCCGCAGGTGGAACCGTCTTCGTCTTCCCCGGCCAGGGCTCGCAGTGGCCCCACATGGCGGTCGACCTGCTGGACTCCGCCCCGGCGTTCGCCGATCAGATGCGGCTTTGCGATGCGGCGTTCGCCGAGTTTGTCGACTGGTCGCTGCTCGAGGTCGTGCGCGGCGGCGACGATTGTCCGAGCCCCGACCGGGTCGATGTGGTGCAGCCGGTGTTGTTCGCGGTGATGGTGTCGCTGGCCGCACAATGGCGCGCACTGGGGATCCATCCGGACGCAGTCCTGGGCCATTCGCAAGGCGAGATCGCAGCCGCGTACGTCGCCGGTGCGCTCTCGCTACGAGACGCAGCGATGGTTGTCACGTTGCGCAGTAAGGCGATCAGCGCCATCGCGGGAACCGGCGGCATGGTCTCCATCCCGCGGCCCGTTGAACGCGTTCGGGCGCTCATCAAACCATGGGGGCAATCGATATCCGTCGCCGCGCAAAACGGACCGAATTCGACGGTCGTCACCGGCAACACAGCCGCCCTCGATCAGCTCATGGCCCGCTGCGAACATAATGACCTGCACGCCGCGCGGATTCCCGTCGACTACGCCTCGCATTCCACTGCGATCGAAACGTTGCGGGTGACACTGCACGAATCGCTATCCGGAGTGCAGCCGCGAACCGGCGATACCGCATTCATCTCCACGGTCACCGGCGCCGGACTGGACACGACGATCCTCGACGGCGACTACTGGTTCGCCAACCTGCGGCAACCGGTGCTGTTTGAACAGGCAATCCGGTGGGCGTACGAGCACGGTTATCGCACCTTCATCGAATCCAGCCCGCATCCGGTACTGACTGTCGGCATCCAGGAAACACTGGAGGATCTCGGCGACGACCACAGCGTGGTCGGGACACTTCGACGCAACGAGGGCGGGATGCGCCGGGTCATGCTGTCGGCCGCCGAAGCCCAGGTCCACGAGAAAACGCCCCACCTGGCGCGCATGTTCGACGACACCGGCGCTCGTCGCATCGACCTGCCCACGTATGCCTTCGAACAGAAGCGACTCTGGATAGACCCCACCCCGGCCGCCGAGCATCCCCTGCTCGGTGCGGTTGTGGAACAAGCAGATTCCGGCGACGTCATCCTCACCGGACGGTTGTCGCTGGCCTCCCAACCGTGGCTGGCCGACCACAAAGTGCATGGCGTCGTGCTCGTACCGGGTGCGGCAATGGTGGAGATGGCACTACACGCGGGTGATCGTGCGGGGTGCCCACGAGTGGACCAACTCGTCCTGCACACCCCCATGGTCGTCGGCGAATACAGCGGTCTAGCCGTGCAAGTCGTCGTCGGCGCATGGCGACAGTCCGGCGAACGCCCGGTCCGGATCTACTCGCGGGTCGACCGCCACGGTGCGGACCGGGCGTGGACACGTCACGCCGAAGGCGTTCTCGTCCCCACCCCGGCGCCCACGCCACAGCAGGCGTCCGACCAGTGGCCCCCGGACGGTGCGGAACCGATCGACGTCTCGGAGGCCTACCCGAAGCTGGCAGCGCGTGGATACGACTACGGTCCGGCATTCCGCGGCCTGCGCTCAGTGTGGCGCCGCGACGGCGAGGTGTTCGTGGAGGCAGCGTTGCCGGAGACGGCAAAAGCCGATGCGAGCCGGTTCGGTCTGCATCCGGTACTGCTCGACGCGGTCCTGCACAGTATCGTCGTCGGCGGCATCCTCGAAGAATCGCAGCTGACCAGGTTGCCGTTCGAATGGGACGGCATATCGTTGCACGCCGTGGGCGCCAGCCGGCTTCGCGCCCGAATCACGCTCATCGGCCTCGACACCGTCGCCGTGACGCTGATGGACAGCCGCGGGGCATTGGTAGGTCGCATCGATTCGCTTGCCCTGCGCGGAGTTTCACCCAGTCGCTTGCTGATGAGCTCTGTCGCCGACGACGGTCTGTACGCGCTGGACTGGGTCGCCCTCGCGCCGTCTGAGCACGGCGCAGGCTACGTCGCACCGCAGAATTGCACCGTATTTCGTTGTCCGACAACGACTGCGAACGGCGACACATTCGCCGATAATACGCACCGAGCACTGGCCATCGTGCTGGACAGGGTACAGACGTGGCTGTCCGACGATCGTCATGACGAGGATGCGCGACTGGTGGTGCTCACGCGCGGAGCGGTTGCGGTCGACTCATCCGAGGATGTCACCGATCTCGGCCAGGCCGCTGTCTGGGGATTGTTGCGCAGCGCACAGACCGAGAACCCGGGGCGCATCGCCTTGATCGACGTCGACGACTGGGCGGGCGCCGATCTCGCGGTCGCCGAAACGGCCGGCCGTGACGAACCGCAACTCGCGCTGCGTGCTGGCACATGCTTTGCCCCCCGGGTGGTTCACACCGAGCGATTCGATGGCGCCGAACTGGTCGAGGAGGGCAGCTGGCGACTCACCGCCCTCGGCAACGGCACCCTGGACGCGCGCAACGTCGTGCTGCGCTCGTCGCCCGAATCCCACCGACCCCTGGAGCCCGGCCAGGTGCGACTGGCGATGCGCTGCAGCGGGGTGAATTTCCGCGACGTTCTCATCGCCCTGGGGGACTCGGCGGACGACCTCGGCCTCGAAGGCGCCGGCGTGGTTCTCGACGTCGCGGACGATGTGGTGGGGTTCGCCCCGGGCGACCGCGTGATGTGCCTTTTATACGGCGCGGGACCTGTTGTCGTCGCCGATCACCGCACGGTGGCGCACGTCCCGCCGGGGTGGTCCCACGCTCAGGCCGCAACGGTACCCGCGGCTTTTCTCACTGCGTACTTCGCGTTGGCGGACCTCGCGCGCGTCAGCGCAGGCGAACGGGTCCTCGTGCACGCCAGCACCGGTGGGGTCGGCATGGCTGCGGTGCAGCTGGCCCGGCACTGGGGCCTGGAGGTGTATGCCACGGCCAGCCCCGCAAAATGGACAACGCTGCGCAGCATGGGAATCGACGACGAGCACATCGCGAACTCGCGCACGCTCGAGTTCGAGCAGAAGTTCTCCGCAGCCACCGGCGGGGCAGGCATGGACGTCGTACTCGACTGCCTGACCGGAGAATTCGTCGACTCATCGCTGAGGCTCCTGCCCCGTGGCGGACGATTCATCGAAATGGGCAAAACGGACATCCGCGATCCCGGCGAGGTGGCGGCGCGCCATCCCGGTGTTCGGTATCGAGCGTTCGACCTTCTCGCCGAACCCGGCCCTGACCGTGTACGCGAGATCCTCGACGAGCTCGTGAAACTGTTCGACACCCGCGCGCTACGACCGCTTCCGCTGCGTGCCTGGGACATCAGGCAAGCACCTGAGGCGTATCGCTTCGTGAGCCGAGCCCGCCACGTCGGCAAGGTGGTGCTGTCGGTGCCCACACCGCTCGATCCTGTCGGTACGGTGCTAGTCACGGGCGGCACCGGCGTACTGGGGGCGCTGCTCGCCCGGCACTTGGTCACCCGTCATGGTGTGCGTCACCTGCTGCTCATCAGCCGCGCGGGCCGCGCAGCCGACGGTGCGGCCGCGCTCGAATCGGAGCTCATCGAGCTCGGCGCCTCAGTACGGATCGCCGCGTGCGACGCCGCGGACCGAGAATCGTTGCAGGGGCTGCTCACCGAGATGCCCCCGGAGCATCCGTTGACCGCCGTCATCCACGCGGCCGGGGTGCTCGACGACGCCGTCTTCGCCGCACAGACGACACGTCACCTTGACGCGGTGCTGCGGCCAAAACTCGATGCGGCCTGGAACCTGCACCACCTCACCGCATCCGCGGACCTGTCGGCGTTCGTGCTGTTCTCCTCGGCAGCGGGTGTTCTCGGCTCGGCAGGCCAGGCCAACTACGCGGCCGCCAACGGATTCCTCGACGCGCTGGCACAGCATCGCCGACACCTGGGGACGCCGGCGGTGTCCATGGCGTGGGGATGGTGGGCGCAAGCGACCGGAATGACAGGCCATCTCGACGAACGCGATCGTGCGCGCATGAGCCGCAGCGGCTTTGTCCCGATGTCGTCGGCCGACGGTCTCGCGCTGTTCGATGCGGCGCTCGGGCAGCCACGATCCTTCGTGATACCGGCACAGATGAATCTGGCTGCGCTGCAGTCCCATTCGACTTCTTCGAGCCTGCCACCGATGTTCCGCGGCCTGATCAGTACTGCCCGGCGCCCCGCCGAATCCGCTGCGCCCGCGGAATCCTCCTCCGATCTGCGACAGCGGATCTCGGTGATGAGCACGTCCGAACAGCAACGCGAACTGCTCGACATCATCCGTTCCCACGCCGCCGTGGTGCTCGGGCACGACAGCGCGGACGCGGTGGGCGCCGAGCAGGAGTTCAAGGAGCTCGGCTTCGATTCGCTGGGTTCGGTCGAATTCCGGAATCGGCTCAAATCGGCGACCGGCCTGAAGCTGCCCACCACCATTGTTCTGGACCATCCGACACCGAGCGCGCTGGCCCGGTACCTGGCCCGCGCACTCGACACCAACCCACCTCCGGACCGCGCCGACGAAAGTAACGACCGGCAAACCCACCCAGCACGCTGGCCGCTGACAGCCAACCAGCGGGACATCGTCGCCGTCGGTGCACGCTACCCCGATCTCCCGCTCGTGCAGGCATTCGGCTACGCCCGACTGGAGGGCACGGTGAATCTGGAGCGGATGCGCGCCTGCCTGCGGCGGACCTACCTGCGAAACGATGCGCTGCGGCTGCGTATCGAGTTTCGCGACGGCGAATTCGTCCAGCGCGTCGGCACCGAACTGCCCGAGCCCACATGCATTGACTTCACCGGCGACTCGGACCCCGAAGCAGCGTGCCGACGCTGGATCGACGAGGCGGGCGAGCAGGTGGTTGCCCTCGACGGCCCACTGACACACGCCGCCGTGCTCATCGACCGGGCCGATTCGTTCCTGGTGTACGCGTGCTTCCATCACGCCGTGGGGGACGGATGGAGCGTCAATCTCGCGATGAGCCAGCTGTTCAGCGAGTACGTCTCAGGCATAGACACGTGCAGCGACGACGACGTCGAGATGCCGAGCTATCTGGACTTCGTCCGCGCCGAGGGCGAATATCGCCGCTCCCCGGAGTGGGTGACCGACCGCGAGTACTTCGTCACGAAATACCGCGACGTTGAGCCCGCGCTGTTCGCCCGGAGCAGTTCAGTGCGTAGCCGACGTCGGCACCATCACACCCTAAGTGTGAAACCGCAAACGGCCCAACGTATTCGAGATACCGGGCACTCGGTCTTCGCGTTCACCGCCGCCGCCCTCGGCGAATACCTGCGCCGGGTACACCGCGGCGGCGATATCGTGCTCGGGGTCCCATTCCTCAACCGGTCGTCTGACGCCGAACTGCGCACCATCGGCTGCATGGTGAACATGCTGCCGCTGCAAATCCCCGTCGATGCCCTGACGTCGGCGGCCGACCTTGCCAGTCGGATCACCGCGCAGGTATGGGAACTGCAGGCGCGCCAGCGGTTCGCTTTAGGAGACACCGTGGCGGAATTGCGGGACAACTCTGGCAGGTCTCCGACGCTGTTCGACGTCACCTACTCATACCAGAAAGTCCCCGATACCGAACACGCACAATGGATGTGGAAGAACGTCGACGCGATGTCATCGGGGTACTCCCTGGACGCGGTCAACATCGTCGTTCGTGACCACGAGCGCGACGGCTCCCTCGAGGTGGACCTGTTCTACGCCGACGATGTCTTCGACGCGAACTACCGGTTCACCGACGCGTTGCGTCACGTGTTGACCCTGATCGACCGGGCGCTCGACGCACCCGATTTGCCGCTGGGCCAGATCGACATGCTCTCCGGCGCGGATCGCACCGAGTTGGACGCCTTCGCCTCCGGAGCGATACTTGATGCTTGATTCCGCGCCGAACATGACGGTCGACCGACTGGCCACCGGCATACCCGGTGAGCGCACCGCCGTCGCCTCACAGAGCGTGACCCTGTGCTACTGGGAGTTCGTCGGCGCGGTGAACAATATCGCGGAAATGCTGCGCGCCAGGGGCATTGAGCGCGACGACTGCGTCGCGGTCATCGTGCCCCGCTCACCCGAGCTTGTTGTGGCCATCCACGGAATCATGCGCGCGGGCGCCGCCTACGTGCCGATCGACCCCGAACATCCCGCGCTGCACGTCCGCACCATCATTGAAGAAAGCAGTGCCCGTATTCTCATCGCGGGAGCCGAATTCGCGGAACTGGCCCGCGAACTCGGTATTGATCGCATCGAGCCGACCACCGCAGGCGCAGATCCCCTCGAGCCGGTCGGATCGCCCGAGGACCTGGCCTACGTCATCTACACGTCCGGATCGACCGGCCGGCCCAAGGGTGTGATGGTCGAACACCGGTCGGTGATGAACCGCCTGCAGTGGATGCAGCGGCGGTACCCACTTGGCCCCGACGACGTGATCCTGCAGAAGACGCCCGTGACATTCGATGTCTCGGTATGGGAGTTGATGTGGTGGACGATGGCGGGCGCCAGCGTCGCGCTGCTGGAACACGGCGGCGAGCGGGACCCCCGCAAGATCATCGCCGCCGTCGAGCGGCATCGGGTGACCGTCATGCATTTCGTGCCGTCGATGCTGGGACCATTCCTGGACCAACTGGCATCCCAGCCTGCCTCACTGCACCGGCTCACGTCACTGCACACGGTGTTCTGCAGTGGCGAAGCGCTGACCCCAGCGCTGGTCGAGCGATTCAACCGAGTTTTCGGCGCCACCGCGGTGCCCCGGCTGGTGAATCTCTACGGTCCCACGGAGGCAACGGTTGACGTGAGCTACTTCGACTGCCCCTCGTCCGGCCCGGTCGACGTGGTCCCAATCGGTAAGCCGATCGACAACACACTGTTGTTGGTTCTCGATGACCGCGGAAACCGTTGCCCAGTGGGAGTACCCGGTGAATTGAACATCGCCGGTGTCGGTCTGGCTCGCGGCTATCGCGGCCGCCCCGACCTGACGGCCGCCGCGTTTGCCGAGGATGGCAGCGTGCCGGGGGGGCGCCGCTACCACACGGGTGATCTTGCCCGCTGGCGATCGGACGGGAACCTGGAGTTCCTGGGCCGCATCGACGATGAAGTCAAGGTCCGCGGTAATCGGGTGAGTCTCGGCGAGGTCCAAGGCGCCATGGAGTCATGTCCGGGGGTGCGATCGGCGGTCGTGATCGCCGAGCCGTCAAAAACCCACGGCATCCACCTGATCGGATATTTCGTCGCAGAGGCGGTCTCCCTCGATCACCTCGGTGCTCACCTTGCAGCGCGGCTGCCCACATACATGATTCCGACCACGCTCGTCGAACTGGACGCGCTGCCACTCACGGCCAGCGGCAAGGTGGATCGTCGCGCGCTGCGCCGGCCTGGCGCGCCGGATCGATCCGACGTTGCCCCGCGAACCCCGGCGGAGGCAGTGCTGGTCGATGTGTTCGCCTCGGTGCTCGGCGTGGACTCCGTTGGCGTGCATGACAACTTCTTCACCGTCGGTGGAGATTCCATCCTTGCCCTCGCCGTGCGCACCGAGGCTGAAAAGCGTGGCATGGCTGTCGACATTGAGGAACTGTTCGCCCGACCCACGGTCGCCGACCTGGCCGAGTCGATGTCGCAGACGGGGTCCGAAGCCGACGGTGTCACCGAGGCGTTCGCGTTGCTCCCCTTGATCGATCGCGCGGCACTGCACGACTCCGAGGACGCCTTCCCTGCGACCGCGTTGCAGCTCGGGATGATCTTCCACAGCATCGAGCGTGCCGATTCCACGATGTACAAGGACGTCTTCCGCTACCGCGTGGCGATGCCATGGCGGGAACGGGAATTCGCGGAGGCCTTCGACCGGCTGGTCGCGCGGCATCCCGGGCTGCGGTCGTCGTTTGACCTCAACCAGCATTCGGTGCCGGTCCAGGTGGTCCGGGCACGGGTGCCACGCGCGTTCGACGTCGTATCCGCAGCCGGCGACGCGGACGCCCGGGTCTACATGGCAGCGCTGCACCGGCATAGCTACGACTTCAGCGGCGGTCCGCTGTACAGCTTGCGGGCATTAGTGGGTGACGACGGTGTCGATCTGGTCTTCGCCTTCCATCATGCGATTCTGGACGGCTGGAGTGTCGCCAACCTCATCCGCGAACTGCTGCAAGACTACCTGTCCAGTCTCAGTAGCGACGTCCCACCGATCACGGCCGACGCGTACTCGGCGACGATGCTCGCCGAGTACGTCCGGCTGGAAAAAGAAGCAGTCGAAAGTGCTCCTGCGCAACAGTTCTGGCGGCACGCCTTAGCCGGATCGCACGCCACGTCCCTGGATTTTTACGGCGCCCACGAGCCCCCGACAACCGCAGTGCCCGACGTGACGGTCGTGATCCCGCCGTGGCTGCAGAACGCCGCACGCCACCTCGTCGCGTCGCGCAAACTGCCGCTGAAGACGCTGCTGCTCGCCGCGCATTGCGTGAGCCTCCAACGACTCTCGGGCCAAGACGACATCACCACCGGGCTGGTTACCCACGGGCGTCCCGGTCGTGCCGGTGCAGAACGAGCTGCGGGGCTGTTCCTCAACGTGATTCCGATTCGGCTCGACAACAGCCCCCCGACGTGGCTTGACGTCGTCGAACACCTCGTCCAGTTCGAGCGAGCGGCCCAGCGCTATCGGCGTTACCCCCTGCAGGCCATCCAATCCGATGCCGGCCGCCCGGTGCTCAACACGGTGTTCAACTTCGTCAACTACCACGTCTTCGCGGAGTTGGCAGCTGCCCCCGGGGTCGAACTGCTCGAGTTCGAGGCCGATGAGCAGACCAACTACGCGCTCCTCGTGACTGCCGCGGTGGATCCGCGGACCGACCGGCTGTCACTGCGGGTGACGGGCGATCGGGCAGCGCTCACCGCCACTCAGGCACGCGAATACGCGCATTCGTTTCTTCGGGTGCTGGCGGCGATCGTCCGCTCACCCGAGGGGGGCGCCGATTATGCCGCCGATGAGCTGTCGGCTCGCGACGTCGCGCAGTTCATCTCGCAGCGGGCTGCAACCACGCCGAAGGCCACCGCGCTGGCAACGGACTCCGCGGCCTGGACGTACGCCGAATTGGACGGCAGCGCCGAACGAATCGCCGCCAGTCTGTTGGACGCGGGTATGCCGCCGGGAGCACGTGTGGGCGTGATGCTGGATCGGTCGCCCGAGCTGATCGTGGCAACGCTGGGCGTGCTTAAGGCCGGTGCGGCGGTGGTCCCGTTGGATCCCAGCTACCCGCAGGCACGGATCGAGGCGATGATCGATGTCGTCCGGCCGTTCCGCGTCATCTCCGACATCGCCGAGGCGCGGACAATGATGCACGCAGCCGCGACAACACCACTGCCGGCCCTCGACCCCGAGAGCGCCGCATACGTGTTGTTCACCTCGGGTTCGACGGGGGACCCCAAGGGCGTCACGATGCCGCACCGGGCGCTGGCCAACCTGATCACCTGGCAGAACCGGCGCCCATCAGGTGCAGCCGGCGGTTCGACGCTGCAGTTCTTCCCGTTGTCCTTCGACGTGTCGTTTCAGGAGATCTTCTCGACGCTGTGCGGCGGCGGGTCGTTGCGGCTGGTGTCCGAGTCGCCGCGCACGGATCTGCGGCGACTGGTGGGCCTAGTCGCCGACGAGGGAATCGAACGCGTCTTTCTGCCTGGCGTCGCGCTGCAGGCATTCGCTGAGGCAGCGTATGTCACCCGCACCCGGCTGGAGTCCCTGCGCGTCGTGATCAATGTCGGCGAACAGCTGCGGGTGACGCCCGAGATCCGCTGGCTGTGCTCGGCCAATCCCGGTCTCGTGTTGGAGAACCATTACGGCCCAACCGAAACGCACGAGGTGGCCTGCTACACGTTGACTGGCCCACCGGAGGACTTCCCCACCCTGCCACCCATCGGCACCGCGATCGACGGCGCAACGATCAACCTGCTCGACGCCGACCGGCATCCAGTTCCGCTCGGAACGAAAGGCGAGATCTACGTCGGGGGCCGGTGCCTCGCCATCGGTTACGAAGCACGGCCTGATCTCACCGCAGAGCGGTTCGTCACCGTCGGCGAGCACCCCCAGCGGATGTATCG
>JBKPSU010000053.1:0-40291 GCA_046735135.1 Actinomycetota bacterium
CACAACGGGTATTACGTTGGCGTGGTGGAGCAAATCGGCCGGGTGAAGCTGACCAACCCGGACAAGGTGCTGTATCCCGCGACGGGTACCACCAAAGCCGAGGTGTTCGACTACTACGTCAACATCGCCGAGGTGATGATCCCGCACATCGCCGGCCGCGCGGTCACCCGCAAGCGCTGGCCCAACGGCGTCGACGAGCCGTCCTTCTTCGAGAAGCAACTCGCCAGCTCCGCGCCGGACTGGCTGGGCCGCGAAAGCGTCACGCACCGATCGGGCACCACGACGTACCCGGTCATCGACACTGTCGAGGGCCTGGCGTGGATCGGTCAGCAAGCCGCGCTCGAAGTACACGTGCCGCAATGGCAATTCGTGGACGGAAAACCAGGACCCGCCACGCGATTGGTATTCGACCTCGACCCCGGCGAAGGCGTGACGATGACGCAGCTGTGCAAGGTTGCGTCCGAAGTCCGCGACCTGATGAGCGACATCGGACTGACCGCCTATCCGCTCACCAGCGGCAGCAAGGGCCTTCACCTCTACGCGCCGCTCGAGACGCCCGTCAGCTCCCGCGGCGCGGTCGTTTTGGCCAAACGTGTTGCGCAACAACTTGAAAACGCGATGCCGAAGCTCGTCACATCGACGATGACCAAGAGCCTGCGCACCGGCAAGGTCTTCCTCGACTGGAGCCAGAACAACGGGTCCAAGACGACGATCGCGCCGTACTCGTTGCGCGGACGCGAACAGCCGACAGTCGCCGCGCCCCGCACCTGGGACGAAATCGAGGACCCGAAGCTGCGGCATCTCCGGTTCGACGAGGTGCTCGAGCGCGTCGCCAAGGATGGCGATCTGTTGGCCGAGCTGGATGAAGCGGTCCCCATTCCGGACAGGTTGACGAAATACCGCAGCATGCGAGACGCGTCGAAAACACCTGAGCCGGTGCCGAAGTCGATGCCTAAGACAGGCGGCGACGATCGGTTCGTGATCCAGGAACATCACGCCCGACGATTGCACTACGACCTGCGGCTCGAAAGGGACGGCGTGCTGGTGTCGTGGGCGGTGCCCAAGAATCTGCCGGACACGCCCGCGGTCAACCACCTCGCCGTGCACACCGAGGACCACCCGCTGGAGTACCTGACGTTCGAAGCAACCATTCCGAAGGGGGAGTACGGCGCAGGGAAGATGTTCGTCTGGGACACCGGCACATACGAGACCGAGAAGTTCAGGGACAACTCGCCCGACGGCCCCGCCAAGGGTGGCGAGGTGATAGTCACCCTGCACGGCGACAAGATCGACGGCCGCTACGCCCTGATCCAGACGGACGGCAAGAACTGGCTCGCCCACCGGATGAAGGAACAGCTGCGCCCCCACGCGGGGGATCTTGCACCGATGCTGGCGACCGAGGGATCGGTGGCGAAACTCAAAGCGACGCAATGGGCTTTCGAGGCCAAGTGGGACGGCTATCGGGTGCTGCTCGACGCCGACCACGGCACACTGAAGCTGCGATCGCGACGCGGGCGCGACGTCACCGGCGAATACCCACAGTTCGAAGCGATCGCCGCCGACCTCGCCGACCATCACGTGATCCTCGACGGCGAGGCGGTGGCGCTCGACGAGTCCGGAGTGCCCAGCTTCAGCGAGATGCAGAACCGTGCGCGGTCGACCCGCGTCGAGTTCTGGGCCTTCGACATCCTGCACTTGGACGGCCGATCGCTTTTGCGCGCAAAGTATTCCGACCGCAGGCGACTGCTGGAGACGCTCGCAGAAGGCGGCGGTGTGATCGTTCAGGATCTACTGCCGGGGAACGGGGCCGAGGCGTTGCAATACGCGCGCGACCGTCGCTTCGAAGGAGTCGTCGCCAAGAAACGGGATTCCACGTACCAGCCCGGCCGGCGCTCGGCCTCCTGGGTGAAGGACAAGATCTGGAACACCCAGGAGGTGGTGATCGGCGGCTGGCGCGAGGGCACCGGCGGTCGCACCAGCCGCATCGGCGCGCTGATGCTCGGCATCCCCGAAGAGGGTGGCCTGCACTTCGCCGGTCGCGTTGGAACAGGGTTCACCGACAAGGCACTGACGAAGTTGAGGGAGACCCTCGAACCGCTGGAGACCGACGAATCACCGTTCACCACAAGGCTTCCCGCGCAGGACAGGAAGGGTGTTACCTTTGTCCGCCCTGAGCTGGTCGGTGAAGTCCGCTACAGCGAGCGGACCAGCGACGGCCGGCTGCGTCAGCCCAGCTGGCGTGGTCTGCGGTCCGACAAGACCCCCGACGAGGTGGTGTGGGAGTAGGACGCGTCCATCGCTTCCAGTAGACCCCGGGTCGCCAGCTGGTCGGCCAGTTCGTTGTCGGCGACGCCCGAGTGCCCCTTCACCCAGAACCACTCGACCTGGTGCAGCGCGCAGGCCATCTGGAGCCGCCTCCACAGGTCGGCGTTCTTCACCGGCTGCTTCGCGGCGGTCATCCAGCCGTTGCGTTCCCAGCCGAGGATCCACTTGGTGATGCCGTTCCGGACGTAGGTGCTGTCGGTGTAGAGATGCACCACCACGGGTCTGGTGAGCGCCTCCAGCGCCATGATCGGTGCGGTCAACTCCATCCGGTTGTTGCTCGTCTGGCCGGACTCGCCACCGCACATCTCCCGGACGTGCTCACGCTGGCGCAGCACCGCGCCCCAGCCGCCGGGGCCGGGGTTGGGTCTGCAGCCGCCGTCGGTGTGAACGACCACGATGTCCTGCCCCACGGAGTCAGTTCCCCTGCGCTTGCCGGAGGAGACGCGCAGCCTTCGGCCCGACGCCGTGAAGCGCGAGAAACTCGTCGAGATCTGCTGGCAGATCCGCGAGGGTGCGGTAGCCGGCGTCCAGAAGCGCACCGGTCGCGGGTCGGCCGATCCGGATACCGTCAAAGACGGGGCCGCGGTCCACGGGTTCGGTCATGCGCCGAGGATAGGCATTGCGTCGCGCAGTCGCCTCAGCGACGCGCGCTAACCGGCGCTGAGATCATCGCCGACCGGACCGACATCCCGAACTCGTGATGCAGGAGCGTCGTGATCCGCCGTCCAGGCTGCACCGCATCCTTGACAGGTGCTGTCCGGTCACCGAAGAACGAGGCCGTCGCGTCGATGTCCGCGACGACATACGTGATGCCCCAGAGTGCAGGCATCACCAAGATCAATGTCGGAACCCTGCTCAACGTTCACTTCACCCGCGCCGTGCGGGCGCACCTCGGGTCCGACGGCACAGTGACCGACCCCCGCAATTACCTGACGTCCGCCCGGGTCGCCGTCGCCGATGCAGCGGCCGCCCTAGTTACAGCGATCGACTGATTCGTAACGGCGCCAGCTAGCATCACTGGCATGAATTCGGTATCGGTCATCACCGGTGGCGCGGGCGGCATGGGTGTCGCCACGGCGAAGATCATGGGGCGCGACCACGTGCTCGTCCTCGCTGATGTTAGGCAGGACCGCCTCGACGACGCGGCGGCGACGCTGGCCGGCCTCGGAATCAAGCACACCACAGTCAACTGCGACGTCACTGACCGACAAGCGGTCGCCGGATTGCTGGACGCCGCATCGGGTCTCGGCAAGGTCGCCTCGGTCATTCACACCGCTGGGGTCAGCCCCACGATGGGCGACGCGGAATACATCATGAGGACCAACGCCATCGGCACATTGAACGTCAACGAGATCTTCTACCAGACCGCAGGCGAGGGCTCGGTGATCGTCAACGTTGCATCGATGGCGGCGCATCTGCTGCCCCAGAACATGGTTCCGACAGCGCAATTCCCCCGGGCGCTGACCGACGAGAACGCCTTCATGGCGGACATGCTCGAGGCATGCAGCATCGCGCCAGAGGAGATGCGCTCGGGCATCGCGTATGCGGTGAGCAAGAGCTTCGTGCGGTGGTACTCCATCGCGCAGTCCGAACGGTTCGGCGGTCGGGGACTGCGCATCGTCTCCGTGTCACCCGGATCCATCGACACCGAGATGGGCAGGCTAGAAGCGGAGGCCGGGGCGGCCGCACTGGTCGCCGACGCCGCGGTGCCGCGTTGGGGCAAACCGGAGGAGATGGCCGAGCTGCTGTCGTTCTGTGCCAGTGACAAGGCCGGCTATCTCACCGGTACCGACATCCTCAACGACGGCGGCGTCGTGGCCTCGGTGACCGAGCGGGCCAGGGCCGCGGCGGACGACAGCAACAGCTAGTCACTCTCCCGCTGAGCAACATGTGTGCACCGTCGCGCCGTAGCGAGCGTGCACGTTTGCACAGAAATTGCGGCGTGTCCTAGTGCAGACACGCACGGTCGCCGAAATGGGGTGAGGCGTCAGGCCACGTCCACCCAGATCGTGAACGCCAGCGTGAAGCCGGCGAGCAGCGCCAGCAGCATCGAGTCCCTGTTGCTGAGCTGTGTCGCGTCGGACTTCTCCAGGCGCAGTTCGCGGGCGAGCAGGAACAGCGGGAATGCCACGCTTATCGCTATCAGGAAGCCCGCGACGATGTAGGCCCACACAAACTTGACGCCGACCCTGCGCGCCTCGATCACCATCAGGATGGCCACGGACAGAAGAAAGAGGGCGATGTCGACGGTGATCGACCGAGAGGCGGGATTGACCTTGGTGGCCTGCCAGAATCCGAGGAAACTTCCACCACCGTTGAAGAAGAGGATGTTCTGACTCCAGGTGGCGATCAGCGCCACCAGCGCGATCACGACGTAGACGGCGCACAGCACCTTGCGGGATACGAGCATGCGCTCACCGTAGAAGGCGCGGGTCCATCAAGATCGCTATTTTGCTTCATCTATTATCTACGTATGAATGCAGATAGCGGCGACCGTGGCCGCATCGACGACGACCAGGTCGGCCTGATCGTCGAGGTGTTCCGGATGCTGGCCGATCCCACCCGAGTGCAGGTGTTGTGGGCGCTGGTGGACCGGGAACTGTCGGTCAACGAGCTCGCGCAGTTCGTCGGCAAGCCTGCGCCGTCGGTTTCGCAGCACCTGGCCAAGCTGCGGATGGCCCGGCTGGTCGGCACGCGCAGGGCCGGCACGACGATCTACTACAGCATCGACAACGAGCACGTCCGCCAGCTGGTCAACGACGCGGTGTTCAACGCCGAGCATGCCGGTCCCGGCGTGCCCGCCCACCACCGCGGCGATGTCGCGGCGCTGCCGGGACGAAAGGCGGGCAGCTAGATGTCGCACCTCCTCACACCCCATGGCCACGACGCCGCCGACAACCTCGACACCGCGCTGGAGTCAAGCGCGATCGGCATCCGCGCGGTCAAGGCCAGCCTGGTGGCGCTCGGGATCACCGCTGTCGCGCAGGCCGTCATCGTTGTGCTGTCAGGGTCGGTTGCGTTGGCGGCGGACACTATTCACAACTTCTCCGATGCGCTGACCGCGGTGCCGCTGTGGATTGCCTTCGCGCTGAGCACGCGAGCGGCAACGCGGCGATACACCTACGGGTTCGGTCGCGCCGAGGACCTCGCGGGGCTGTTCGTCGTCGCAATGATCGCGCTGTCGGCCGTCATCACCGGATACGAGGCGGTGATGAGGCTGATCCACCCGGTACCGATCGAGCATGTCGGCTGGGTCGCAGCAGCAGGGGTCATCGGCTTCGTCGGCAACGAGCTGGTGGCGCTGTACCGAATCCGCGTCGGTCGCCGAATCGGCTCTGCCGCACTGGTTGCCGACGGCCTGCACGCCCGCACCGACGGCTTCACGTCGCTGGCGGTATTGCTCAGCGCCGCCGGTGTCGCGCTCGGATTCCCGCTCGCCGATCCGATCGTTGGCATCATGATCACGATCGCGATCCTGGCGGTGCTCCGCACGGCGGCACGAGATGTGTTCCGCCGCTTGATGGATGGTGTCGATCCCCAACTCGTCGAGACCGCGGAAAGCGCGCTCGCGGCGCGGCCCGGCGTCATGGCGGTGCGCAGCGTGCGGATGCGCTGGATCGGCCATCGGCTGCACGTCGACGCCGAACTCGAAATCGACCATGCCGCCAGCCTCGCGGAGGCGCAGATGATCGCCCACGACGCCGAACACGAGCTTTTCCACGCCGTGCCGAAGCTCGCGCAGGCGCGGGTCGGCTGCTCGGCCGGGCATCGCGGGTAGAACCGCCGGTTGTGCGGTACCACCGTGGTCTTGACGACGTACCGCGAGGTGCCTTAAATCTATACCGGGGGTTGAGTAAGCAAGCTCGTGGCGTATCGCCCTGGCCAGGTGAGTTACATGAAAAACGACACATTCGCCATCCACCGGCCCCAGCGATCAGGGGCGGCGATTTCAGACAGCGCCGAGATCGAACAATTTCTCGAGGGCGTGTACGGCGTTCGTCTGCGCGGCAAGGAGAATCGTCCTCCGGCCAGCGGGGAGCAGTTGATTCATCACCGGGTCGACGTCGGTGCTTTCGCGATAGACGACGTCCGGTTGCCCGGTGAACTCGAATTCTCACCTGATCAGCTCGACAAGGTGGTCGCGGTGTGGGCCACCGAAGGCCGGGTCGAAGGCCGCTGCGAAGGATTGAAGGGCGAAGCCGCTGCGGGCGAGGTAACGATGCTTTCGCAGCCGGATTTGCCGCACCACTCGCGAGCCGAGGACCTTTCCGTCACCTCGGTGCTTCTCGAGCCCGCCATAGTGGCCAGCGTCGCGAGCGGCGTCCCCGTCGGCCAGGCACCGGCATCCGTGCGGTTCGACGACTTCCGGCCCGTCGATGATGCCGCCGCCCGGCTGTGGATGAGCACGGTCGACTACGTGCGCAACTGCGTGCTGGCCGACGACAGCGTGGCGACGCCGTTGGTGCTCGGGCAAGCCAGCAGGTTGCTCGCGGCGGTCATGGTGTCGACGTTCCCAATCGACGCGGCGGAGGCGTCGCGGCACGATCGCACGGACGCTAAGCCGGTGCTGCTTCGACGCGCAATCGACTATCTGGAAAGCAATGTGGACAACGACATTGCGCTGGCCGAGATCGCCGACGCCATCCACGTCACACCGCGAGCGGTGCAGTACATGTTCCGCAAGCACCTGGATACGACGCCGCTGCAGTATCTGCGACAGAGGCGGCTACATCACGCCCACCAAGACCTACTCGAGGGCGACCGCCTGCATGACACGGTCAACGCGATCGCCGCGCGCTGGGGGTTCACGCACAGCGGCCGATTCGCGGTGATGTACCGCGAAACTTACGGGCAGAGCCCGCACACGACCTTGCGTGGTTGAGTGCCTGCTCGCCCTTCCGACACTGGTCACAGGCGATTCTCGGGACCGATGACGGCCCACACGGTCTTGCCTGACGGTGTCGGCGCGTTTCCCCAGGCCTGGCTCAGCGTGCCGATGATTTGAAGCCCGCTCGGAAACTCAGCCGGCGGTAGTTCGCAGACGGCGGCGGGTGTATGGCTGGTGTCCGACACCGCGACCGTCACACGTGTGCCGTCCGACTCGAGCCGCAGGCTCGGAGCGCTTTCAGTGTGCTGCAAGACGTTCTCAACGAAGGCGGTCACGATCACCTTGGCGGCGGCGACCATGCCAGGCTGATTCCACGCCGTCAGCCAACCCTCAACCAAGTCGCGGGACTGGGCCACGCTGGCGACCGATGCAAGCAGGCTTGCCCTGGCGCGGCGACGTGTTGGCGCTCCGCCGACAGCTGTTACCGCGTCGAGCGCCTCTTCGACCGTCGAAAAAACCGGCACGTACCGGGCCACGCCGTTCCTGGTGATGGCTGAGCGCGCCGCCGGATGGGCACTGACGAGCACTATGGGCACATTCGGCCATGCGCCGACGTGCCAACGGGCGCTGGTGAATACCGCCCACGCCGACTCGGCGGGTACGGCCAGCCAGTCCACATCGACGACGATCGCGTCGGGTTCGTCGAGCGCGGCGTTGATTATCACGTCTCGCAATGTCTGATAGGTGCTGCTGTCCAGCACGCCATCGGCGGTGAGAACCACCGCCCCGCGCACGGTGTCAACGGTGATCGTCAGCGGGCAGAACGCTTCAGGAGCCATCGAGCTCACCCACGGCGGTCACGGAATCCCGCAGCCCCGCAGCCCAAGATCGACACCGCCACGCCGCGAGCAGCGTCGTTCTCGAAGCCAATTGGATTCGCCATTGGACACTGGTTACCCAGGCCACGCGCGGGCAACCCTTCCCATCGCCAGGGCCCCAGCCCGGTGCCAATCGCGTCAAGCCGCCGTCGACGCTACGCCGATTGCCGGAGCCGTTAAACCTTCGCCATCACCTTCTCGGCGAACGTCTCGATGTTGCGGATCTTGGTGTCCAGCGGCTCGGTGTCGTTGCCGACGATGTAGGGGTACCGGAAACCGACGATCGCGTCGGTAACGCCCATGTCCTCCAGGCGCTTGATGCCATCAGGGGTGTAAGCGTCGGCGGACATCACATGAATCTCGAATGGTCTGGTGCGCCCTTCTTCTTCGCGAATCTCGTTGAGCCGGTTGATGAGCCGGTCGAGTTCCTTGCGGCCGCTGCCGCCGTGCATCCAGCCGTCGCAGCGGACGGCCCTGCGAAGGGCGGCTTCGGCGTGCCCGCCGATGAGGATCGGGATGGGCTCTGACGGCGCAGGCGTCATCCTGGTCCTCGGGATGTCGTAGAACTCGCCGTGGTACTCGAAGTACTCACCCGACGTCAGCCCCTTGATGATGTCGATGCACTCGTCCATCCGCTTGCCGCGGTTGGCGAACGGGACGCCCATCAGCTCGTAGTCCTCCGGCCACGGGCTGGTGCCGACGCCGAGCCCGAGCCGATTACCGAACACCGCCGCCAGTGATCCCGCCTGCTTGGCGACCAACGCAGGCGGGCGGATCGGCAGCTTCAGCACGAAGAAGTTGAACCTCAGCGTGGTGGTTACCGCGCACAGTGCGCCGGCGAGCACGAAGGCCTCGACGAACGCCTTGCCGTCGAGGAATTCGCGGCTGCCGTCGCGGGTGTACGGATATGTGGAGTCGGACTCGAACGGGTAGGCGAGGCTGTCGGCGATCGTCATCGCGTGATAACCCGCATCCTCGACGACCTTCGCCAACGGCACATAGAACGTCGGGTCGGTCATTGCCTCCGCGTAGGTGAAGCGCACTCCTGAATAGTAGAACGTGTTCTAATTGGCGCCGTTGCGTTTCGCGCGGTTTCGGCGCGGGAACGTGGTGGCCATGAGCGCGTCGAAAGCCATCTACAAGCCCCTCTCCATCGCGACCAGCGTCGCCGGTGGGTTGATCGCCGGAAAGATCTTCACCGAGATCTGGCAACGGTTCAACCCCTCCGATGAGGAGCCGCCAGAGCCGCAGGATCTGTCCCGATCCACCCGTGAGGCCATGCTCGCCGCGGCAGTACAGGGCTTGATCGTGGGCCTCGTTCGCGCGGCGTTCGCCAGAGCCGAAGCGCATGGATACCGGGCGCTGACCAACGAAGATCCGTCGTAGTGCGGGGCATGATGTAGCACGTGCGCAGTTGGTTGACCCGCAATGTGCGAGTGCTGTCTGCCGTCTCGTTCCTGCAGGACGCCGCCAGTGAGCTGCTGTATCCGCTGCTGCCGATCTACCTCACCTCCGTGCTGGGCGCGCCTGCGGCCGTCGTCGGAGCCATTGAGGGCGCCGCGGAGGGTGCGGCGTCGCTGACGACGCTGGCGGCGGGCCCGCTCGGCGATCGGTTCGCACGTCGGCCGCTGATCGCGACCGGCTATGGCATGGCGGCGTTGGGGAAGGTGATCGTCGCGGCCGCCGGCGCGTGGCCCGGTGTGCTGGCGGGCAGGGTGGTCGACCGGCTCGGGAAGGGGATCCGGGGCGCGCCGCGGGATGCGCTGCTGGTCGAGAACATCGACGACGCCGACCGCGGCCAGGTGTTCGGATTTCACCGCGCGGCGGACACCTTCGGCGCGGTCGTCGGGCCGCTGCTCGGCCTGGTCGGCTACGAACTGCTCGACCACCAGATCGCGCCTCTGCTCTGGGTGGCTGTCGTGCCGGCGGTGTTGAGCGTCGCGCTCGTGTTCCTGGCGCGCGACACCAAGCGGATCGTTCCCGCGCAGCGCAAGGCGATTCTCGCGCGGGTGCGCGACCTGCCCCGCAGGTACTGGCGGGTGACCGGTGTGCTGGTCGCGTTCGGTGTCGTGAATTTCCCCGACGCGCTGTTGCTGTTGCGGCTCAACGAGATCGGCTTCTCCGTCGTCGAGGTCATCCTGGCGTATGTCGGGTACAACCTGGTGTACGCGGTGTCGAGCTATCCGGCAGGACTGCTCGCAGACCGCATCCCCCGTCCCGCGGTGTTCGGGATCGGTCTGGTGTTCTTCGCCGTCGGTTACATCGGGCTCGGGCTGACCACCGACACCGTCGCGGCGTGGATCCTGATCGGTGTGTACGGGTTGTTCGCCGGGTGCACCGACGGCGTTGGCAAGGCGTGGATTTCGTCGCTCGTCGGATCCGACCTCCAGGGCAGTGCGCAGGGGGTGTTCCAGGGGTTCAGCGGGTTCGCGGTGCTCGCCGCCGGTCTGTGGGCGGGCTTGCTCTGGGGCGCCGACGGGCGGCTGCCGCTGCTGGTGTCCGGCATCGTCGGCGCGGTCTTCGCGGTCGTGTTCCTGGCCGTGGGCTTGCGCTACGGGCTCGGTACGACGACCTCGACGTCGTCGAGGGCATAGGGCGGCGCACCGACGCCTGCGACCGAATAACCGCCCTGCTGGGTGCGCTCGGTGATGCGGCATGCAGCCGTCCGCTCGTCGATCGTCAACGACGCGGGCCCCACGGGAAGCTCATCGGAATGGCTGTCGAAAACCGTTCCCTGCCAGTGGTATCGGCCGTCGATCGGATCGAGACGGCCGGACAGCCTGACACGCACCTGACGTTCGATATCGCCGACCCGAATCGTCGCGGAGTCGTCACACACCTCATCGGCGATACCGATATGCGAGCTCAGGTCGAACGCCGTCGGCGCCAGTTCCCGCATCCGCTTCCAGTACGACAAATCCGCACGCTCGGATTTTCCGCGGCTTCGCATGTCGGCAACCCGCTGGGTGCTGAACAGGACCTCGATTCGCGTGCTGCCCGTGGTCTGCATGAGCTTTAGACATTCGGCGACGTAGTCCAGTCGTAGGTCGGCGACAGCGTCGGCTCCGGTGACCATGAAGTAGTTCGGTGCACCGTGCACGGCCACCCCGAGGTATGGCGCGAGGTTCTCACGGCCGCAACGGGTTTGGTTTGTGATGACGATCCGGGCGCGGCAGGTGGGCAGCGCCCAGGTGTGGGTGGACTCGTCGAATGCGGATCCGCTGAGGTCGCAGTCGTCCAGGACCACGACGGCGGCGATGCCTGCATCGGCGAGCCTGCGCTGCGCGTGCTCGACGCCGACGACAGCGACGTCGTACAGATCTTCGGTCATTGCGGCAGGAAGCCGGTGCGCCGCCACATCCGTCGCGAGATTCGTCCCATCAACCCGACGTCGGTGAGGAAGGCGGCCAGCGGGGCGAACCCTGAGATCTGAACCTCGTGCCGGTGCGGGCTGGTGCGCGCGAGGTGCCGCGCACGGTCGGCGTCGAGGCCGACGCGGTAGTACGGCACCCTATTGGTGAACAGGAAGCGGAAGAAGTAGCCACCCAGACCGTTGATGCTGGACACCCACAGCCTCGTGAACCGGCCCATGGTCGGCGTCCGTTTCCGAAGGCCGTCGCGGGCGAACTGGATGTGCCGCGCTTCCTCCGTGACGTGGATCCGCATGAGCCGCTGAACCATCGGCTGCAGGTCGTCGTCGTCCATCATCTGCCGCTGCAGCGAGTCGAAGATCTCCTCGCCGATCAATGCGGCCACCCAGAGAACGGAGCCCCTGAACGCGAACGGCAGCGAATTGATCATGACGCGGTGCCGCCATCTCGGCTGCACGGGCTTTGCGCCGACGTGTTCGATCGCCTTGCCGAACATCACCATGTGGCGGGTCTCGTCGCCGAGTTCCGTCAGTTCGTAGTGCGTGGGGCGCGCCGTCGGATCCTGGTGCATGATCTTGCGCAACAGCGCCTGGTTGAGGATGTTCTCGAACCAGATGCCGGCCGACAGCGTGTTGACCAGCTCCTGGCGCGACAGCTCGATCTGCTGCTCGCGGGTCATCTCATCCCACATGGGCGTGTCGTAGAGCGAGACGCACCTCGGTGGCAGGAAGAACTTGTCGGGATCCAGCGGTGCATCCCAGTCGATATCGACGACGGGCGCGTAGGACTTCTTCACCGACCCCTTGAGCAGACGCTCGGCGAACTCTTGGCGGGTTGGTGCTGGCTGCTGCCTCATCGAGGCGGTCATCCGCAACTCCCTCTATAGATGTTGTGTCTAAAAGGTAAGGACGCCGGTCAAAAGTTGTCAATACCCGCGGTACCGGATAGTTCGGGTTACCGCCTCGTTTGACGGAAGCGTCACCGGGTAACGATCGCCTATGACCACCGAGAACTCCGCTAGGACTCGCCTGCCTGATCCCGACGACCCGCGCAAACCGGAGTCACCGACCGATCTCACCAAGCCGTCGCTGATATTCGTGCTCCGCAAGACCCTGCGAGAGTTTCAGCACGATCAGTGCACCGATCTCGCTGCGGCGCTTACCTATTACGCGGTGCTGTCTCTGTTTCCCGCGTTACTGGTTCTGGTCTCGCTGCTCGGCGTCTTCGGGCGGGGACGCCAGACCGTCGACGCCGTGCTGGAGACGGCGGGCAGTGTGGTGCCGAGCGACGCCATGAACCTGTTGCGTCAGCCGATCGAGGCACTGGTGCAGTCACCGTCGGCCGGCATCGCATTGATCACGGGCGCGCTGGGTGCGCTGTGGTCGGCGTCGGGCTACATCGGCGCGTTCGGTCGCGCCATGAACCGGATCTACGAGATCGACGAGGGCCGACCGGTGTGGAAACTGCGTCCTCTGCAACTGATTCTCACCGTGGCCGGACTGCTGATGGCTGCGCTGGTCGCGGTCATGCTCGCGGTGAGCGGGCCGGTCGCCGAAACCATCGGCAACGCGATCGGCGCGGGATCGGTCGCCGTGACCGCGTGGAACGTCGCGAAGTGGCCGGTGATTCTCGTCTGTGTCGTTCTGGCGGTCGCGGTGCTCTACTACGCCACCCCGAACGTGAAGCAGCCGCGGTTCAAATGGATCAGCATCGGGGCAGGCTTCGCGATCCTCGCGTGGATTGCGGCGTCGGTGCTGTTCGGCTTCTATGTCGGCAACTTCGGCAGCTACAACAAGACCTACGGAGCGCTCGGCGGCGTCATCGTGTTCTTGCTCTGGCTCTGGATCACCAACCTGGCCTTGCTGTTCGGTGCCGAATTGGATGCCGAACTCGAACGAGGCAGGCAGTTGCAGGCCGGACTGGGCGCAGAGCGTGAACTCCAGCTGCCCCCGCGCGATACCCGTGTCGTCGACAAGAACGAGGCGGCCGAGGAGAAGGACATCAAGCGCGCCGAGGAACTCCGCCGAAGCAGGGGCGGGGAACGCTGACATACTCACGGGCGTGACCCGTCGCATCCACGTCATCGGTATCGGGGCAGGCGACCCCGATTACGTTACGGCGGAGGCCATCCGCGCGCTCAACGACACCGATGTGTTCTTCGCGATGGACAAGGGCGAAGCGAAAAGCGACCTGGTGGCGCTGCGGAGGAAGATCTGCGAGCGGTTCATCGAGCGGCCCGGCTACCGGTTCGTCGAACTGGCCGACCCGCCGCGCGCCAAGGACACCGAGTACCGGCAGGCCGTCACCGACTGGCACGCAGCGCGGGCGGCCGTTTGGTCCGACGCCATCGAACGCGAGCTCGGGTCCGACGGCGTCGGGGCATTTCTCGCATGGGGTGACCCGTCGCTGTACGACAGCACGCTGCGAATCCTCGAGATGGTGGCTCAGCGCGTCGAGATCGACTACGACGTCATCCCGGGCATCACCGCGATCCAAGCGTTGACGGCCCGACATCGTATCCCGCTCAACGACATTGGTGAGCCGGTCCTGATCACCACCGGCAGGCGGCTGGCGGCCGACGGGCTCGCCGGGGCAGCGGTGGTCATGCTCGACGGCGACTGCGCGTTCCGGTCCTGCCCGCCGGAAACCCGCATCTGGTGGGGCGCCTACCTCGGCACCCCCGACGAACTGCTGGTGGCGGGCACCCTCGGCGAGGTCGGCGCACACATCGTGAAGATGCGGGCCGAGGCGCGTGCCCGTCACGGCTGGATCATGGACACCTACCTGCTGCGAAGCCCGTAGGAACGGGTCGCGGCCCCCGACGCTTCCGCGGCGCAATTAAAACGGTCTGGACAGCGGCATGAAATGATCAGCCGCATGATGGCATTTCTGCTGCGCGCAGCACTGACCGGATTCGCTCTGTGGATAGTTACGTTGGTCGTTTCCGGCATCGACTTCGTCGGCGGCGACACGACCCTGCAGAAGGTCGGGATCATCTTCGTCGTCGCCGTGATCTTCGGCTTGGTCAACGCGATCATCAAGCCGATCGTGCAGATCATCTCGTTCCCCCTGTACATCCTCACGCTCGGCCTGATCCACATCGTGATCAACGCGCTGATGCTGTGGGTCACCTCGTGGATCACCGAGCACACCACCCACTGGGGCCTCTACATCGAGGACTTCTGGTGGACGGCGATCTGGGCGGCGATCGTGCTGTCGATCGTCAGCTGGGCGCTGTCACTGATCGTGAGGGACACTTCGCGCGTCGCCCGCTGACGGGGCAGACTGGACATATGCCCGAATTACCCGAGGTCGAGGCCCTTGCCGACCACCTCCGTCGGCACGCCGTCGGCCTCACCGTCGGACGTGTCGACGTGTCCGCGCTGTCCGTCCTTAAGACGTTCGACCCGCCGACGACCGCGCTGCACGGCCGGGAGGTGACCGCCGCCAACCGGTGGGGCAAGTACCTCGGGCTGCAGGCGGGCGACCTTCACCTGATCACGCATCTGTCCCGGGCCGGCTGGCTGCGCTGGTCCGACCAGCTGGCGGCCGCGCCGCTCAAGCCGGGCAAGGGGCCGATCGCGCTGCGCGTCCACCTCGGAACACCAGGCACCGCACCGGGATTCGATCTGACCGAGGCGGGCACCCAGAAGCGGCTCGCGGTGTGGCTCGTCGACGATCCGATGTCGGTGCCACAGATCGCGTCGCTGGGCCCCGACGCGCTGGGCCTCAATGGCCAAGGGCTGGCGGACGTGCTGGCGGGCCAGAGCGGCCGGATCAAGACCGTCATCACCGACCAGAAGGTGATCGCGGGCATCGGGAATGCCTACAGCGACGAGATCCTGCACGTGGCGAAGCTCTCGCCGTTTGCGACGGCGGGCAAGCTGACCGACGCGCAGCTGGCCGCGCTGCACGACGCGATGATCTCGGTGCTCACCGACGCGGTGTCGCGGTCCGTCGGTCAGCAGGCGGCGACGCTCAAGGGGGAGAAGCGGTCCGGGCTCCGTGTGCACGCCAGGGCCGGGCTGCCATGCCCGGTGTGCGGCGACACCGTGCGCGAAGTGTCGTTCGCCGACAAGTCGTTTCAGTACTGCCCGACGTGCCAGACCGGCGGCAAGATCCTTGCCGACCGGCGGATGTCGCGGCTGCTCAAATAGTCCGGCAGTACGAGCCCGTCGCCGACGTCAGTGCCTGGCGATACAGCGGGTCCAGTTGGCGGCCGGTCGCGACGGCGTCCGTTGTCTGGCTGAGCTCCGTCGAGCACGTCGGGCCGTGCAGCAGATTCCACTGCACCGCAATCTCATCGACCATCGTCTTGTTGAACCCGTCGATGGCGGTGCGTGATTCGGACAGGTCGGGCGCGGTGGTCGGGGCCAGTGCCGGATCGAACTTCCACTGAGCGAACCGCGTGTATTCGATTCCTTCGGTGGCGTTGATCTGGTCGGTGAAGACGGTCCGCACGTAGTGAGGGTCGATGCCGTGGGCGGTGGCATCGGCGTCGACGGCATCCAGTACCGCGGCGGCCCGCGGCGGATCGTCGACAGGCGGCCCATTGTTGATCCACTTGGACGCCGCCACCGGATCGGCGGTCGCCAGCCGCTGCGCCGCCGTGGCCACCAGCCGGTACAACGGGCCTGCCGGCTCAGCCGTTGCGGTCGGCGGCAGGACGACGGGACCGACCAGCAGTGATCCGGCCAACAGCAGGAGCGCACTTCGATTACGGGTCATGGACCCATCATGCTTAGGCTGTCCTGGTGACTCGGCAGAAGATCTTGATCACCGGTGCCAGCTCAGGCCTCGGAGCGGGGATGGCCAGGGCATTCGCCGCCAAGGGCCGCGATCTGGCGCTGTGCGCTCGACGCCTCGACCGTCTCGACGAGCTGAAGGCGGAATTGGCCCGCCAGCATCCCGGCATCACCGTGGCCGTCGCGGCGCTCGACGTCAACGACCACGAGCAGGTGCCCAAGGTATTCGCCGAACTCGAAGACCAACTCGGCGGCATCGACCGCGTCATCGTCAACGCCGGCATCGGCAAGGGCGCCCCGCTCGGGTCCGGCAAGCTGTACGCCAACAAGCAGACCATCGAGACCAATCTGGTGGCCGCCCTTGTCCAAATCGAAACCGCCATCGAGATGTTCAATAAGTCCGGCGGGGGGCATCTGGTGCTCATCTCGTCGGTGCTCGGCAACAAGGGTGTGCCCGGGGTGAAGGCCGCCTACGCCGCAAGCAAGGCGGGTGTGTCGTCGTTGGGCGAATCGCTGCGGGCCGAGTACCCGAACGGCCCGATCAAGGTGACCGTGCTGGAGCCCGGCTACATCGAATCGGAGATGACCGCCAGGTCGGGTTCCACGATGTTGATGGTCGACAACGAAACGGGCACCAAAAAGATGGTCGACGCGATCGAACGCGAGACAGGTCGCGCCGCAGTGCCGTTCTGGCCGTGGGCGCCGCTGGTGCAGCTGATGAAACTGTTACCACCAAGACTGACAAAACCTTTTGCTTAGACACTCTTGAGGTTTAGGGCTCCTTTGGTGGTGGTAGCCCATTTTCATGAACGCGATATTCAAGAAAACAATGACGTCCATCCTGTTTGCGGGGGCCGCAGCATCGACGATCGCGCTCGCACCGATCGCTGCTGCTGACGATCCGCCGCCGCCGTGCGTGAACCCCGACGGCACGGCCTGCGAGGTCGCCGGCCCCGACGGCGCATCCGGCCAGATTCCAGGGCCGGTCCAAGGCAACGCGAGTCCGGATGGCACCGCCTCAGGCAGCGTGCCGGGCGGCGTGTTCGGCGAAGCCGGTCCGAACGGGGCCAGCGGCTGTGTGCCCATTTACGGCTGCCGCAGCTACATGCCGTGATCCGGGCAAACCGTTAGCCCAACAATCGAATACGTGACCGATGGCCGCGACAGCAGCGCCGATGTAGTCCTGCTGTCGCGTTCGTCGTTTTGGTGGTAGGCCGAAATCATGATCACGAAGCGTGCGCGTCTGACACCGATGATCTTCGCGGGCGCTGCCGCGGTTGCCATTGCCGCTTCCCCGGCTGCACACTCCAACCCGCCGTCTTTGCCGCCGTGCCAAATGGCCGACGGCTCAGCATGTTCGAACATCTCTGCGGGCGGTGCCGATATCAACATTCCCTACGGCCCGGGTGGCTCGGTGGACCGCGGCGGCGCCAGTGGCGCCATCCCCTACGGACCGTCCGGTTCAGCAAACGGCGGCGGCGCGAGCGGCGGGATTCCCTACGGCCCCAGCGGAACAGCGAACCGTGGCGGTGCCAGCGGATGCTGGTTCAACCTGGGCTGCATCAGCATTCCCGCGCCCTAGTGCGCCGTCAGGCGCTGCGGCCGCGTTCGGTGCGGTAGTGCCGGACGAGGGCGTCGGTCGAGCTGTCCGACTGCTTCGGCGGCGACGCATCGGCGGTGATGACGGGAAGCAACGCCTTCGCCTGCGTCTTTCCGAGTTCGACACCCCACTGGTCGAATGAGTCGATGCCCCAGATGGTGCCCTCGGTGAAAACCTCGTGCTCGTAAAGCGCGATCAACTGGCCGATAACCGACGGCGTTAGCTGGGTGCCGAGGATCGATGTGGACGGACGGTTGCCGGGCATCACCTTGTGCGGCACCACCTCTGGCGCCGTGCCCTCCGCGGCGATCTCCTCTGCGGTCTTGCCGAACGCCAGCACCTGGGTCTGGGCGAAGAAGTTGCTCATCAAAAGGTCGTGCATGCTGCCGGAGCCGTCGGCGGTGGCCAGATCGTCGGTGGGCTGGCTGAACCCGATGAAGTCGGCGGGGATCAATCGCGTGCCTTGATGCAGCAGTTGATAGAACGCATGCTGGCCGTTGGTTCCCGGTTCGCCCCAGAAGATTTCACCGGTGTCGGTGGTCACCGGCATTCCGTCGGCGCGGACCGACTTGCCGTTGGACTCCATCGTCAGCTGCTGCAGGTAGGCGGCGAACCGCGACATGTCGTTGGAGTACGGCAGCACCGCCCGCGACTGGGCCCCGAAGAAGTTGTTGTACCAAAGGCCGATAAGCCCAAGCAGCGCAGGCGCATTGGCGTCCAGCGGGGCGGTGCGGAAGTGTTCGTCGATAATGTGGAAGCCTGCGAGGAACTCGGCGAAACGCTCCTTGCCGATGGCCGCCATCACCGAAAGTCCGATCGCCGAGTCGACCGAGTAACGACCGCCCACCCAGTCCCAGAAGCCGAACATGTTGTCGGTGTTGATGCCGAAGTCGTCGACCAGCTTCTTGTTCGTCGACACCGCGACGAAGTGCTTCGACACGGCCGCGTCACCGAGCGCATCGGTCAGCCAGCGCCGCGCCGCTGTCGCGTTCGTCAGCGTCTCCAGCGTGGAGAACGTCTTTGACGCGACGATGAAAAGCGTTGAGGCCGGATCGAGTCCGTCGAGTTTCGCCACCAGATCGGCGGGATCAACATTGGACACGAAGCGACACGAGATGCCCGCGTCGGCGTAGTGGCGCAGCGCGTTGTACACCATCACCGGGCCGAGGTCGGAGCCGCCGATACCGATGTTGATGACCGTGGTGATCCGCTCGCCGGTGGCGCCGGTCCACTCGCCGCTGCGCAGCCGATCGGTGAAGTCGCCCATGCGATCGAGCACTTCGTGCACGTCGGCCACGACGTCCCGGCCGTCGACGGTCAGCTCGACACCGCGCGGCTGACGCAGGGCGGTGTGCAGGACCGCGCGATCCTCTGAGGTGTTGATGTGCACACCGGAATACATGGCGTCGCGACGCTGTTCAAGCTGTGCGGCTTGCGCCAGATCGATCAGGAGCTTGATCGTCTCTCGGGTGATGCGGTGCTTGCTGTAGTCGATGTAGAGGTCACCGACGGTCAACGTCATTTCGGTGCCCCGGGCCGGGTCCTCATCGAACAGCTCGCGGATATGTTTATCGCGAATCTGATCATGATGCCGCTGCAGGGCCTGCCATGCTGATGTGGCGGTTATGTCGGGGATCTGCTGCGTGTCGGCGGTCATGCCTCGACCCTAGTGCGGCCATTTGAACAAAGGTGTAATGAAGACTTATGGATACCTCCGCTCTGTTGAAGTCCGTTCCCACCGGCATCTGGATCGGTGGTGAGGAGCGCAAGGGATCGTCGACGTTCGATGTGCTCGATCCGTCCGACGACTCGGTCCTGATCTCGATCGCCAACGCCACTCCCGAGGACGCGATCGCCGCGCTGGACGCCGCGGCGGCGGCGCAGGCCGAATGGGCGGCCACCCCGCCACGCAAGCGCGGGGAGGTGCTGCGGTCGGTCTTCGAGAAGATCACCGAGCGTGCCGAGGACCTCGCCACGCTGATGACCCTGGAAATGGGCAAGGTGTTGCGCGAGAGCATGGGCGAGGTCACCTACGGCGCCGAGTTCTTCCGGTGGTTCGCCGAGGAGGCGGTCCGCATCCACGGCCGATACACCCCGAGCCCGGCGGGCACCGGCCGCATCATCGTCACCAAGCAGCCCGTCGGTCCCTGCTACGCCATCACGCCATGGAACTTCCCGCTGGCCATGGGCACCCGCAAGATCGGCCCCGCGATCGCGGCGGGCTGCACGATGATCGTCAAGCCGGCGCAGGAGACGCCGCTGACGATGCTGCTGCTGGCCAAGCTGATGGATGAAGCGGGCCTGCCCAAGGGTGTGCTTTCGGTGCTGCCCACGACGGACCCGCGCGGCGTCACCACGGCGCTGATCGACGACGGACGGCTGCGCAAGCTGACCTTCACCGGCTCGACGGGCGTCGGTAAGGCGCTGGCCAAGCAAGCATCCGACGCGCTGCTGCGCCAGTCGATGGAGTTGGGCGGCAATGCCCCCTTCGTGGTGTTCGACGACGCCGACGTGGACGCAGCTGTCGACGGTGCGATCCTGGCCAAGATGCGAAACGGCGGCGAGGCCTGCACGGCCGCCAACCGCTTCCACGTCGCGAACTCCGTCCGCGAGGAGTTCACCGAGAAGTTGGTGAAACGGATGAGCGAGTTCCAGTTGGGCAAGGGCATCGACGAGTCGTCGACACTCGGCCCGCTGATCAACGCCAAGCAGGTGGCAACCGTCGCGGACCTGGTGTCCGATGCGGTGTCGAAGGGCGCCACGGTCGCCGTCGGCGGCGTCGCGCCAGGTGGACCCGGCAACTTCTATCCCGCGACGGTGCTGGCCGACGTGCCCGAGGATGCCCGCATCCTCAAGGAGGAGGTCTTCGGCCCGGTGGCCCCGGTCACCGGCTTCGACACCGAGGAAGAGGGCGTGGCCGCCGCCAACGACACCGAGTTCGGGCTGGCCGCCTACATCTACACCCGCGACCTCGACCGCGCGCTGCGAGTGGCCGAGGGTATCGAGTCCGGCATGGTCGGCGTCAACCGCGGGGTGATCTCGGATCCGGCGGCGCCGTTCGGCGGCGTCAAGGAATCCGGCTTCGGCAGGGAAGGCGGTTTCGAGGGCATCGACGAGTACCTCGAGACGAAGTACATAGCGCTCACCAAGTAGCGGCCCACCTTTCTTCGGCGAGCAGACGCAAAAGCTCCCCGCCGCTCGGCGTGTCGGGGACTTTTGCGTCTGCTCGCGCGGGAAAGATTCCAGCAGTGAGTGGCCACCGGTGGGTCGCGCCGCCCGAGCGCGCCGTCGACCGGGGTGCCCCTAGGGCATCCCCTCAACCGCGGCGTGGGAATGGCATCCCGGCGCTGGACGGGATACGCGCCGTGGCGGTCGCATTGGTGCTCGCCGACCACGGCGGCATCCCCGGCGTCCCAGGCGGTTTCATCGGCGTCGACGTGTTCTTCGTGCTGAGCGGATTCCTGATCACGTCGCTGCTGCTCGACGAACTCGGCCGCATCGGCCGGATCGACCTGCCGGGCTTCTGGGTCCGCCGTGCCCGACGGCTGCTACCCGCGCTGATCGTCATGGCGTTGGCGGTCGTCGTGCTGCGGGAACTGTTTCCGACCGAAGCCGTCGCCGATGTTCGCGACGACGCTGTCGGGGCGTTCTTCTGGGTTGCCAATTGGGTCTTCGTCTTCCGCCACACCGATTACTTCACCCAGGGCGATCCGCCGTCGCCGTTGCAGCACACATGGTCGCTTGCCGTCGAGGAGCAGTACTACGTGGTGTGGCCGCTGGTGCTGGTCGCCGTCGCCGTTCTGCTCGCGTTGCTCACCAGGCACCGGGACGCCCGCCCGACGCTTCGCGTAGTCCGGTTTGTCGTGTTCGGCGTCGCCGCGGCGGGAGCGGTCGCATCGGCGGTCGAGGCTTGCCTGCTCGTGTCCGACGCGTCGCTGAACCGCGTCTACTTCGGCACCGATACGCGTGTGCAGGCGCTGCTCGTCGGCGCCGCGGCCGCGGCGCTGTTGGTGCGGGACTGGTCGGCGCTTGGCCGCTACGGCGCCCAGTTGCGGTCGCGGTGGGGCCGCTGGATCGTGCAGCTGCTCCCGGTCATCGGCTTGACGATGCTCGCGGTGGCGGCGCACTTCACGACGGGCAGTGCGCCGGAGTTCCGTAGGGGTCTGCTGATCGTCGTCGCGGTCGCCGCGGTCTTGATCGTCGCTCCGGTGGCGATGGATCAGCGCGGGCTCGTCGCGCGCATGCTCACCTGCCCGCCGCTGGTGTGGCTCGGCGTGATCTCCTACGGCGTCTACCTGTGGCACTGGCCGGTCTTTCTCGCGCTCAACGGCGAACGCACGGGGCTTACGGGCATGTCGCTCTTCGCGATTCGCGCTACCACGACGGTCGCGCTTGCCGCGGTGTCGTGGTGGCTGATCGAGCAGCCGATCCGACGATGGCGGCCCGTTCACGTCCCGCAGCTGCGGCTCGCCGCCGCGACGCTGGCCACCGCGGCCGTCGCCACGCTGATCGTCGTGCCGGTTGGCATTCGATCGGGTGTCGACACCCGGCAGGCCGGCCCCGATGTGCTCGCCGCCGCCGCGCAGCCCGAAATTCCGGTGGAGATCGGAGGGACCGCGCGGCTGGCTCCGGGGACCCGCACAGTGGCCGTATTCGGCGACTCGATGGCGTGGACCATGATGCGGTACCTGCCGCCGACACCCGGGTTCAAGTTCATCGACTTCACCACCATCGGCTGCGGCATCGCGCGCGGTGGACCGTACCGGTCGACTGGTGAGACCCTCATGCAGAAGCCGGAATGCGAGACATGGCCGGCTCGGTGGGCCCAACGGATCAGCCATGCGAAGCCCGACGTCGTGCTGCTGATCATCGGGCGCTGGGAAACCGTCGACCGCGTCAACGAAGGGAAGTGGACGCACGTCGGCGATCCGGCCTTCGACGGGTATCTGGGCGGGGAGCTACGGCGGGCGCTGGACGTCCTCGGGTCGACGGGTGCGCACGTGGTGGTGACGACGGCCCCCTACAACCGGCGCGGTGAACAGCCGGACGGGTCGGTGTATCCGGAGGACGAGGCCGACCGCGTCGACGCCTGGAACAAGTTGTTGCGCCGCGTTGTCGGCGAACGCAAGTACGCGACGGTGCTCGACCTCAACGGGAAGCTGTGTCCTGACGGCGTTTACACGAACAAGGTCGACGGCATCAAGATGCGCATGGACGGTCTGCACCCAACACCGGACGCGGTGAAGTGGCTGACGCCGTGGCTCGAGGACGCGCTCCGCAAATAGCGATTTCGGCGTGGCTGGTTGCGCTGAGCGCAACCCAGCACGCCCAAATCGCGGGAAGTCAGTGGCCGAGGCGGCCGCGGCCCAGGCGCAGCAGCAGCATCGCGAGGTCTTTGCCCTCGGGGCCAAGCTCGCTGTAGCGCTCGATGACCTTCATCTCGCGGCTGTGCACCAGCCGGGTGCCGCCGGAGGCCATCCTGGCCTTGCCGATCACCTTGGACACCTCGGTGCGGCGCTTGACGGCGGCCAGGATCTCGGCGTCGAGTCGGTCGATCTCCTGGCGAAGGTCGTCGATGTCGGCCACGGGTTCCGTTTCGATAGACATTTCGGGCTCCTCATTGTGCGGGGGTTCTGGTCTCATCCGGTTTCGGGCCTCACACAAGAGACGAGCCCCGGATCCGGAAGCGGACCGCGGGGCTCTGGAAAGCAGCTAGACCACGGGCACCGCTGGCCGGTACCCGTAGAAAAATCGACGCTGCTTGATGAGCACGGCTATGAGTGTGCCATTTGATGCCGGGCCAGCGCAAAGATCTCTGCGCGGCTTGCCGCGGCGGTGTCGTCGGACGGCGGTAAGTTGGGGCGGACATGAGTGTGCACGTGACCGACTCCGAGGCCGACCAGCTTCTCGAAGGGCTCAACCCGCAGCAGCGCCAGGCGGTGCTGCACGAGGGCACCCCGCTGCTCATCGTCGCTGGCGCCGGCTCGGGCAAGACGGCCGTGCTGACCCGTCGGATCGCCTACCTGCTGGCCGCCCGCGAGGTCGGCGTCGGGCAGGTGCTGGCCATCACGTTCACCAACAAGGCCGCCGCCGAGATGCGCGAGCGCGTTGTCCAGCTCGTCGGCCCACGGGCCAGGGCGATGTGGGTGTCGACGTTCCACTCCACCTGCGTGCGGATTTTGCGCAACCAGGCGTCATTGGTGCAGGGCCTGAATTCCAACTTCTCCATCTACGACGCCGACGACTCGCGGCGGTTGCTGCTGATGATCGGCAAGGACATGGGGCTGGACACCAAGCGGTACTCGCCGCGGTTGCTGGCCAACGGGATCTCGAACCTGAAGAACGAGCTGATAGGCCCCGGGCAGGCCGCCGCCGAGGCGTCCGAGGCCGAGGAGGACCTGGCAAGGATCATCGCCGAGGTGTACGGCGAGTACCAGCGCCGGCTGCGTGCGGCAAACGCGCTCGACTTCGACGACCTCATCGGCGAGACAGTCGCTGTGCTGCAAGCCTTTCCGCAGATCGCCCAGTACTACCGGCGGCGGTTCCGGCACATTCTCGTCGACGAGTACCAGGACACCAACCACGCCCAGTACGTGCTGGTGCGCGAGCTCGTCGGCACCGAGACGACCGTGGACGGCATCGCACCCGCGGAGCTGTGCGTGGTGGGCGACGCGGACCAGTCCATCTACGCGTTCCGCGGGGCGACGATCCGCAACATCGAGGACTTCGAGCGCGACTTCCCCAATGCCACAACGATTCTGCTGGAGCAGAACTACCGCTCGACCCAGAACATCCTGTCGGCGGCCAACTCCGTCATCGCGCGTAACGCCGGGCGCCGCGAGAAGCGGCTGTGGACCGACGCGGGCGAGGGTGAGCTCATCGTCGGCTACGTCGCCGACAACGAGCACGACGAGGCGCGGTTCGTCGCCGAGGAGATCGACGCGCTCGCCGACCGCGGCGACATCACCTACAACGACGTCGCGGTGTTCTACCGCACCAACAACTCGTCACGCGCGCTCGAAGAGGTGTTCATCCGGGCGGGCATACCGTACAAAGTCGTTGGGGGCGTTCGCTTTTACGAGCGCAGGGAGATCCGCGACATCGTCGCCTACCTGAGGGTGCTCGACAATCCCGGCGACTCGGTGAGCATGCGGCGCATCCTCAACACCCCGCGCCGCGGCATCGGTGACAGGGCCGAGGCGTGCGTCGCCGTCTACGCCGAGAACACCGGTGGCAGCTTCAACGACGCGCTTCAGGCGGCCGCCGAGGGCAAGGTGCCGATGCTGAACACCCGCTCGGAGAAGTGCATCGCCGGCTTTGTCGAACTGATGGACGAGCTGCGCGGCAAGCTCGGCGACGAGCTGGGCGAGTTGGTCGAGGCGGTGCTCGACCGCACCGGCTACCGCGCGGAACTGGAGGCGTCCAGCGACCCGCAGGATCTGGCGCGGCTCGACAACCTGAACGAATTAGTCAGCGTCGCACACGAATTCAGCACCGATCTGGCCAACGCCGAGGCACTGGGCACCGACCTGGACGACGAAGACGTGCCCGATACGGGCGTGCTCGCGGCATTTCTGGAGCGGGTGTCGCTGGTGGCCGACGCCGACGACCTGCCGGAGCACGGTGCCGGTGTGGTGACGCTGATGACGCTGCACACCGCCAAGGGGCTGGAGTTCCCCGTGGTCTTCGTGACCGGCTGGGAGGACGGCATGTTCCCGCACATGCGCGCGCTCGGCGATCCTACCGAGCTGTCGGAGGAGCGGCGACTCGCCTACGTCGGGATAACCCGTGCGCGCCAACGGCTTTACCTGAGCCGCGCCAAGGTCCGCTCGTCGTGGGGGCAGCCGATGCTCAACCCCGAGTCCCGATTCCTGCGCGAGATCCCGCAGGAGCTCATCGACTGGCGGCGCACAGACCCGGCGCCGTCGTTATCGGCGCCCGTCAGCGGTGCGGGTCGATTCGGCACGCCGCGGCCGTCGCCGTCGCGCGTCGCTGCGGGCAAGCGGCCGCTGCTGGTGCTGGAGCCGGGGGATCGGGTCAGCCACGACAAATACGGTCTCGGCCGCGTGGAGGAAGTGTCGGGCATGGGCGAATCGGCCATGTCGCTCATCGACTTTGGCAGCGCCGGACGCGTAAAGCTGATGCACAACCACGCGCCGGTGCAGAAGCTCTAGCCGGCTCTGCCCTTGGCCCATCGCCCGGTGGACGGCAGCAGCGCCAGCAGAATCGTCAGCAGCGGAAGCGCGGGGATCGCATAGACGACGGGCGCCAACTTCGCGCCCGCCACGAACAGACTCGCGAAGATCATCAGCCCGATCACCGAGCCGACGACGATCAGCAGCCGCGCCGACCGGCGGCGCAGCAGCAGTGCGATCAGGCCGAAGATGAGAGCCCCCGCGGAGACCAGCGTGAGAAAGCCGACGGCCACACAGAACAGCCGGTCCGACGCCCACCAGCCGGTGATCAGGTCCGTGGCGATGACCGCAGTGGCCCAGCCGCTGACGATCGCCAGCACCGACGTGGCGACCGCCGACTTCGGGGTGGGCGGTCGGCGGCCCTTGATCGCGACCGGCTTGGCCCGAGGGATGTAACTGGTCTGCTGCTCGGGGTGCGCGACGTCGATGTGAGTCGTGCGGGGCTCATCGAGTGTGGGTAACGAACCGGTGGGCGCGCGCCGAATGATGCCGGTCCGCGGCGCGGACAGTCCATCGGACGAGGGGGACGAATCGTCCCCGGACGAATCCGAAAGGCCCGGGTCACTCACACTTACCGAGCGTACTTACGGGCTTAGGGCTCGTACTGGCCCGGGCTCAGTCCCCGTTTTGCCAGCCACGGAACCGGGTCGATGCGATCGGTGCCGTTCAGCAGTACCTCGAAATGGCAGTGCGGGCCGGTGGAGTTGCCACGGTTGCCGATCGTGGCGATCTGGTCGCCTGCCCACACCCGCTGGCCGACGGAGACGTTCCAGGTATTGACGTGGCCGTACAGCGTGACGGTGCCGTCGGCGTGCCGGATCTTGACCCAGGCGCCGAAACCTGCCGTCGGGCCCGCGTCGGTCACGACGCCGTCGGCGGCGGCGACGATGGGGGTGCCGATCGAGTTGGCGATGTCGATACCGCCGTGCAGCGCGCCCCAGCGGTAGCCGAAGCCGGAGGTGAACACTCCCTTGGTCGGCATCACGAACATCGGCCGTGCCAGTCGCGCTTCCCGCTCGGCCCGCTCCTGGGCGAACGCCGCGGCCTTGGTGATCTCTTCTGCGTGCGTATCGGTAAGCGAAGCCGACGCGACGGTGACCACCTGCATGCCGTCTGTGGAGCCGGAGACCGCGCCGCTTTGAATCGCCGTGTGATCGGCGGCCAGCACGGTGTCAGAGCTTGTGGTGTCGGCGCGGTTCATCATCGTGTGCGCGCCCGCAGCAGTCGCACCGGCGGCCATCGCCGCGATCATCAACCGGCCCTTGACCGCGGTCGCGGTCTCCTTGCGGTGCTGGGCGGCACGACGCGCGCTCATGTCGATGATGTCGGTGGCCGCAACACCGTCGCTGACGTCTGTCCTGCTGTCGCGGTAGGCGTGTGAGGAGCGGCGCTCTTCGCGTGCATCCGGCCGGAACTTGGACGGCACCGCGAGGCGCAGCGGAATCAAATCGTCGGATTCCGCCGTGTCGTCGAGCTCGGGCGCACGGATGACCTGCGACTCCCGGTCGAAGGCGGAATTGTGGTGAAACTCCAGGTCACCGAGCTTGCCGTATTCGTTGAACGGGATGATGTCGGTGACCTCAGCGGCTTCAGGATCGAGCCATCGGTTGCGAGCGTTCGGCGTCCCTCCATCTGGAGAACTGACCAAACGATGCCCCGCCAACCTGAAATATCCTTCTAGTCGTGATCAGACCGTTATCTAGACCGGTAGCACGTTAACCAAATCCCAATGATCGTGGCAACCCGAGAGAGTATTCCGTCGGAGATTGTGACTTGTATCACTGTCACGTTGATCCGGCGGTGAGATCTGCCACATGAGGTAGGCGGTGCCGTACGTCTCGGCACGTGTCGATAAAGTTCCCCCGAGCCCGTCGGGTGCAAACACAGACAGCGATTTCTAACAGACAGCGAGCTGATGGACCTTTTCGAGTACCAGGCGAAAGAGCTGTTCGCCAAGCACAACGTTCCCACCACGCCCGGACGGGTGACCACCACCGCCGAAGAGGCGAAGGCGATCGCCGAGGAGATCGGCAAGCCGGTGATGGTGAAGGCCCAGGTCAAGACGGGCGGTCGTGGCAAGGCCGGCGGCGTGAAGTACGCGGCCACCCCCGACGACGCACTCACCCACGCGCAGAACATTCTCGGCCTGGA
Organism: Actinomycetota bacterium; assembly: GCA_046735135.1. Classification (GTDB taxonomy): domain Bacteria; phylum Actinomycetota; class Actinomycetes; order Mycobacteriales; family Mycobacteriaceae; genus Mycobacterium. The sequence goes on from JBKPSU010000053.1 coordinate 28,094, forward strand.
CATCAAGGGCCACATCGTGAAGAAGCTGCTGGTGTCCGAGGCCAGCGACATTGCCGAGGAGTACTACATCTCGTTCCTGCTCGACCGCGCCAACCGTACCTACCTGGCGATGTGCTCGGTCGAGGGCGGCATGGAGATCGAAGAGGTCGCGGCGACCAAGCCCGACCGGTTGGCCAAGGTGCCCGTAAACGCCATCAAGGGTGTCGACGAGGCGTTCGCGCGTGAGATCGCCGAGATGGGCCACCTGCCCGCCGAGGTGCTCGACTCCGCCGCGGTGACCATCGCCAAGCTGTGGGAGATGTTCGTCAAGGAGGACGCCACCCTGGTTGAGGTCAACCCGCTGGTGCGCACCCCCGACGATCAGATCCTGGCGCTGGACGGCAAGGTCACGCTCGACGCCAACGCCGACTTCCGGCACCCCGAGCACGCGGAGTTCGAGGACCGCGACGCGACAGATCCGTTGGAGCTCAAGGCAAAAGAGCACGACCTCAACTACGTCAAGCTGGACGGCGAGGTCGGCATCATCGGCAACGGCGCGGGCCTGGTGATGTCGACGCTCGACGTGACCGCGTACGCCGGTGAGAAGCACGGTGGTGTGAAGCCGGCCAACTTCCTCGACATCGGCGGTGGCGCGTCGGCCGAGGTGATGGCTGCAGGCCTCGACGTCATCCTGCACGACCCACAGGTCAAGAGCGTGTTCGTCAACGTGTTCGGCGGCATCACGGCGTGCGACGCGGTGGCCAACGGCATCGTTAACGCCCTCAAGATCCTCGGCGACGAGGCGAACAAGCCGCTGGTGGTCCGGCTCGACGGCAACAACGTCGAGGAAGGCCGCCGCATCCTGGCCGAGGCCAACCATCCGCTCGTGACCGAGGTGGGCACGATGGACGAAGCCGCCGACAAAGCCGCCGAGCTGGCAGCGAAGGCCTGAAAGGACTGAAATGTCGATCTTCATCAACAAGAACTCCAAGGTCATCGTCCAGGGCATCACCGGCGGCGAGGGCACCAAACACACCGCGCGGATGCTCAAGGCGGGCACGCAGCTGGTGGGTGGTGTGAACGCGCGCAAGGCCGGCACGACGGTGAGCCATAAAGACAAGAACGACAGCGACATCGAGCTGCCGGTGTTCGGCACCGTCGCCGAGGCGATGAAGGAGACGGGCGCCGATGTGTCCGTCGTCTTCGTGCCGCCGAAATTCGCCAAGGACGCGATCATCGAGGCCATCGACGCCGACATTCCGCTGCTGGTCGTGATCACCGAGGGAATTCCGGTGCAGGACAGCGCATATGCGTGGGCCTACAACGTGGAGAAAGGCCAGAAGACGCGGATCATCGGCCCCAACTGCCCTGGCATCATCACGCCGGGTGAGGCGCTGGCGGGCATCACGCCTGCCAACATCACCGGCCCGGGCCCGGTCGGCCTGGTGTCCAAGTCCGGCACGCTGACCTACCAGATGATGTTCGAGCTGCGCGACTTCGGCTTCTCGACGGCCATCGGCATCGGCGGCGACCCGGTCATCGGCACCACCCACATCGACGCCATCGAGGCGTTCGAGAAGGATCCCGACACCAAGGTCATCGTGATGATCGGTGAGATCGGCGGCGACGCCGAGGAGCGGGCGGCCGACTACATCAAGGCCAACGTCTCCAAGCCGGTCGTCGGCTACGTCGCGGGCTTCACCGCACCCGAAGGCAAGACGATGGGCCACGCGGGCGCGATCGTGTCGGGTTCGTCGGGCACCGCAGCCGCCAAGAAGGAAGCCCTGGAAGCCGCGGGCGTCAGGGTCGGCAAGACCCCGTCGGAAACCGCCAAGCTGGCGCGCGACATCCTGCAGGGCCTCTGACCTTGCCGCGGGTGTGACGAACGCCGCCGAATTAGGAACACGTTCCAGTTTTCAGTTAGCCTGACGAATTAACAGTCGTCAGGAGGCGTGTAATGCCGGTGGACCCTCGCACACCCGTGATCGTCGGCGTTGGTCAGTTCACCGAGAACATCGACGACCCCGGCTACCGCGGCATGTCGGCGGTCGAATTGGCCACCGAGGCGGCCAGGGCCGCACTGGCTGACACCGGCGCCAACACAGACGCCGTCGCCAAGGCCATCGACGTGGTCGTGGGCCTGCGGCAGTTCGAGATCTCGGCGGGTAGGCCCGCGCCTCTCGGCAAGTCGAACAACTACCCGCGGTCGGTGATGCAGCGGCTGGGTGCGCAGCCCGTCCGCTCCGTCGTCGAACCCGTTGGCGGACAAGGCCCGCAGAAGCTCGTCACCGAATTCGGTACCGAGATCGCCAACGGCGAAGCCGACGTCGTGATGATCATCGGCTCGGAGAACGGGTCGACCCTTCGCACTTTTGCCAAGCGGGACGACAAGCCCGACTTCACCGAGCACATCGACGGGCAACTCGAGGACCGTGGCCATCAGGTCTTCAACTACGTCAGCGGATACACGATCAAACACGGCCTCACCGGCGCGCCAGTGCAGTACGGGTTGCTGGATAATGCGCGTCGCGCCCGGCTCGGCCTGAGCGTCGCCGACTACCGGCAGACGATGGCCGAGCTGTTCGCGCCGTTCTCGAAAATCGCTGCGAAGAACCCGTTTTCGTCGTCGCCGGTCGAACGGTCGGTTGAGGAGATCGCGACGGTCACCGACGACAACCGGATGATCTGCGACCCGTACCCGCGGCTGCTCGTCGCCCGCGACCAGGTGAACCAGGGCGCCGCGGCGCTGATGATGTCCGTGGATGCTGCGCGTCGACTCGGTGTGCCCGAGGAGAAGTGGGTGTACGTGCACGGCCATTCCGACATGGTCGAGCAGGGACTGTTGGACCGCGTCGACCTCGGCGCCAGCCCCGCGACGGTGCATGCAGCACAGGAAGCGTTGCGCGTTGCGGAAATCGGCGTCGACGACATCGCCACCTTCGACCTGTACAGCTGCTTCCCGTTCCCGGTCTTCGCCATCTGCGAGGCGCTCGGCGTCGATGCCGACGACCCGCGCGGGCTGACACTGACCGGCGGCCTGCCCTACTTCGGTGGACCGGGCAACAGCTACTCGCTACACGCCATTGCCGAGACAGTCGCCGAGATGCGCGACAAGCCAGGAAGATTCGGCCTCGTCGGCGCCAACGGCGGCACGATGAGCAAGTACTCGGTCGGCATCTACTCGTCGCTGCCGGTCAATTGGCGCACCGATCGCAGCACGGCGCTGAACGACGAGGTGGCGGCGCTGCCCACGATCTCCGTGACGGAGGTGGTGGACGGCCCCGCGACGGTCGAGACCTACTCCGTGCGTTACGACTGGCCGGTGCGAACCGGGGTCATCATCGGCAGGCTCGTTACCGACGGTTCCCGGTTCATGGCGTTGACGGAAGACGAGGATCTCGTCGGCCTGATGTCCGACGGCGATCCGCTCGGTGCTGACATCGTCGTGACGACGACCGAGCACGGCAACCGCGCGCGCCTGGCCTAGTCCCACGCAAGCAGCGGAAGGTCGAAATCAACCATCGCGGGGATGGACTACGGCAACCGCGTCACCGTGACCGGCGTTTGGCCACGCGTCCCTTGGACTCGACGCGATTGCGCTGGCTTTCCCGCCTGCGGCGAGATTCGGTGGGTGAGTCGAAGACCCGGACGATGAGTGGGCTGATCGATGGCATGGCGTTTCCTTTCACAGGGTTGTGCGCTTGCTGTGAACTTTGATGCACCGCCTCGGCCGGGGCACGCGTAGTCCGCTACGCGAATCTTCATTCGATGGCTACCTCAACGGCATCCAATTCCTGTACCATCCGGTACATGATTACCGACTGCGCCATCGAAATCGACGCCCCACCTGCGCTGGTGTGGGACGTCTTCTCAGACGTGGAGAACTGGCCGCAGTGGACCGCCTCGGTGACGAGCCTCAAGGCGCTCGACGGCCCAGGGCTTGCGGTGGGCAAGCGGTTCGAGATCAAGCAACCGCGCCTGCCCAAGCTGGTGTGGGAGGTCACCAAGGTCGACGACGGCGGCTCGTGGACCTGGGAGCAGCGGTCGCCGGGGGGCCGCACCATCGCTGTCCACGAGGTCGTCGCGCAGCGCGGTGGTCGCACCCTGGTCCGGCAGCGGCTCGATCAGCAGGGGCCGGTCGGCGGCCTGGTCGCGCGGCTCATGCGCGGCACCACCAAGCGCTACCTCGACCTCGAGGCGCAGGGCCTGAAGGCGCGCAGCGAGCAACTGCGTGGCTCGGCCACCTGACGTCGAGCGGCGACGGCAGCTGCTCGACGCGCTCATCGACGCCTTCGCCGACGGCGGCATCGGTGACCGCTCGCTGCGCGATGTCGCCGACGTCGTCGGAACCAGCCATCGAATGCTGTTGCACCACTTCGGTTCCCGCGACGAGCTGCTTCTGGCGATCGTCGACGAGGTCGAGCGCCGTCAGATGACGGTGCTGCCCGACGCCGCCACCCAGCCCGCCGATGCGATGGCCGCCATGTGGGCCGACGTCCGCAGGCCCGAGCTGCGGCGGTTCGAGCGGCTGTTCTTCGAGTGCTACGCCCGCGGCGCGCAGGGCGAGCGGCCCTTCACCCGGATGCTGCCCGGCGCCGTCGAGTCCTGGCTGAGCGAGGGCGGCGCCAAGACCGGCCACAGCGCCGACCCCGCTTTCGTGCGACTCGGCCTCGCCGTCACCCGCGGGCTGCTGCTCGATCTCGTCGCCACCGACGACGACGAAGGCGTCGACGCCGCCGCGCAGGCGTTCGTCGAGCTGCTGCGTCAGACGAGCGCGGCCAGCTTGCCCGCGAGCCGCTCGACATAGGCGGCGACTTCCTCCTCGGACCTGTCGGGCAGGCCGAAGAGGACCTCGGTGACGCCGATCTCCCGCCAGTGGGCGAGCTTCTCGGGGTCCGGCTTGAAGTCCAGGGCGACGATCTGCGGCGCGCCCTCGCGACCCGCGGCGGCCCAGGTGTCCTGCAGCAGCTTCACGGGCTCGTCGATGGTGAAGTCGCGCGGTGTGGTTATCCAGCCATCGGCGGACTTCGCGATCCACTTGAAGTTCTTCTCGGTGCCCGCCGCACCGACCAGCACGGGGATGTGGGACTGGATCGGCTTCGGCCACGCCCACGACGGCCCGAACTTCACGAACTCGCCGTCGAATTCGGCTTCCTCCTGGGTCCACAGCGCGCGCATCGCCTCGATGTACTCGCGCAGCATGGTGCGCCGTCGGCCCGCGGGCACGTTGTGGTCAGCGAGTTCGTCTGTGTTCCAACCGAATCCGACGCCAAGGCTGACGCGGCCACCGGAGAGGTGGTCGAGCGTGGCGATCGACTTGGCCAGGGTGATGGGGTCGTGCTCGACGGGCAGTGCCACCGCCGTCGACAGCCGCACGCGCGACGTCACCGCGCATGCGGTGCCCAGCGACACCCACGGGTCCAGCGTGCGCATGTAGCGGTCATCGGGCAGCGATTCGTCACCGGTCGTGGGGTGTGCGGCCTCGCGCTTGACCGGTATGTGGGTGTGCTCGGGCACGTAGAACGTGGTGAATCCGTGCTGGTCAGCCAGCTTGGCCGCCGCAGCGGGGGTGATTCCACGATCGCTCGTGAACAGTACAAGCCCGTAGTCCATACCCAGAATTAGAACGTGTTCCAGTCTGAGGAGCAAGGTCGGGGTCCGCGGGACGGTCGGCGACGAATGAGGTAGCGCGCTACTCGCGACGTGGCTGCCGCGGGCCGAAACACTCCAAGGCATGGAGGCAACCGGCGGCGCGCGCCAGAAACTCATGGAGTGGGTCCGCCGCTACCTGCCCTGCGAGATCGCGGGAACGGTTGGCGAGCTCGGCGGCGCCGCCGTCGCGTACCTGCTCACCGGGTCCATGGCGGCCGCCGCGATCACCGCGACGGTCGGCGCGTCGGCCGGCTACTACGCCGCCGCCTACACGAGTGCCGTGCGATGGGCGTACGGCGAGCACTGCGCGCGACCGCTGGGCCCGCGCATCGTGATCGCCAACATGTTCGCGTTGCGCAGTGTCGCAATCGAATTCGGTCCGGCCGAAGTGATCGACAGCATCGCGATCCGGCCGCTGGCCTACTACCTCGGCCCCGTCATGTTCGACAACGTGGTCATCGGATGGATTTTTGGAAAGTTGGTGTCCGACATCGGCTTCTACGTTCTTGCCATCGTCAGCTACGAACGGTTCAAGGGACTCCTCGCGGGCCGCGAGCCGAGCATTGGGGAGGCCGACGATGCACCCGTCGCTACGGTCGCAGCTGCGTGACTCCCTGCGGGAAAGGGGCGATACCGAGGGCTGGCGTGCGCTCGTCGCGCAGTACGGCACGCCACTGCTGGCGCTCGACCCGTACCGCGTCGTCGAGCAGCACCGGCTGCTGGCGTCCCACCTCCGCGGCTTTCGGCTGTACTACGCGGTCAAAACTGCGCCCCATCCGGCGGTGCTGCGCGCAGTGGCCGCCAGCGGCGGCGGTTTCGACGTCGCGACGAACTCCGAACTCGACCTCATCGGCTCGCTTGGGCTTCCCGTGAAGCGATGCATCAACACCAATCCCATCAAGAAGCCATCCGACATCGACCACGCCTACATCGCGGGTGTGCGCACCTTCGTGGTCGACAATCCGGTCGAGGTGCAGAAGTTCGCGGGGCTCCCCGCAGACATCGACATTCTGGTGCGGCTGGCGTTCCGCAATCCGTCGGCGAAATCGGACCTCTCGACGAAGTTCGGCGTCTGTCCCGCCGATGCCGAGCTCGTCGTCAAGCACGTGCTGACCGCGGGAGTGCGCTTTGCGGGCTTCAGTTTTCACGTCGGCAGCCAGGGCGCGACCGCCGAGCCGTACCGGGAAGCACTGCGCGGCACGCTCGAACTCGCCGACCACATCGGCCGGACACTCGGCGTGCCAACGGAGACCATCGATATCGGCGGCGGCTTTCCCGTCGCCTACCGCGAACCGGTGCCCGCGATCGGCGACATCGCGCGCATCGTCGACGACGTGCTCGGCGACCGGCGGGACGAGTTCACCCTGCTGGCCGAGCCGGGCCGATTCCTGGTCGCCGACAGTATGACGCTGTTGACCAGTGTGGTCGGCAGTGCCGTGCGCGACGGCCGGATGTGGCACTACCTCGACGACGGCGTCTACGGCACGTACTCCAACGTGATGACCGAGGACGTGCACCCGCCGATCCTGGCGATGCGCGAGATATTCGGCGGCGCAGGCGGCTACGAGCCCGTCACGCTGGCCGGACCCACATGCGACAGCGCCGACGTCATCGCCCGCGACTATCCGATGCCTGCGCTCAACACCGGCGACGTGATCGTCAGCCCGGTGATGGGCGCGTACACGTCAGTGACGTCGTCGCGCTTCAACGGGATCGCGGCGACCAGGATCGTCGAAGTCTGACTTTCCTTCAGCGCGAGCGTTACCCGCGACGGTGCCCGCCCACGCTGTTGTCATGGCACAGCATGACGACTGAACGCATCGCCGATCATGTCCAGTTCGCGTACTGGGTGCCCAACGTCAGCGGTGGCCTTGTCACCAGCGATATCGAGCAGCGCACCGACTGGGGCTATGACTACAACGTGACTACAACGTCAAGCTGGCGCAGACGGCCGAGAACAACGGGTTCGACTACGCGCTCTCCCAGGTGCGCTACGAGGCCAGCTACGGCGCCGAGTATCAGCACGAGTCCACCAGCTTCAGCCTCGCCCTTCTGCTGGCCACGCAGCGCCTGAAGGTGATCGCCGCCGTTCACCCCGGGTTGTGGCAGCCCGCCGTGCTGGCGAAGCTGGGCGCGACGGCCGACCAGCTGTCGGGCGGCCGCTTCGCCGTCAACGTGGTATCCGGCTGGTTCAAGGACGAGTTCACCCATCTCGGCGAGCCGTGGCTGGAGCACGACGAGCGCTACCGCCGCAGCGCGGAGTTCCTCCAGGTGCTCCGCAAGATATGGACCGAGGACGACGTCGATTTCCGCGGCGACTTCTACCGCATCCACGACTTCACCCTCAAGCCCAAGCCGCTCAACACCGCCGCCCGACCCAACCCGGAGATTTTCCAGGGCGGCAACTCCACCGCGGCCCGGCGCAACGGCGGCCGCCACGCCGACTGGTACTTCTCCAACGGTAAGGACTTCGACGGCGTCACCGAGCAGGTCGTCGACGTGCGCGACCACGCGCGTGAGGCCGCTCGCGAGGTCAAATTCGGCCTGAACGGATTCATCATCGCCCGAGACACCGGGGCCGAGGCGCGCGAAACTCTTCGCGAAATCGTCGCGAAGGCCAACCGTCCGGCTGTGGAGGGGTTCCGAGCCGCCGAACAACACGCTGGCAACTCCACCGCTGACAAGCGCGGCATGTGGGCCGATTCGTCGTTCGAGGACTTGGTGCAGTACAACGACGGCTTCCGCACGCAACTGATCGGCACACCCGAACAGATCGCGGAACGCATTGCGGCGTACCGCAAACGGGGTGTGGACTTGATTCTCGGTGGCTTCCTGCACTTTCAGGAGGAGATCGAGTACTTCGGATCGCGGGTGTTGCCGCTGGTTCGCGAAATCGAGAATGCGGAGGAGAATTGGGCTGACGCTCCCGTGCTTGCGTCCGCGTAAGCGAGCGTGCGCTAGCGTGGAGTTGAATCGCTCATGCGGTCCCGAGTTCATGAGTTTCATGAGCGGCGTTCCGACGCAGCGCGTCGCGGGGAGCGACGCCCCAACAAAAGCAGGAGAGGTCATGACCTACCCGCAAGGCGGCTCCGGTTATTCCACCGGCCAGCAGCCGACCCACCAGTTCAGCGCCCCCACCCAGCAGTTCGGCAAGCTCGAGCAGCAGCAGCCATCGCACGGTCAGGGTCAAGTCCCCGCACAGACGACGGCCACAGGCCCGAGCAAGTTGCCGTTCATCCTGCTCGCCGCGGTCGCCGGCCTCGGCCTGCTTGTCTATCTGTTCAGCTTCGGTCCGATGTTCACGCTCAGCGCCACCGACTTCGGGCAACTGGGCGATGCGGCCAGCGGCACCTCGCTGGGTCTCGGCCTCGCCGTCCTGACGTCCGTTCTTGCCGGGCTGCTCGCCGGGGTCGGGCTGCTGCCGAAGCAGAGGATCTACGTCGGCGTCGTCGCGGCGATTTCCGTTCTGGCCTTCCTGCTGGTCATCAGCGAAATCGTCAACACGCCCGCCCAGGTCAGTATCGGCTGGGCTCTGTATGTCGTCATCGGGCTGACGCTCCTGCAGGCAGCCGCCGCGATCTGGGCGCTGCTGCTCGACGCGGGCATCCTCGCAGCGCCGGCGCCGAAGCAGCCGAAGTACGAGCAGCAGCAGTACGGCGGATACGGCGCGCAGGGGCAGCAGTACTACGGCCAGCCCGGCCAGCACGCGCAGCATCAGGGCGGATCGCATCAGCAGCGTCCCGGCTACCCGTCGCAGTACGGCGGATACCAGGGTGGCTCCACGGGCAGCAACTACCAGGCCATCGGCGGCAGCCAGCAGAGCGGTCCGCCGACGCCTCCTACCGGCTTCCCGACCTACGGCCAGCCGCAAGCCCCCAGCTCGGCTCCGACCAGCCAGGTGCCGTCGCAGCCTTCGTCGTCCTCGTCCAATCAGTCCGGCAACGCATCGTCGTAGTCGGGGTCCTCGCGTTGCGTGAGTTCGCGAGCGTGCGCGAAGGGCGATACTGCTAGTCGTGGAGAACAGGTCGGCTGGCAGCACACGCCAGGCTCGCGACCTGTTCAGGGTCGCGTTCGGCCCGTCGCTGGTTGCGCTCGTCATCATCGCCGCGGTGGTGCTGCTGCAGCTACTCATCGCCAACAGCGACATGACCGGCGCGCTCGGCGCGATCGCCAGCATGTGGCTGGGCGTGCATCAGGTGCCGGTGTCGATCGGCGGCCGCGAGCTCGGCGTCATGCCGCTGCTGCCGGTGCTGGCGATGGTCTGGGGCACCGCGCGGACGACGGCGGCCGCGGCGCCTGCGCAGGGATCCTGGTTCGTCATCCGGTGGATCGTCGCGTCGGCGCTGGGCGGCCCGCTGCTCATCGCCGCCATCTCGCTGGCCGTCGTGCATGACGCCGCGTCGGTGCTCACCGAACTGCAGACCCCGAATGCGCTGCGCGCGTTCGTCGGGGTTTTGGCCGTGCACGCGATCGGCGCGGCGCTCGGGGTCGGGTCCAAGGCGGGCCGACGGTTGGTGGCGTCGTCCGGTATGCCGATGTGGGTCGCCGATGCGGGCAGGCCCGCCTTCGCCGGAGTGCTGGCGCTGCTCGGGCTGTCGAGCGCGGTGACGGCGCTGTCGCTGGTCGTGCACTGGTCGACCATGCATGAGCTTTATGCGATCACCGACTCGGTGTTCGGCCAGTTCAGTCTGACGGTGTTGTCGATGCTCTACGCACCCAACGTCATCGTCGGCACGTCCGCTGTCGCGGTGGGGTCCAGCGCGCACGTCGGGTTGGCGACGTTCAGCTCGTTCACCGTGTTCGGCGGCGACATCCCCGCGCTGCCCATACTGGCGGCGGTTCCGACGCCGCCGCTCGGCCCGATATGGGTGGCGCTGCTGATCGTCGCGGCCGCCTCCGCTGTCGTCGTCGGCCAGCAGTGCGCGCGGCGGCCTCTCACGCTGCTGCCTGCGATCGGCAAGCTGATCATCGCGTCTGCGGTGGCCGCCGCGACGATGGCGCTGCTGGGGTATGCGGGCGGCGGGCAGTTGGGCAATTTCGGCCACGTCGGTGTCGACCAGACGACGTTCGGACCCGCGGTGTTCCTGTGGTTCGTGGGGATCGGCGGGCTGACGGTGGCGATGGCGGGCGGCATCGCCCGCAGGCCACGCAAGGCCCCGGTCCTGAAGGACGTGGACGACGTGGACGACGAGGACTTCGAACCGGGGCCGCCGCCCGAACCGGAGCTGGAACCGGCGTTCGACGACGAGCCCGAACCGGAGCTGAGACCGGCGTTCGACCCCGACATCGAACCCGAAGCCGAGGAGAAGGAGCCGGTCGACGAACCCGAACCGATCGTGCAGCTTCCGCCGCGTGAGGTGAATGCGCACGACCTCGACGACCTGCCCGACCCGGAGGACTTCGAATACATCGACGACGACGCCACGCCGGGCCCGATTGGCGACCAGCGACGTCCTGCCGACGATTAGGCTCGTCGCGTGCAGCAACCCCTCCGAGTGCCCCCGAGCGCACCGGCACGGGTGGTGGTGCTGGCCTCCGGCACGGGGTCTCTGCTCGAGTCGCTGCTGGAATCCGCCGTCGGCGACTATCCGGCCCGCATCGTCGCGGTCGGCGTCGACCGGGACTGCCGGGCCGTCGAGGTCGCGGCCGCGGCGTCGCTGCCGAGCTACCGGGTGCGGCTGGGTGACTACCCGGACCGCGCCGCCTGGGACGCGGCGATCACCGATGCGACGGCGGCGCATGAGCCCGACTGGGTGGTGTCGGCCGGTTTTATGAAAATCCTTGGCCCGCAGTTCCTTTCCCGGTTTCCCGGCCGCGTGGTCAACACCCACCCGGCGCTGCTGCCGTCGTTTCCCGGCGCGCACGCCGTTGCCGACGCGCTGGCCTACGGCGTGAAGGTGACGGGCTGCAGCGTGCACCTGGTGGATGCGGGTACCGACACCGGCCCGCTGCTGGCCCAGCAGCCGGTGCCGGTGCTCGACGACGATGACGAAGCAACCCTGCACGAGCGGATCAAGGTCGTCGAACGGCGACTGTTGGCAGATGTCCTGGCTGAGCTCGCAAAGTGCGGCGTGACCTGGAATGGACGAAAGGCGAGCATCGGATGAGTGGCAACAGCGGGCGCAAGCCGGTTCGACGGGCGTTGGTCAGCGTTTACGACAAGACGGGCCTGCCCGAGTTGGCCAAGGGCCTCCACGAGGCGGGAGTCGCGATCGTCTCAACCGGGTCGACCGCGAAAACCATTGCGGGTGCGGGTGTTCCGGTCACACCGGTGGAGGAGCTCACCGGTTTCCCCGAGGTGCTCGACGGACGCGTCAAGACGCTGCACCCGCGTGTGCACGCCGGACTGTTGGCGGATCTTCGCAAGCCAGAGCACGCTGCGGCGCTGGAGGAGCTCGGCATCGAGGCATTCGATCTCGTCGTGGCGAACCTGTATCCGTTCAGCGAAACCGTCGCCTCGGGCGCCAGCATGGACGAATGCGTCGAGCAGATCGACATCGGCGGTCCGTCGATGGTGCGTGCCGCCGCCAAGAACCACCCCAGCGTGGCGGTGGCAGTCGATCCGCT